>JBGCFO010000009.1:0-35091 GCA_045106955.1 Rickettsiaceae bacterium | reverse complement strand
GAGTAAATCCTAGATATACTAGCCAAACCTGTTCTAATTGCGGTTACAACGATAGTGATAATAGACTATCTCAAACTAAATTTGAATGTAAAGCTTGTGGTCATAAAGAAAATGCTGATATAAACGCAGCTAAAAATATATTAGTCGTTGGGCAAACGATGTTAGCCTGTGGAGTGGATACATTAGTAACTACTGTGAAGCAGGAATCAGTAGGAAATCGTGAGAGAATACTACTATAGTATACACTATGAATCCCCTTGCTTTTAGCTGGGAGGGGGGAGAATGTCAATTAGTATTAGATCATATTGTGAAAATCATCCAAAATTGAAAGGCATATTACCAATGATATACGAATATATCGATAATGTTTTAGCAAATGGAATGTTTTTAGAAATGTTTCCTTATTATGATTTTGATGATCTAGATTCTAGTCAAAAGCTATCATTGTCTCAGTGTTATGATTTAGGTATGTAAAAACAAAAAGAATATTACCAAGGCGCAATATAGACGAAAATGAGTTCTATGAAAAGATAAGAGGATGTTTTGAACATGAAAATGACATTAACGCACAGCACAAGAATTGCAACAAATCTTAGGCGAATATCGAGATTTAGTTGCTGCTAGCGAAATAATGCAAGATGAAGCACTATAACAAACTGTTAACAAAATATGTAAAGATAGAAATCAGGAAAGCAATGATACTAAAAAATGTTGTTGAAGAAGCGATAGTCAAAGCCCATAACACTGGTCTGTAGTGCATGAATAATATCAGGAAAGATGGTGTATAAACAGTTTCAGAAAGTTGTGGTAGCCCTACAATAATGTTGAAATTTTTCTAATTTATGCTCTAGTAACAAGTGAAAATTATCAACAATCTTGCTAGTAGAATGCGCGATTTGCTGTAATTCATCTTTATTAAAATCGCCAAGGACATAATCTGATACATCTTGCTTTAACTCTGATGGTCTGCCAATACCAATTCTAAGCCTATAGTAGTTCAGCCCCAATAATTGATCTATAGACTTAATGCCGTTATGACCCCCGCTTCCTCCTGCGAATTTGCATTTCACCTTGGCCAAATCTAAGTCAATATCGTCATAAATAACTATAGTATTATTTATTGATAATTTATAGTATGAGATTACTGCAAGAACCGAAGTGCCAGATAAATTCATATAGGAAATTGGTTTGACAAATATTAACTTTTGTCCATTGCTCTGAGAAATGGCAATTTCTGATTTAAGGTTTTTATTTTGTTTCCAGCCATTAATGCCGTAATACTTAGCTATTTCCTCGATTGCAATAAATCCAGCATTATGCCTAGAACGCGTATATCTTGCACCAGGGTTGCCTAGTCCTACAATAAGCATGTTAACAATAATAGACTAAATATTTAGTATATTATTTTTCATCAGCGGCTTCACTTTCTTTGGCTTCATCTTCAGAAGTTTCATCTGTAGTTTTTAGCTTACTTCCAAGCATTGTTGCTATAAATCCAGGTTTCTCTAGAACGGTTACACCTTCTGGCAAATCTAAATCCTCAAATTTAATTGCTTGACCAACTTGCATATTAGAAATATCTACGGAAATCTTTTGTAGTAATGAATCCGCCCTGCAAGAAATTAATATTTGACGTTTGATGATATTGAGATAACCTCCACGTTTTAATCCAATTGATTTAGAACGTCCTTCAAATACTATAGGCACCATCATTTTTTGCATACCACCCTTTTTGTCGTTGACGAAAATAAAATCAACATGACGTACAAGCTCTGTTATAGGATGTAGCTCAATAGCTTTGGGTAGTACTTTGTGTTTCTTATTGCCAATCTTAAAATTTATTACTCTAGTGATAAACTGAGGTTGTTTGTATAATTTATTAATTTCTTTTTCTTCGATTGTGATTGCAACATTTTCTTTTCCATGTCCATAAATTATGGCTGGCACCATTCCTAATCTACGAATTGCACGAGCAGGGCCAGTGCTAAATTTATTTCTTATTATTGCTTCTAATTCAACTTCATGAGTCATGACATTCATTATGGTAAGTTAAAGATATTATATTTATAACCAATTAGCCACATAGAAAAACTCTCTATTTAGAACTAATTCTACAGGTAAAGTATAGCTAATATAATATACAAAATCTATCGATATTCAAGCTCTTTTGAATTAAAGATCTTAACAAAATCAATTTATGACTTGCAAAATCTTTAGTTTTATGTAATAAGTAATGTTTGTGTGGCCCCTTCGTCTAACGGTTAGGACACCACCCTTTCACGGTGGGAACACGGGTTCGAATCCCGTAGGGGTCACCATTGATTTAAATAACGACTATTCTCTTAGCTAATCTTTATCGACCTTCCCAAATAATTGCTTTGCGCGTTTTTCAAAACTATTTATCATAGTATCTGCTACATAAGAAAAAAATATTTTTATCAATTTACTGAGCATTTTTGATTTTACATCAAAATCAATATCAAAATTTATAGAGGAAAATTCATTCATTTGCTTAATTTGCCAAGAATTTTTTAGATATTTAAATAAATAACTTTTCGATTGCACATGAATCTCATAATTACCATCTAATTCATGATATTTAACATTGGAAATATAATCAAAACTTAGATATTTATATTTAATTTGCAGTTCTGCTGTAATTTGATCATCATTCTTTGATATAATTCTAGCGCCATTACACCATGGTAAAAATTCAGGATATGATTCGATATCAAGGACCAAATCGAATAAATCCTTTGCTTGATATGGTAAATTTTTGCTGGTATTGAATTTAGGCACAGTTAGGCGCAAAGATTTAAATTTGATGCATTCTTCCTTAATTGCTTAAAACCATCTTCTGCATGATAAGATGAACGCGTCATAGGACTTGCAGAAACCATAGAAAATCCTTTTGCTTTTGCAATGTCTTCAAGTTGCTGAAATTCCTCTGGGCGCATAAATCTCTTCACAGAAGCATGTTTAGGGGTTGGTTGTAAATATTGACCAATAGTTAAAAAATCAACTCCTGCAGATCGCAAATCATCCATGACTTGTAGTATTTCCTTATTAGTTTCTCCCAAACCTACCATCATGCCAGATTTAGTAAAAATTGTTGAATCTGAATTTTTGACATTATGTAATAAATTGAGAGATTGGTAATACCTAGCACCAGGCCTAATTTCTCTGTAAAGAGATGGTACTGTTTCAATATTGTGATTGAATACATCGGGTTTAGCTTTTACTATAATTTGCTCTGCACCATCCTTTTTTAAAAAATCAGGCGTAAGTACCTCTATCGTAGTGTCTGGAGATGATTTGCGAATTTCTTCTATACATTGTGCAAAATGCAGGGCTCCTCCATCTTTTAAGTCATCGCGATCTACTGATGTAATTACTATATGACGTAATCCTAATTTTTTAGCTGCAAGAGCAAGACGTATTGGTTCAGAGACGTCTACAGCCCTTGGCTTACCCGTTTTGATATTACAAAAAGCACAAGCTCTTGTGCATATATCACCAAGAATAATAAATGTAGCATGTTTCTTCTTCCAGCATTCTCCTATATTTGGGCATGCAGCCTCCTCGCAAACAGTGTGGAGTTGCTCTGTTTGCATAATTGCTTTAGTCTCAAAATACTCTTTAGAATTAGGCGCTTTAACTCTAATCCAATCAGGCTTCTTTAATATTTTTTGATTCTCTTTTTTTATAATATCCATCGCACTACCTAATTAATCTTGATATGATCTCCTCTTTTGAAAGCAACGGTAATATATTTTTTAATTCTGGTCCATGTTGCATTCCGGTTAAGGCAATCCTTAGTGGTAAAAATAAATCTTTACCACTCTTTCCTGTTTCCCTAGAAATAATAGTTGTCCATATTTTCCAAGTATTTTCATCTATTGTACCATTGGGGAATAGTTTAGCAGCAATATTCAATAAATCCTTATCTTGAATACCTAGCTTATTTGGCTCATGGCAAGCTTTCCACCATATTTTTATTTCCGATAATTTTTGTAGATTTGGTCTAACAGCAAGCCAGAATTGCTCATCAATTTCATTTAAACCCATCGCATAAATTTTATCCTTCACTTGATCAAAATCTAAATGTATTAATAGCTTATGATTTAATTGCTCCAAATCTTTTTGACAATATAGCACTGTACTATTTGATAAGCTTTCAATATTAAAATCTGCTACTAAATCTTGCATATTTTTGAAATACTTCATAGATTTTGATGATCCAATTAAACATAGCAAACTATTAATTGCCATTGGTTCTAATCCTAATGAATCACGTAATTGAGATATTTCAAATCCACCGATGCGCTTTGAGATTTTCTCTTCCTTGCTTTTAATAAGACCTATATGACCAAAATTTGGAGGTTGAGCGCCATACATTGCTTGAAACATCTGAATTTGAATTGCAGTATTAGTAACGTGGTCTTCTCCCCTAATGACATCTGTAATGCCATATTCTATATCATCTACTGTTGAGCAAAGCATATAAGTCATGCTGCCATCCTGTCTGACGATAATTGGATCGTTTAGATGTTTACCTTGGTAATGAACTTCACCTTTAACTAGATCATTCCAAATAACTGATTCATCTTTAATTAGAAATCTGTAATGAGGTTTTTTGCCTTGATCAATCAAATCTTGAATTTGAGCTTCCGACAACTTTAACGCACTACGGTCATACATAGGTGGTTTGCCATTAGAAATTTGCCATTTTCTTTTTAGATCTAATTCCTGAGTACTTTCAAAACATGGATATAATCTACCTATGCTAATTAGATATTGCATAGCCTCATTATATTTATCTAAACGAGTAGATTGAGCAAATATTTGATCTGGAATCAATTCTAACCAAGATAGATCATTCAATATTGAGTCCTTATATTCTTGTTTATTACGTAACTTATCAGTATCATCAAAACGTAAATAGCAAATTCCAGAATGATGCTTTGCGTATACCCAGTTAATTAAAGCAGTTCGTATATTGCCTACATGAAGATGTCCAGTAGGCGACGGTGCAAATCTTGTTATCACTTTATTCATGACGATGTTATATCTATATAATTAACATTAATGTTAATGAATATTAAATCTATTGTCTATTAAATCTTCTCTAATAGATTTTGATAAGGATTTAATAGATTCTGGATCAATGCTTATGTTATGTGTAATACCAAATTTTTTCTTAATCCAAGATTTTTTATGCCCAATATATTCAATTTTGACATTATTTCCAAATTCTTCATAAATAAAATTATACATATTATCGATGCCGTCAATCAAGCCAAAATCTACAGCGCTTTCTCCAGACCAAAATTCGCCATTAAATAATATATCATCATCTTGTGTCAACCTTCCTACACGACGAGATTTAACGTAATCTACAAAATGTTGATATATTTGCGTTTGAATTTTTTTAACAATTTTTACGTCATCTTCTTTCAATGGAGAAAAAGGATCTAATACGGATTTATTTTTTCCTACAGTATGCACTCTTCTTTCTATTCCAAATTTTTTTATAGCATCTTGAAAACCAAATCCGCTAGATACAACTCCAATACTGCCAATTATTGAACTTTTAGATGCGTATATTTTTTTTGCAGCACATGCCAGCCAATATCCACCAGATGCAGCTACATCTTCAACAAAACTATATACTGGTATTTTTTTCTCTTTAGAGAGCATAATGATACGATTCGCTATTAATTCTGATTGTACAGGGGATCCACCAGGAGAGTTGATAGATAAACATACAAAATTAAGATTAGGTAATTTAAACGCTTTCTCAATTAATTCATTCATAGATTCTATGCTTAACTCACCTTGTTTAAATTGACCAACGTTTCCAATGGCGCCATTAAGTCTAATAACAGCTACTACAGGTTTGTTTTTAAATTTTGATGGTATAAATGATGAGCAAAATTGTTGTATTTTACTTATAGTTTTTATATTTTCTCTCTTTTCTGCAACTACTACAGATAATTTATTGTTTTTTCCCATATCCTTACTTAACAGTGATCGTATTTTAATTATTTTTCAATTGTATTATCATCTATTTGATCTTGATTTGCACTATTTTTTGGAACTGTCAATAAAGATTTTACATTTTGATTAATCAACAATGTTTTATGGCTATTACGAGGTAAGCTATAATTACCATTCATGTGAGATAGAATTATTTCCCTAATATCATCATCATTCCAATTAGTATTACCTGTAAATATTTCAACAATCTTGCCATTGGTATTAATCAAAAAACTTGTAGGCAATCCTGCAACTGAAAAAGATTTAAATAAAGCATTTTTATAATCATAATATATCCTCAAATATTTAATATCATGATGTTGGAAATAACTTTTTACAATTTCTACATCTTTAAAATCCTCAGATATTGCAATCACTTGAAATGGTAATTTGCGAAAATCTTTTTGCAAATTATCTAAGTTATTAATTTCACTTAAACATGATGAACACCAACTAGCCCAAAAACTGAGCAGAATTGTCTTATCATCAAACTGTTCTAAAAAATGACGATTATGATCTATATCAAAAAACGCTATCTCATCAGGAATATCTTGATCATAAATGCTATGATTTTGATATGCAAAGGATACTTTAGTTAAAGTTATAAAAAAGCTAAGTAAGCTAAGTGTCATACAGATAGCTCTAACTAACATAGTTCAATTAATTATATTTGCAATGTTTGATTCATTAGCTCTGCTAGTATTTCTTTGAGATCAGATTGCTCGTTTTGCTCTAAAGAAGAACAGCATTCATCAATACTTTTATATAATGCTGGTATGATTTCAATCTCTTTGGAGCTAAGTTGATAGCCAGCATTATATATAATATGGATAAATAATGTTAAATTACGAATAACACTAGAATTAGTTGTATTTTGACATATATCAAATATCTTGCATATCAATTCACGCGGCGGATGATGATTATGGCATTGATTATTTTGCGCGCATATCAATATTGCTAGAGCAATGATAGTATCTTGCTGATCTTCTGGTAAATTACGCATACTATTTAATGTTGTAAGTATAGAATTAAATGCTCGTTCTGTTAATTGAGAACGCTCAACTATAGAAAGCATATTACCTAGATCTTTTTTCAAAGATTCAAATAATGATAAATGCAGTAATTCTGCGCGGCTTAATATAACTTTTTCTATTAATTGATGCACATCATATGGCACATTGATAGTTTCGCCCAATATTTCATTCAACTGACCTATCATGTAACTAACAAGTTCTTGATCCATCTTAGCATAAAGTAAAACTAAGCAAGCTACATCTATAAATCTTCTTTCTTCAAAATCCTTACTACCTAACCTACCTTGCTCAGATTGAGCTATACAGTTTTTTATCGCAGAGAGTAAATATTGTATTGTCATGCTTGAAAATTCAACATCAGAATTTTGAGCATCTTCTAACAAGATGTTGATAGCTAATTCTGCCGGTATTGGTTTTGTATCTATATCAAATTGAATTGGACGTAGCAACATAAGCGATAAAGATTCGCGCGCAGAATTCAATCCTTTACTATCTTCTGATGTCATATTCAAAAACAATTCTGATGTCATATTCAAAAACAATGTCATGGCAGCTTTAGCAATAACGCTTGGATCATCTGATTTATATATACAATAATGAGCGATGTTCATTAGTACCAATTTAGGCAATGATAAACCCTTTTGAGAAACATTCATAAATACACAGACAATAAAATGCAAATTCTCTTCTAGATCATTTTTCATTGCATAATCTAGGCTTTGAATTGTTTTTTCATCAAGTAAATGACCACTTGCAATAAATTTGTCTAAAATACCTAATGCACGACCTTTGCTTGATTTAATTAGATCTGCTACTGCAGTAGGGTCTTGATAACTCGATAATACCAATAATGCTACAAAATATTTTTCATCTGCAAGTATATGATCGATTGTATTTAGAGCAAAATCACGATCATAATCGTTAAATTGATGTGCAACAGCATTTTCTATCTTAGCAAAAATCTTATCTAAAGTATATTCACTTTGATCTCCATTTATTGAATCTAATATAGCAAGTATGCAAGCATTTTTACTTTCTGGGCTACTATTTGGGGATCTAAATATATCTTGAATTTCTTTAAGTAATTGATCAGATACTAATGGCCAATAGTTTTGGTGTGTTCTTGGAAGGGTTGATGGTATTTGCATGACATCAGTATTCAATGGTATTGATAATGATGTTACAGTATTTTTATACAAAGATAAATAAGTATTATTAACACTATTATTACTTGAAATATTTACTCTATCGACAACGTTTGAAGTATGATTCAAGCCAGTATTTGCTCCTTGGTTGTTATAGTCGTTTCGATCTTGAATATTTGCTCTAGCTAATAGAAGCTTTTCTTCTTGTCCCTGAGTTGAAACTTTTTTCATATTACACCTTAAAGTTTAATTAATTGAAATTTTGTATGAACCAAATTAGTTCTAATACTATTCAAATCCTAAATTTAACAGCTGCAGAATGATTCATTTTATAATTAATGTGATTATATTGCAATCCAAATAATCAGGCTCGCTGATAACTAAACTTGCACAATTTTATATTTACCATTAGACTGAATCGGTAAAAAAATAGCGTGAGATATTTGATATATGAAACACAAACAATCAAACTGTGTCGCTTTAGATCTAGGTACAAATAAAATTTCAGGGATTGTGGCTAATATTGATAAAAAAAGTAATATCAATATATTGGCTCAGACATTCAATTATTCTAAAGGTTTAAATTCTGGGTTTATTACAGATATTAAAGCGCTAGAAAATTGTATCATGGAAGTGATATTTACCTTGGAAAAGCAATGTGGCAAAAATATCAAGGATGTGATAATTGCGATTCCAGGCCTTGGAACAAAGTCTTGGTATGTTAATGATACAATGAAGTTATCTAATAATATTATCTCTAAGACCGATGTTAAACGCTTAATGCAAAGAATGCTAAGTGAATTTAAAAAGACAAGTCATGATATTATTCATTACATTCCCATAGAATTCATTATAAATAATGAACATGTTGTAGATGATCCAATAGGGATGTGTGGAAAAGAATTAAGTTGTCAATTGCATATAATTACTGTTGATTCGATCATTGTAACGAATTTAGCTAATTGCCTTGCCAAATGTCATTTGCAAATTACCAAAGTAATGCTTAGCATTTACGCATCAGGCATTGCTTGTTTATCTAAAGACGAAAAGGACTTAGGAGCTTTAATAATCAGTATAGGGGCAAAAATTACATCATTTGGAGTATTTGCATATGATAAATTAATATATACTGGCCATGTTAATCTTGGAGGTTTAGATATTACGCATGAAATAGCAAAGAATTTTGCTATCAATGTGCATTCTGCAGAAAAACTAAAAATATTATACGGTAAAGCATCAATATCAAGTTTTGATAAAGATCAGCCAATTAATTTTGAAACAATTGAACCTAATAACTTATATGAACAACGTTCAATTATTACGACGCATCAATTGTCTCATGTTATAAACAAAAAAATGGAAGAAATATTGTATGCGGTTAAAAAGCAATATGATAATGCAAAAGTTGATAATTTAATAGCACGTCGACTTGTATTGACTGGCGGTGGAGCCAATTTGAGAGGGGTCAAAGAAGTGGCCGCAAAAGTATTTGACAAGCAAATACGAATAGGAAAATCACAAATATATGATGGTTTATCAGAGGAATATAATAGCTGCTCTTATTCTTCTGTAATTGGCATTGCTGAATCTGCCGCAATAAATCAACATAATACCATATTAGAAAACTTAGAAAATAGCTGGATTAAAAATTTCATTAAATGGTTCAAAACAAATATCTGATTACTGTCGTATTTTTTTTGTCTTTATCTCAATATGCTCAAGGATCTTCCTGGCTCCCAGGTAATGGCAAAAGTATATATACTATATCTTTATCTCATATTGATAATCAGTCTAAAAAACTTAAGACAAAAAGAGCTGATTGTTGTTATGAAATATACCTCAAAATGATTGATCTTTATAAAAAAAAACATATTTTGACAGCTTATCATGGTTTAGAAGAATCCTCTCCTAAATTAGCTCAAATAAATGCCGCAATAGCTGAATGCAAGAAACATATAGAGATTTTATCTTCATATCAAAATCATAAATATGGTAGTGCATCAATTGAGCTAGGAATTAGTGATTACCAAAGTCTGGGAGTAATTGCTTTTTATAATCAGAATTATTTTGTAAGCAATGAAATGCACTATAAATCTAAATTTGATAATCATTCTGCTATATTATTTACTAAACTTAAGTTATTTCACTGTGAAAAATTTGCTGGATCTTTCAAAGCAAGTTTTACAAAAAATATTAATAAATACGATAATGATGTAGTTGCAATATCAATGGCACTTGGTCGAAATCAACCAATCAAATCTTTAGAATTTGTTAGCGATTGTTCCATTTCTTTAGGAAAGTCATTGCATTCTAAAAAATTTTATTATAGCTTCTCTTTATCGGAGTCGATTAAATTACCTCGCAATTTTATGTTTACATTATTTCTGCAAGATACAATTAGAATTGGCTATTGTTCATCCTATTTTAAAACTAGATATCAACAAATTTCGATTGCAAAATCTTTTATTTTTGGTAACTTATCAGATAATTTAACCCTGCAATTAGGTTATTTTAGAGATACAAGCCTTTTATATAAAGCAATAAAATTAAGAAATTCTGGAATTGTCACATCTTTATGGATAGAAGTATAACTGATAAATGTATATTAGAAACTTATATACTAGAAATTTTAATATCACAATCTCTGCTGTCTAGATCTCAGGCATTGTATGTTCAATTGATTCAAAGCGTAAGTAATTTAAACATATTGCAAGTTTTATTCGATGAGGATATTTTAGATAAAAAATCACTGTTATATATTCTTCCAACGCATCTTTATAGTCGCTATCAATGTGATATTATTTCATTATATTACAATAAAAATACTAATTATTATGACGATTATTTTTTCCAAGGATTAACTGATGACTTCAAGGGAGAAAAAATTGCTAGAGCTAAGTATTATCTAGATTTTCTTAATAAAAATTATACTGCAAAGAATATTCGTTACACAGATTCATTATTAGTATTTATCTTTTCCTTTCTTATTTTATATCTAATGTCTAACAATATTTTGTGTTGTATAAGCAATATTTGGTTCTTATCGCAAAATTTAATCAAAATCTTTTTATTTTTTCAGGCTCTTCTTCATAATTACACGATAAGTTACAAATATAGCATCACATCATTTCCTATATATACGATACTAGTTCCTTTATACAAAGAAAAAGAAAAAATTAAATCAATTATATACAATATTACTCAACTCGAGTATCCAAAAAATAAACTTGATGTGAAAATTATCTTAGAACAAGATGATAATGAAACTCATGAAGCGTTAAAAGATTTTGTTATTCCAAACTATATTCACATTATTGATGTACCAAAGAGCTTTCCTCGTACTAAACCTAAAGCTCTGAATTACGCTGCGCAGTACATTAAAGGCGAGTATATTGTAATATATGATGCAGAAGATAATCCAGATAAAGATCAACTAATTAAGGCGATAGCAACATTTAAATACTTGCCAGATCAATATGCTTGCCTTCAAGCTAAGCTAAATATTTACAATTTAGAAGAAAATTTATTATCAAAATGTTTTTGCTTAGAATATACATTATGGTTTAATTTTTTACTTAGAGGTATAAATTTAGCGGATTTACCTATTCCACTAGGCGGAACAAGCAATCATATTAAAACAAGTAGTTTGCATGCTATTGGAAAATGGGATGCTTATAATGTCACTGAAGATGCAGATTTAGGAATCAGGTTATATACTCATGGGTATAAAGTATCTATACTTAATTCTTGCACTTTAGAAGAAGCTCCTATTAGCATTGATAATTGGATTTACCAGCGCTCAAGATGGATTAAAGGATTTATACAAACAACAATAATATTGATTAAGCAAAGACATGAATTAAATATCACATTTAGACAAATAATATTTATTCATACTATTATAGGATTTCCTGTATATAGTTTTTTTTCTATACCATGGATTATTTTAGGTTCAATTACTACTAAAAATAACACGATACAATTATTATGGATTTTAAATAGTATATGCCTTATATCTTGCGCTTATGGAGCAGGTATATATATATTGATTCATTTAAAAGGTACTTTAAGAAAATTAAATAAATGTGATTATCTTAGTTTAATGATCTGGCCTTTTTATTTTTCACTTAATATAATTGCTACATATAAAGCATTGTGGGATATAATTAGAAATCCATTTAAATGGAATAAGACTACTCATGGAGCTAGTAAAACAACAAAAACAAATATTTAAATGTTTATACTTATCTATATCGCATTAGCTATTGCATGCATTACATCTTTTACCTTGTTCTTTGCTATTATTAAAACTAAGACGGAATTAAAGTTTGTGTGTAATCAAAAACTAGAACTAGAAATGCAAAATAGCAAATTTCAAGAAGAAAACATATCATATATCAAACAAGTAGAAAAATTAGATGCAGAAATTGAACATTTTAAACGTTTGCAAATTGAATTTGATCAATTAAAAAAACAGCATTTCGAATCTACTAAATCAGTTTTATTCGATTTAGGAAATAAACTTTCTAAAGAATTGATTGATATACATAAAAGAGAAAATCAAGAATCGAGAGAATTATCTGAAAAAAAGATTGGATCACATACTGAAAAATTTAATAAAGAATTTGAAAGGTTATTAAATATAATTGGTCAAATTAACAAAGATGTAAATAACTCAAAAGAAACTGTGGATGTTATTAAACAATCGTTATTATCTCCATCTGGAGCTGGCGCCATCGCGGAAATCACTCTAGAAAATATATTAAAAACATCTGGTTTGCGTAATAACTTGGATTATATTATGCAGTATAATTTTATCACAGAAGAAAAATCCAAATTAAGACCAGATAGCCTAGTATTTTTGCCGTCTGGCAATCTTATGGTAATTGATGCTAAGTCATCTAAGTTTTTAATGGGAAATGATCATGATAAATCTCTTGCTAAAATGATGAATCTGCATCTTAAATCTCTTGCAAGTAAAGACTATGCAGATAATATATTATCAAATACTAAAGACATTCCTCAATGTACAAGTAATGCTAGATATACAAATATTGTAACGTTAATGTTTCTACCGACAGAACAATCAATAGAAAAAATAATAGATATTGATAAAGATTTTATGCACAAAGCTTGGGAATTGAACATCTTTCCAGTCGGCCCTTCTGGATTAATGAATATGCTGTCATTTGCGAAATTTCAAATCTCAGACTATACAAGAGCTGAAAATTATCAAGCTATTATAGATGAGGTACGCAAATTACTTGTATCTATTTCATCTATTACAGATCATGCAAAGAAGCTTAGCTCAAATCTACAAAATACAATGGCTTATTATGATAAATTTGCAGCTTCTTTTAATCGTAATTTTTTGTCAAAAGTTAAAAATATTCAAAAATTAGGTATAGATATAGGAAATAAACAAATCCCAACTACTCTTGAACGTTACCATATTTTTTCTGCTCAAAGTGAGTTAGTGGAATCCAATGCAAGCAATAATGAATCATCGGCAGAAACATTCAATAAACCCAAGGAAATAATTAATCAAACGCAATAATAAATTGTTACAATCTTCTTTGCCTATTCTTTATTTAAAATCTAATATCAAATAACAACAATTATAATATTGAGCAGCTTGCAAAAAGATGGTGAGATGATATAATGTTAGAGATGATTTATAATTAAAAATAACTTAAAAGGGAACTTATGCTTGATTTCAATTATACTAGCACCATAACTGGAGCTAGAAAAGGTTATGATGAAGGTTTAAGGCAATATTTATTAAAAATATATAATTATATGGCTCTTGGATTGGTTGTTACTGCTGTAATGGCGTTTGCAACAATTGCATTTCCACCACTTGCTAATTTGATGTTTCAAGTAGATAGAGGTTATCTGGTAGGGATTACCGGGTTCGGGAAATTAATCTCATTCTCTCCGTTGTTTATTGGGCTTTATTTTTTTATGGGATTTGGCAAGATGAGTGTAGATAATGCAAAAGTACTATTTTGGGTTTATTCTGCGTTAACAGGAATGTCTTTGTCATCTCTTGGTTTGATATATACTGGGGAATCTATAGCTCGTACATTTTGCATTTGCTCTGCTATGTTTGGAGGAATGAGTATATATGGTTATACTACTAAAAGGGATCTGACATCATTTGGATCATTTTTTGTTATGGGTTTAATTGGCTTAATAATGGCATCTGTTGTAAATATATTTTTGAAAAGCTCTGCAATATATTTTGCTACATCAGTCCTTGGAGTGATAATTTTTCTTGGATTAATAGCATGGGATACTCAAAAAATTAAGTCAATTTACTATAGCTCAGGTGGTGGTGAGTTAGGGCAAAAAATGTCTGTTATGGGAGCGTTTATCCTATATTTAGATTTTATCAATTTATTCCTATATCTACTAAGATTTTTTGGAACAAGAAGAGATTAACTTAAGAACCATCTATGAAATGGTTCTTGCTGTTAAATTGAAATTGGCTTTTAGGCATGATCGTATATGTCACATGAACATAAAGCTGAAGACTCACCGTTCTTTAATCCAAATGTACAGATTGCCTCTGTAGTTATTTCTGCCGAACCAATTTGATTACCAAAAATATTATCCTTCGGTGTTATTAGATCTGTTATACTAGTACGGCATCTATCCATTGCACTATAAACCCCCTCATCTCTATCATCAAAATCACTTACTATAGTGTTAGGGCTAATTGGAGAAGGTAAATCACTAAAATCTCTATCATCAAGGTTAAATGACCATTCTTCCTCATTTCTTGGAGTTAAAGAGCCAGCATTGAAGATGTTGCAAGAAGAAAAATTTGTCTCAGGTGTTCCTATATCACAAGAGGCATTCTTTTTTACTACCTCATCATACGATATTTTTCTTTGATGTAAAAAGTCTGCAGATAAATCTTTCTTCGCTATTTTTTTTGGCGTTTCAAATAAATGAGTTGGCGTTAAATCAAATAATGAATCGACATTGTTTTCTTCATATTTTGTATCTATATAAAAACTTTGACTACCATTATCGCTAACATTTTTACTTCCTAACTGAACAGAGGTTGAACACTGCTCATTTGGAGCAACAGAAGAAGAATAATAGTTGTTAATATTGATAACTGGTTGAGACATAACAGGTTGTGGATCTTCGTCTTGAGCGGCTGCACAACAGCCAAATAAACTAGTAAATAAATCAAACATTTTTGGCATAAATTCAAACATAAAACCTCCTTAAAAATAATTCATCCAATAATATTAGTTTAGCATTATTACCTATTTATTAATATTTTATTAATCAAATTAGTTAATATTAATTAATAAAATGTTGTATTCTTCCAACACTCTCAATTAGATACATTGGTTAGTAGTCAATGAATTGAAAATATTGTATATATAAAATTTACATTCTACTCCTCTAGACCATGACCAGAAATTGTGTTATAAATCAATATCTGATTTGATGTTTAAGTTATCTTATCTAAGTAAATATGATCAAAACTATAAGGTTTTTAATTTTCATTTGCTGCATTTGCTTGCTAACTGCAATATTATATGGGATATATCATGAAAAATTTTCTACTTTTCAACAAAAAGATCCTGAGACATCTTTAAAGAAAATTGTGTTTGTAGTGCATACTAAAACCCTTGGAGGAAAAGGTGTACTGGAATTGTATCATAGAATGAAAGAAGTAGGTCATGATGTAAAGGTCGCGATGATACCAAGTTATTGTGGTATTCAATTGTTAGATACGGTAGTAGACTTTGAATTTGCCAAGTCATTTGATCCAAATGATATAGTATTTCCATGCGGCACAGAAGCTCCGTTTCAGTGCACTAGTATAGAATATTTAGCTCCAGATTATATTTTTACTCAGATGCCATATAAGATGAGCTCGAATTGCCCATTACATCCTCATTTTTCTAATGATCATCTAAAAGCACTATCTAAAAAGATGATGTATATAGTATATGGACCTCATATTTTTCATCAGTCATTTATTAATGATACAGACCTGCCAGAAGTAATAGATACTGTCTTTGTAGATTCAGAGAGTACAAAGCAAATTTACATTGATCAGTACAAATTTAAACCAGAACAAGTTGCTGTATCTGGGTATCAACCATATAAAGAAGTTAGGTCAAGATTAAACAATATACATATTAAAAATACTAATTTTCGAGAAACAATTTTGTGGTTACCAAGATGGATGCTAACGTTTAAACATCGAGATTTACATGAAGGTGGATCTACTTTTTTGAATTATCATTATTATTTTTATAATTACGCATTGAATAATCCTCATATACGTCTCATTATTAGACCTCATTGTGGTATGTTTGTTGACCATACAAGGTGTAATTTTCTAACTAAAGAAGAATTATATGGCATTTTAGATAAATTTGCCAAACTGCCAAATGTAACTATCTCCGATCATAAATATACCGATTTGATTGATGATATTTTTGCATCTGACGTTATCATTAGCGATGGAAGTTCTGCGTTAGCAGAAGTAGTTGTAGCTAATAAACCTATTATATACCTAAGTAATGGTTGGAATAACGAATTTAATAGCAATGATTTGTCTAAAGAATTTAAGAATCACGTATATTTAGCTTACGATCCGATTGATATAGAACAATATCTAATATTTCTCAGATCTAATAAATACATTACCAATTATAATATGAATGGCTTTAAGGATATGCTAGATCCAGTAGAAAATCCAGTACAATTTATTACTGATTATGTTACGCATGATACTTTAAATTAATTCAGGTTATTGACTTGTGAAATTAAATGATCTAAGATTTAGTTCCGACCAATACACATTGAAATTTAAAGGTTGGACAAATTAATGCTTAGAGCTTTCTCTAAATTAAATTCCCAAAATACACTAGAAAATTATAGTATTTCTAAAAATAAATTTTTAGATTATATATGGCCAATCCATAGGCATGAATTATCAAAATTTCTCTTTATCACATTATTGATGTTTTGTATTTTAGGAATACAAAATCTAATACGAGCCTTAAAAGATAGTATTATTAATACTATGATTGGCACTCAAACAATTGCGTTTTTAAAGTTTGGCGGTGTAATGCCATCTGCAATTTTAATAACTATAATATACATAAAATTAGTAAGTGTAATGAAGACAGAAAGAATTTTCTATCTTATTATGTCTTGTTTTTTATTATTTTTTGCGCTTTTTGCGTTTTATTTATTTCCAAATCACCAATCACTTCACTTAAGCGTTCAGAATACAAATCATTTGATCAGTATTTATCCAAATGCCAAATGGTTGATTTTACCAATGTCAAATTGGAGTTTTTCTTTATTTTATATAATAGCAGAGCTTTGGCCAAATGTTGTATTTGCATTGTTATTTTGGCAATTTGTTAACAGCATCACTAATGTAGAACAATCTGCAAGATTTTACCCATTATTTGGATTGCTTGGTCAAAGCGGCTTGTATATATCAGGGCAATTCTTATCTCACTTGCCTCAAGTGAATGAATATGTTATCAACAAATTTAGTTTACATCGGATAAACGATGATCATGCATTGAGTATACAGATAGTACTAGTAGTTGTTATTGCTCTAGGATTGATTGCATTGGGTACATTTTGGCTTTTGTACAACATCCTGCTTGACAAATCAATAGTACAGAATATACAATTTCAAGCTAAAAAAAACCAGCTAGGGTTAATCGATAGCATTAAGACTGTTTTATCTTCTAGATATATATTGTTAATTGCAATTATGCTTATATGTTACGGAACAACAATTAATTTAGTAGAAGGGCCATGGAAAGCTTTAGCGTCTACCGTATATACAACGCCTACCAGTTTTGCTGCATTTGTTGGTAATTATCTAAGCTACACAGGTTTATTTACCATTTTATTTGTATTAATTTGTTCAAATATAGTAAGGCGCGCTGGTTGGTTTGCTGCTGCAATTATTACTCCAATGATAGTATTTGTTACTGGTTTTGGATTTTTTATAATTTCTGATTTTGATTTTATGCCAATATTATATTTCATAGGATTTGCCATTACTGACCCAGTTTCTATAGCTGTTGTCTTTGGAGCTGTACAAAATATACTTAGCAAATCAAGTAAATATGCTTTATTTGATGCAACTAAGGAAATGGCTTATGTTCCGTTGCCTTACGGCCTAAAGACCAAGGGTAAAGCTGCAGCAGATATAGTTGGCACAAAGCTTGGTAAATCATTTGGATCATTTCTACAAATAATTATATTCGTGATATTTCCTAATGCCCAATATAACTCTATATCTTTTTATCTAATGATTGTATTTGTAGTAATTTGTATATGTTGGATATATTCTGTAATACAATTGAACAAGGAATATAAATCCGCTATTTCGAAACCTAATACAAAAAATACCTATGGTGTTTAGCGCTACTAAGAAGTAGTTAATATTAAACATAAACTATCTATATAGCTTTCTAATTTAGACATAAACAATAATTAATTAAATATTTATAAAAAAGAATAATTTAAATTAATAATTATCTCAATATCAATATATAGCAACTAAATTCTTCTATTAATTAATCAATTGCTGTAACGTTTTTCTTGTTGCACGAGCGAATAATACTCTCCATGATTTGCGATTAATTCATCATGCTTTCCTTCTTCGGCGATATAGCCATTCTTAAATACAATAATTTTGTCTGCTAATTTAATATTTGATAGTCTATGAGTAATAATAATAGTTGTTTTGTCCTTGCAAAATTCTCGTAGAGAATTCAATACATATCTTTCAGATTTAACATCCAAATTACTTGTTGCTTCATCTAAGATAAGAATCTTAGCATCCTTTAAAAATGCTCGCGCAATGGATAGGCGCTGGCGCTGACCACCTGACAAAGAAAAGCCTTTATTGCCAATGATTGTGTCAAATTGCTTTGGTAATTTTAATATAAAATCTTCTGCATCCGCTAATCGTGCTGCCTCAATAACTTGATCCATATCTGCATCTGGTTTGGCATATCTAATATTTTCAGCAATAGTTGAATCAAATAAAATAGTATCTTGCGTAACTAATGAAATTTGTTCACGCAAAGATTTAATACTAATATCATTAATGTTGTATTTATCAATATTGATATTTCCAGAGCTAGAATTGTACAGCCGAATTAATAAATTGGTAATAGATGTTTTTCCACTACCAGATACTCCAATTAAAGCTGTAGTTTTAAACTGCTCTATTGTAAATGATATATTATTTATAGCAGATATTTGTCCAAATCTTAGACTGACTGATTCAAATTGAATATTAGGTCTATGTATTTTAATATCACGAGCATTGGCAGAATCAACAACATTATTCTTTCTATCAAGAACTTCAAAGACCCTTTCTGCAGCCGAAATACCTTCTTGTAAATTAACATTTAATGATAACA
The DNA here is from genome assembly GCA_045106955.1 of Rickettsiaceae bacterium. GTDB lineage: Bacteria > Pseudomonadota > Alphaproteobacteria > Rickettsiales > Rickettsiaceae. The sequence continues at coordinate 15,426 of JBGCFO010000009.1, read as the reverse complement.
AGCTTTTAAATGGTCGATATGCAGTAACAAATGCAGTAATAAATGACATTAAATCACCTGGTGTAGTATGACCTTGCAATATCATCCAGCCTCCATACAACAAGATAATTCCTATTGCAATTCCACTTAAAATCTCCATAACAGGTGAAATTAGAGCATCAGACTTTGCTGTATTGCGATATAAAGTTAAGATATCATTAGAAATTTTTTTAGCTATATCAAACTCTGTCTTTTCTGCTAAAAATGATTTGACAATTTTAATTGATTGAAATGTTTCGTCGAGTTTACTTGTATAATCGCTGAGTGTCTCTTGCACTTTTGAAGATACTCTGCGCATTCTCTGACCAAGTTTTTGTACAGGGTATGCAGCTAATGGAAATACAAAAAACACTATGCAAGATAATATTGGTTCTGTACTAAACATGACAATAATTAAAAAGAATACTAAAAGAGTATGTTTTGCACATCCAATTAACAAATTTAATACAGAAGCACGCATTACAGAAATGTCGTTAGTAAACCTTGAAATTAATTTGCCTGATGACTGACTTTGAATAAACTCAAAATCTGACAACAAAAGATGCTGGTACATTGCAAGTTGCAATTCCGTTAAAACTTTTTGGCCTAAGTACTTAATGATGTAGGTTTGATAATATTCTGCAATGCCCTTTATTGTATGCACTAGTAAGATTACTAATGGCATAATGATAAGCATGGATCGATTCTGGGTTAGCAAGATATCATCAAATACTGGCTTAACAAGTTTTACTATCACAACAGAGCATAAGGTAGAAATGATCATCATCACAACGGCGATTATAACCTTTTTGAAGTGAGGCATGATATATTGAGAAAATAACCGCGCAATTATATATCTAGCGGTACTGACATTTTGCATTTAAATTTTGCGTACCTAAAACATTTGCTTTTATTCTAAAAGCAAAGCGATGTCATTACAAGTAAATGTTTATTCAGATCCAATTGCATCATCATCATTATAATTTAAACAGTATCCGCTTGCTCGAACTGTCTTAATTAGAGGTTCTTCACCTTTGTTTATCTTCATTAACATTCGTAAGCGATTAATATGAACATCTACTGTGCGCTTTTCTATTTTTTTCTCAGGAGGCCAAACATGTGAAATAATGTTTGTTCTAGAAAAAATAGTATCTGGAGATTTCATGAATAGTTTTAATATTTTAAATTCTGTAGCTCCTAGATGTATTGCTTTGTCTTGCCTTTTAACTGTATAAGTAGAAAGATTTAGATGCACATCCTTATAGGAAATTATTTTATTTTCTAAAACTGGCTTAGAACGCCTTAAAATTGATTTGATTGCTAATATTAAAATATCAGACCCAAAAGGCCTAAACAAAAATTCTACCAAGTTTGCGTTTGGCATAGAATAATTTACAGTATTTTCTCCAATATCTAGTAAAAAGATAATTGGAATATTTTGACATTGAGGCATTTTTTTGATTCTAAATGCCATTTCTACGGCTGAGATATCCTTTAATCTAGAGCTAATTAGTATCACATGCAATGCATTCGTATTAAGTCTATTGAGAGCTTCATTTTCATTTGTTGCACGAACAGTATTAAACCAATATCGTTCAATAGCATTACAAGTACTGATACTTAAAGTTTTATCAGATTCTATTACCAAAACCTTTGGAGGGAGTTTGCCTGTCACAATAACTATTATGCCTAATTTAAGAATTTAAAAGAATTATACAAAAACATACCAAAGTTACAAGTAAGAAATAACAAATTACTAAGACATTTTAGCACGAATTAGGCATATTACATAATTCGTGCTAAATATATCATACAAATTGGGCAATAATTATTTTTTTCGCAAAAAGCTAGAAATCATTTTAGATCTCATTGGATGCTTTAATTTGCGCAAAGCTTTTGCTTCTATCTGTCTTATGCGTTCTCTTGTAACTGCAAATTGCTGACCTACTTCTTCCAAAGTATGATCAGTATTCATTCCTATACCAAACCTCATTCTTAACACCCTCTCTTCTCTTGGTGTAAGACTTGCTAATACCCTAGTAGTAACTTCGCGTAAATTAGTATTAATTGCTGCATTAATTGGTGATTCTGCGTTTTTATCTTCTATAAAATCCCCCAATGCACTGCCATCATCATCCCCAACTGGATTTTCTAAACTAACAGGTTCTTTTGAAATTTTAATAACTTTATGAACTTTTTCTACCGGCATTCCTAGTTTTGCCGCGATTTCCTCTTCAGTTGGCTCATAGCCATTTTCATATAACATTTGCCTAGATGTCCTGATGATTTTGTTGATGGTTTCAATCATATGCACAGGAATTCTGATTGTGCGAGCCTGATCTGCAATAGATCTAGTAATTGCTTGCCTAATCCACCATGTAGCATATGTAGAAAATTTATAACCTCGTCGATATTCAAATTTATCAACAGCTTTCATTAGCCCAATATTACCTTCTTGAATTAAATCTAGAAAATGCAAGCCACGATTTGCATATTTTTTAGCAATGGATATAACTAAACGTAAATTTGCCTCAATCATTTGCTTCTTAGCTATATTAGCGCTTTTTTCTCCGCTATGAACCAGATTTACTAGCGATTTAAACTCCACAAGAGGCAATCGAGCTTTTATTTCTATTTTTTTGATTTCGATCATTACTCGCTCTATCAAACTAGCCTCTTGCTCTACAAATCGATTTAAATTTTCATCATTGAAATCACTAATTTTGGTTAAACAATCATCAGAGATGACTGCCATGAAATACTTACCTAAAAAATTATGACGTGCAACGCCATAACTTAAAGCTTTCTTTAATAGTATAGATTCCTGGGCAATAATTTGTTTATTAATGTTATATACATTATTTAACAATTCTTCTAACTTAGCTCCTGTGAAATATATAGAAGAAGCTTCCTCGATCAGAATGTCTATTTTTTTTGAGTATTCTTTATTTTCTCTAATAGATTCAGTTTGATTTGTAGAGTAGTACTGCTCTATTTCATTTAATAATTCTGTAGAAATTTTTGTAATATTCTCTAATTTATCTAATGTTGATGGTAATAACTGATCTTCTATTTTAGATATAGATATGCTTGATATATCATCAATTTCACCATCTTCATTGTCATTAGTATCATTTTCTATATTATCTTGATTCATAGTCGCTTCTAAATCGATAACATTACGTAGCGATGATATCTTTTCATTAATTAGATCTTCATATTGTTGTATAAAGAATTTCATTGCGGTAGGAGTGCTATATAAAGCATGTTGCATCTTATCTTTGCTACTTTCTATTCGCTTTGCTATTTCTATTTCTGCATCTCTACTTAAGAGTTTTACATCTCCCATTTCTCTAAGATATAGCCTAACAGGATCATCAGTAGCTCCTAAAGTAGATGATAAATTATCTACTGCTTCATCTGGTTCCTCTCTAGACTTGCTCAAAAAATTAAGTTCTGAATCTCCAGAATCTAATTCGCTAGGCGCGTCAAATGAGCTTAACCCATCATGGTTTGTAGTTGTTGTAGAATCGTTATTTTTTGTTTGCTTAGACATATATAGTTATAAAATATTTAATCATTTATTTCATCTTGTAAGCGCCGTAACTCTTCTGCAGCGCTTACCATCTCACTTTTGTATGCTAATATTTTAGCTTGGTCTGTATTAGAACTAAGTAATGTATGGAATTCCTTTTTCATTAACATCAATTGTCTTTTGATATTCAATATTCGCCATAACAACTCATTAGAACAATTGTCTGTAGATATACCTAAAAAATAATATTTAAACTCCAATAATATTAAAAAAATTTCGTTAAATCTAGTACCTTTCACCAAATCATGTAATTTAATTTTGGAATCTAGTCTAAAAATCCAACTGCAAAACTCTGATAATTCTTTATTTTGAAAGTCCAATGTTTCAAAATAATATTGATATTCCTCATCATTGGTTCTAAATTCAGGAAATATTATCAAAAATGCACAAAATGCATATTCTAAAATCTCTGATTCATTATATTGAAGCAAAGGGCTGTTAATGGCAGATGATGATGCAATCTGCTTACCAGACCCAGTATTAACATGATTCTTGTTATTTCGAATTCTTTCCCATATTTGATTTTTAAAAAATTGTCGATAATTTTTAGATAGGTTGTAATCCTTTACTTCAGAGCAATATGTGTTTAATTTATGCTCCAGCATAGAAATGGATTCCGCGGTCTTAAATTCCTTATTATAAAACTCTATATTCCATATCATCTCGGACATGCTAATACGATTATTGAGATGTTGCTGAAACATGTCCGCTCCCTGACTTTGTATAATTGAATCTGGATCTGTGTTATCTGGAAGTATAACAAAGGATACTATTTTTTCTGGTTTAATTATAGGCAAAACCATTTTTATGATTTTAATTGATGCTAACATGCCAGCATTATCACTATCTAAGCATACAATGATCTCTTTAGAAATTTGCATTAAATGATTAATATGATCATTTGTAACTGCAGTTCCAAGAGTTGCCACGGCTTCTAAAAATCCTTCTTTATGAAGTGATACAACATCGAAATATCCTTCCACTAATATTGCGTATTGTTTTTTATATATAGCAGATCTAGCTACATTTTCACCATATAATATTTGACTCTTGTTGAACAGCACTGTTTCTGGTGAGTTTATATATTTTGCCTTAGCATTATTTTTGATAGCTCTACCGCCAAATCCTACAATTTTGTTGTATATGTCTTTTATAGGAAAGATAACTCTATGGTTAAATATCTCTACAGCTGTAGATTTAGTAGATTTTACACTCATCAAACCTACTTTAATTAAATCTTCTCTTTTTACAGAGTGATTAGCAAAAAATTTTTCTAATGCTCCATAATCAGATGCAAAACCTAATTGCAATTTTGAAGCTAAATCTTTATCAATCCCTCTTGTTTCAAGGTATGAATATATTTCTTGATTCATGTTAGAGTGAAAAAACTCAGTAGCTAATCTTAATATGTTAAGCATATGATCATTCTCTACTGCAGATCTGCCATCATTATTCGCCCATATTTTTGGCAAAGATATTCCGTAATTTTGGGCGATATGCTTTGCAGCTTCATTATATGATAATCCATTAACTTCTGATAAAAATTTGATGACATCTCCATGGGCGTTGCAACCAAAGCAATGATAGAATCTCTTCGCATTGTTCACAGTAAATGATGGTGTTTTTTCTTTGTGAAATGGACATAGGCCTATATATTCTGAAGATTTTCTTTGTAATTTGACCTTGGCTCCAACGATATCAGATATAGTAACTCGATATCTAATGGTGTTATAAAATTCAAATAAAGGATTATTCATACATAATTTTTAGCCTAGAAATAAGGAAAACTTAATTATCTTGAAATGCTTGCTTGTATAATTACTATATAATGATTATAATTATTATAATAAGTTATTTTTTTGATACAAGTAAGTTCTTTATTAAATATATGTCAGAATTTCCTATTACTATTGTTGGTTTTGATAAGCTTAAAGAAGAAATCAAGAACCTAAAGACTGTTGAGCGGCCAAATGTTATTGCAGCTATTGCTTCCGCTAGAGAATTAGGAGATTTGTCAGAAAATGCAGAATATCACGCAGCTAGGGAAAAGCAATCTTTTATAGAAACGCGAATAAAACAATTGGAAGACTTTGAAGCACGTAGCAATATAATAGATATTTCAAAATTATCTGGCGATGTAATTAAGTTTGGAGCGATTATTACTCTAGTAGATGATGATACTGAAACTGAGGTTAAATATCAGGTCGTTGGAGAGTTTGAAGCTAATATCGCTAAAAAGCTTGTTTCAATTAATTCTCCTATTGCAAAGGCAATGATTGGAAAAAAAGTAGGCGATGTGATAGAAGTTGGCACTCCAAGAGGAATTAAAATATATGAAATTCGTTCTGTGCAGTATAAAGAACTTGATGATTTTTAATTAGCAAATTTAAGTATTTATGACAAACGGAGATAAAAATATTAAAGTTAAAATGAATGATAATGACATTACAAACAGTGCTAATACAATTGCTATTAGTGATGAGTATGGTTTACAACAATATTTGAGTAAAATAAATAAAATTCCATCCTTAACTAAAGAAGAAGAGTTTTTGCTAGCAAAAAATTATCTTGAAAATAATAACTTAGATGCTGCTCATAAATTGGTGGTGAGTCATTTAAAACTAGTTGCTAAGATTGCTATGCAATATAAAAGATATGGATTACCTGTACGTGATTTAATCTCAGAAGGTAATATTGGGTTAATGCAGGGCGTAAAAAAATACGACCCTGATTTAGGTTTTCGTTTATCTACATATGCAATGTGTTGGATCAAAGCGGCAATTCAAGAATATGTATTAAAATCTTGGTCTTTAGTTAAAATTGGTACAACATCTGCTCAGAAAAAATTATTTTTTAGCCTTGCAAAAGTTAAAAAGAAGTTAGTAAATGTAAATACTAATAGCATAACAGATGCAGAGTATAATGACATGGCAAAACAATTAGGGGTTAATATAAATGACGTTAAATTGATGGATGTAAGATTATCAAAAAAAGATATATCATTGAATCAATCCGCTAATAGTAATGACGATGAATTTACAGAAGAAATGATAGATAATGTTCCAGATGTGAATACAACGCAAGAGTTGTTGGTTATAAATAGACAAGAAGCTAATAACAAGAGAAACATTCTCAAGCAAGCTATTGTTTCTGTTTTAAATGATAGGGAGCAAAAAATTCTATATGCAAGGAAATTGTCTAATCCAATTGTGTCTCTTAAAGACCTTGCTATGCAATATAACATTTCTACGGAGAGAGTTAGGCAAATTTCAGATGCTGCATTTAATAAAGTTAAGAAGTTTATGCTGAATTACTTTCAAGAAAATAGATTATATTAAAAATAAATAATTATAAAATGAAAAATAATACTAATAGATTTGATAATTCCAAACTCCTCTTATGCATATTATTTATAACATTATCTTGTTTAGTATCTTGCGCCCCTATTAAAACTAATGTTGCTTATGATGCAAATTACAAGAGCTTTCATGCATCTTCAGAACCAATATATCTAGAATTGAATAATACAGACGAGCGTCCATTTTATTTTATATTAAATCACGATAAATCTCAAAATGTTGATGGTAATTACTTTTTGAGTGTTATGTGGTCTACTACAACTAGTGAGCAATTATCTGATGGATATAATACCGCATTGCAATTATTAATTAATAATAATATTGATATCACATTACATCCAGTGAAAAAGCCTGGAATAAGTGCATATATCATGGATCAATATACTCATGAAGAAGAAGTTATATTTGAGCTTACATTCGATCAAATGAAGATTATCGCAAATGCTAAAAAAGTTTCTCTTTTGCTTAAAGGTAAAAATTTAAGCATTGGAGGTAGATTTACGAATCATACATTAAAAGCATTTAAGGATTTCTTTATCTCTAGTTAAGTAATTCTAGCTATATGACTATTTTGCGTAACCATGATGTTCTAGATATCGCTTATGTTACTGAGCAAGCTGCAATAGCAGCTTATCAATTTTTTGGCCTTGGAGATGAGTTTGCGGCTGATAAGGCGGCTGTGTCATCTATGCGAAATAGCCTAAATTCATTAAATATACATGGTAAAATCGTCATAGGAGAAGGCCAGAGGGATAATGCTCCTATGCTGTATATCGGTGAAGAATTTGGATCAAAAACGAGTGAAGATAATGCTGATTATGATATATTAGATATAGCAGTTGATCCGTTAGAAGGTACTACAATCCTTAGCCATGGCGCCGATTCTGCATTGTCTGTTATTGCTGTAGCTCAAAAAGGTACATTATTAAATGCGCCTGATGTGTATATGGAAAAAATTGCAATAGGATTTCAGGCTCCAGAGGATTTGATTGATTTAGATAAAACACCTAAAGAAAATTTATATAACATAGCACAATTTAAGCAGTGCAAAATATCTGATTTATTAGTTACAATATTAAATCGCAAACGTCATGAAGCTTTAATTAAAGAAGTAAGAGATGTTGGAGCTAGAATTAAACTGATTCAAGATGGAGATATATCTCCTATAGTACAAGTAGCAATCAATGATATTCATGATGGATATACACACGTGTCTATGGGCATTGGAGGGGCGCCGGAGGGTGTGCTGGCAGCAGCAGCGTTAAAATGCTCTAAAGGTCAAATTAAATCCAGAATGTTATTTAATAATAGCAATGAACAGATGCTTGCAAAAACGATGGGTATTGATAATTTTGCGCATCAATATAATTTACAACAGCTTGTATCTGGCCATGTATATTTTGTAGCTACTGGAGTTACGAATGGGTCATTGTTAAAATCTATACGTAAAGATGGTAATCAATATATTGCTAATTCATTGATAATGAATTCCTATGATAAAATTACTAGGAAAGTAGAATCTATTTATTCAATCTAATAAGTCAATTATTAAGCTATGCTTTCAACTTCCTTTTTGTCTAATGCTTCTTGATAAGCGGCATCATGATTTACAAATCTAAAATTTAACTCTTTACCATCTTGATCCGAATTTACATAAACCGTGCCCCCATTAGATAATTTTCCAAATAATATCTCATCTGCTATAGTTTGTTTTATTTGGTAATCAATAATTCGATCTAGTATTCTTGCGCCATTTTTATCTGTCATACATTTACGTGCTAGATATTTTATAACGTAATTGTTAAATTCAATGTCAATATCCCTAGTGTTTAAATGTATAGTTAATGCATTTAAATTTTTCTCGATTATCATATTCATGATATTTTGATCTAATGGATTGAATAAAATTATACTATCTAATCTATTCCTAAATTCTGCACTAAATATACAATTAATTGACTCAAGAGCTGATTTTATCTCATTATTCTTTTGATCTTTGTGGTTACTAAAACCTATTGGATTCTTTTTTATTGATTCAAATCCTAAATTTGTTGTAAGAATAATTATGGCATGGCTAAAATTTACCACTTTACCTGAACTATCGTTTAAAGTACCGTCATCCATAATTTGCAACAATAAATTAAGGATTTCTTTATTAGCTTTTTCTATATCATCAAATAATACAACGGAATAAGGATGTTTATCAACTTCATCTGTTAATTGACCCCCGTTATCAAATCCCGCATATCCAGGTGGGCTACCAACAAGTTTTGAGATAGAATGTTGCTCGGAATATTCAGACATATCAAACGCTATTAACTTCATATTGCAAAATTTGGCTAATTGCTTGGCTAGTTCTGTTTTACCAACTCCAGTTGCCCCGGCGAAGAGATAGCATCCAGTTGGTCTAGAGCTATTTTTTAGGCCAGCCATAGATAATTTAACACTTGAGCATAATTTGGTTATTGCTTTATCCTGACCAAATACACAGTTCTTTAATTTTGTTTCTAAAGATTGCAATAATTTAATATCGCCAGCTGTAATAGATACATCTTGTATACCTGTTAGATTTTCTACTAATTCTTGTATATCCTTTTCTGTTACAACTTTATCATCGCTATTTCTAAATAATAAATGTTTCCTAGCTGCAGCCTGATCAATAAGGTCTATTGCTTTATCTGGCAAATATCTATCTTGAATGTACTTTTCAGACAGTAATACAGCAGAAGTAAGGGCTTTTTCTGTGTATTTAATTTTATGATATTGCTCATAAAATGATTTTAATCCTTGTAGTATAACTATTGTTTCTTGTTCTGTTGGTTCTGCGATAACAACTTTTTGAAACCTTCGTATTAATGCTTTATCCTTTTCTAAATGATTATGATATTCTTTAAATGTAGTTGAGCCTATACATCTAAGCTCGCCTCTTGCAAGAGCTGGTTTTAATAAATTGCTAGCATCTAAAGTGCCAGAGGTCGTAGATCCAGCACCAATTATTGTATGTATCTCATCTATAAATAATATGACATCCGATCTTTTTTGGATTTCAGCAAATATCTTTTTAATTCTTTCCTCAAAATCACCACGATATTTTGTTCCTGCTACTAAGCTTCCTATATCAAGAGAATAAATAGTGTAATTTTTCAATAGTTCTGGTATTTTCTTTTGTACAATCTTTAGTGCTATACCTTCTGCAATTGCGGTTTTACCAACTCCTGGTTCACCAACTAATAAAGCATTATTTTTCTTGCGTTTGCATAATATTTCAATAGTTTTATATATCTCATCATCACGTCCAACAATTCCATCTATAGAATTGTTTTTTGCTTTTTGATTAAGATTAATACAGTAATTGTCTAGCCCTGATTGATTTTGTTTTAATACAGATGATTTTTCGCTAATCTTATTAGATACTGATTCATTAGAATTCTTGCTTAAAGTTTGATCAACAGTTGAAAAATAAGCAAATTGATTGGATGTTTTAAGATGTATATCTGTATTGCTTAAGGTGTAACGCAATACATCCTCTCTAGTTATACCATTCTTTTGCAAGCATTGGATAGCGAAACATTCCTGATTAAAAAAGAATTCTAACAACAAATGCACGCCATTTACTACTACTATTTTATATAATTGACCATAAGTTAATGTTCTTTGAATTAATTTTTGAAATTCAGTAGATGGCTTTACTTCTTGTACGCTGGTTTTTTTAAATTTTGTAAGATTATGTTCTAAATAATGATCTAATGCATGTATTATTTTTGTAGTTTGATATTTTTGTTTTTGTAGCATTGTAACTACATCGGGATCAAAAAGTAATGCACGCATTAAATGTTCGTATGTTGCATATTCATGAGAATATTTTGAGGCGATATTTAATGCATTTTGTAAAGTGACTTCGAGATTTTGTGATAACATAAAATTATCTATTGAGTTTACTAATATTTTCTTATATTTATGCTATTAATAGATACATAATTCTATTAATAGTCATTGAATTATTTTATGATCGTGTCTTGAGTGTAAATTTTATGTAAATTAATAACAATCTAACAAATGAATTATATATTTTTTAATTTTTTATAAGTATCACTACATTTGTAGTGATATAATGATAAATTGAAGGAAAGAATTGTATTTAATATACTAAATGAAAAAATTTAATATTAATTGTGTCTTTGAAAATCAAACATCCCCAGTAACTGTCTATATTGGACGTCCAGAACAAGGCCACCATGCATTACATTTTCAATCAGAATGGTTATCTAAGGAAAGAGGGGGAGTGATACCACAAGAAGTGATGTATGCAATTACAAAATTGCAAGACTTAGCTAAAAAAAACAATGTTTTGTTGGAAGATTTATGCGTATATGCATTAGGTTCTGTTTCGTAAAAAAATACAGAACAAAACACATATTTTCAATGACTACATAAACTTACATTATCAATTGTTAGTAACAAGCTTGATAATATAGTCTAAGACTTTAATTGACGAGTGGCTTTAATATCTTCCTTGATTCTAGCTGACTTACCTTGTCTCTGTCTTAAATAATAAAGTTTTGCGCGTCTTACTATGCCGCATTTGACAACCGTGATTGTAATATTAGGTGAGTATAAGGCAAATTTTCTCTCTACACCTAAGCCATTAATAACCTTACGCACTATAAAAGAAGAATTTAAGCTACGGTTCTTTTTTGCAATAACAACTCCCTCAAATTTTTGGAATCTAGTGTTTGCTCCAGTGGTAATCTTAACGTTTACTGAAACTGTATCACCGGCTTTAAATTTTGGTACAATATTGTTTTTAGTTAATTGTGATATTTGTTCTTTTTCAAATTGTTCGATAATATTCATTGTTCTTTATAGTTTTATTTATTTAATAAATCTGGTCTACGTTTTTTTGTTAATGCAATAGATTGCTCCAATTGCCACTTCTCTATTTTTTGATGATGACCAGAGCACAAAATGTCAGGCACAGTATGACCTTTCCATGTAACTGGTTTAGTGTATAAAGGGTATTCAAGCAACGAATGCTCATATCCACCTATTTTTTCAAAGGACTCTGTACTTAGCACAGATTTATTGTCCAATACACCATCAAGAAGCCTTATAACACAATCTAGTAAACCAAATGCAGCCACCTCGCCACCAGATAAAACATAATCACCAAGGCTAAATTCTGTAATATTATATTGCTCTATTACTCGTTCGTCAATACCCTCAAATCTCCCGCATAAAATTAAAATTTGTTTTTGCTTTGATATATTACGTATAAATGATTGATTCATCATAGTTCCACGAGGAGAAGGATAATATATTTGTGATTCTGGATATAAATCAATAGCATAATCTATTGCTGATCCTAAAACATCTGGTCGCATAACTAAACCTCCAGTGCCGCCATAAGATGTGTCATCAACTTTTTTATGCTTAGTTAAACCAAAATCTCTGATATTTATTGCGTTATAAGACCAAATACCTGCACCTAAAGCTTTACCAGACAAGGAATGCCCAAGAGGGCCAGGGAACATTTCTGGAAATAATGTAAGAATTGTTGCATGAAATAATGGCAATTGCTTTACCTCATTAAAGGATTGTATACAGGAATTGTTCACATTGGTCATTAATTAAAGATCTTATGATAGCATTTGATCTAATTTATTTTCACTTTCAAGATTGTATAAATCATCAGCTCCACCAACGTGTACATCCCCTATAAATATTTGAGGAACCGTGCGACGTCCATTTGCTTTTGATATCATCATTTCACGATCAGATGAATCATCTACATTGATTTCAATATATTCTAAGCCTTTACTATTAAATAACATCTTAGCTCTGTTGCAATGAGGGCAAGTTTTAGTTGTATATATTGTAACTTGTTTTGTAGTCATATTCATAAACTCCCAATAATATTAATTAGATCTAATAGTAGTATATACACCATTTTGCTTTGAAATGATATCGTATTGTCTTTGCGCTATTGGTTGAGATTGATAAAATATATTACCAGAGATGCCTGCAAACGATTCTGAATTATATATGCGACTAAGAAAGCTTTGAGGGCTAAATTTATATCCAATAACGTAGGCAGCCATTCTACCTAAATCATAAGCCAATGCATCCATAAATGATAAATGTGTAATACCCTCAATTTCGCCTTTATCTTTGACATCGCTAGTAAAAATATTAGATGAGCCAACAAAAGTCATATCAATCTTTGCATTTTCTATATCAATAGAATTATCGCCTATGATAACTGCTTTTTTATCTAGATTATACCTATCTATGACTTCATATAATAATTGTAAATTTTGAGAGTTATCAGAAACTAAGATAACGGGCTTAGTATTTTGATCATCCATTTCGTTTATATTATCCACTGTAGAAGTAACAATCCCTACGGCTCTTATAATTGACTCTGGGGTATCTTCGTAAAACTCTGCTCTAGCTAGTACTGCATTATGCTTTACCATTATATCTTGAACAATTTTAGCTATGTTACTAGAGTATTCGTTTGCTGGTAATAATGTAATAAAATAATGATGTTGATTAGCTAGCAAATGATTTACAATCTTCATAATTTGTTTGAGTGGAGCATGGCCGAAAACAAATATATTATCATCTGCAATTGAAGGATCATTGGACATTGTCATGATAATAATATTATGTTCTTGAGCTTGCTTTGATATGATAGATGTGAGTTTTGAATAGAGAGGTCCTAAAATGATATCAGTATCACGTTCAATGATTGTTTTCATTGCATTCATCACTTGCACTTCATCGGACCCATCGTATGATGTAACCCTTATGTGAGTTTTGGCCTCATCGTGCAAACCCATTTTAATCATTTTATTATATTCTTGACCTAATTTTGCATGCGGTCCAGTCATTGGCATTAAAATCGCAATTTCCACTACTTCTTCGCGCGCTTCTGAAAAATCATTATAATCTCGATCTACATTGGAACACGAAATGAGAACAAGCATTGTTAAAAATATAGTGATTATGTTTGATATTTTGATATTCTTGATATGCATATGCTATTACTAACTAATTTAACTAAATGACATTAAAGCCTGGCCTCTATATAGTATCAACTCCTATAGGTAATATTCGCGATATTACTTTCAGAGCAATCGAAACCTTAACAAATTCTAACATTATAATATGTGAAGATACAAGAATATCTAGAAAATTACTAGAAAAATACCAAATCTCTGTTCCTTTAAAGGTTTACAATGATCATAGTGATATTAAAGATCGTGATTTAATCTGTTCTCATATCATGCAAAATAAGGTAGTGAGTTTAATTTCTGATGCTGGAACGCCAACAATCTCAGATCCTGGCTATAAATTAGTTCAAACAATCCTAAAGCATAAGCTATATTTTGATATTATTCCTGGAGTATCCTCTCCAATTGCAGCTCTTACGCTATCTAATATGCCGAGTGATAAATTTTACTTTGCAGGATTTATTCCAAAAACTAAATTAGCAAAAGAACATATGTTCCGTTCATTAATAACATTGAATGCAAGTTTAATATTTTTTGAGTCGAGTAATAGAATTTTAGATTCTATTGAAGTTGCTCTGAATATTTTTGGTGATAATAGAATCGCTTGCGTTACTAGAGAATTAACAAAGATGCATCAAGAGTCAAATAGTGGTACTTTATTGGAATTGAGGAATAGATATAGTAAAAATAAGATTAGAGGAGAGATAGTGCTCATTATTTCTGGTCAACAGATACAGAATAATGAGCAAAATAACAACAAAATCATAGAATTAATTAGATTATGTCTATCAGAGCAATTATCAGCTAAAACTGCTACAAAAATTGCTCATATGCAATTTAAAAATCAGTTTAGCAAAAAAGATGTGTATAAAATAGTTAACAATATTTATATTAACTAATAATCTATATTCTTTAGAATATTGCGCATCCAAACATTACATCAGATCCTAATACTTCTGTATTGTGATGTAGATTTTCTCCATCTTGATGTAGATTTTGATTATTCATTGAATTCATTATGTCTTCATCTGAACTATCTAGATTCATTGTTGAAGTTGTATCTTTCAGTGTTTCCATATTCTTTATTCGTTATAAAAGTGATGGTCTTTCATAACAAAAAGTTGAAATCTTGTCAACAATTTCTTTTTAATTGCAAGCTTGATTATTATTTGAAATAGATTAGAGCGTGTCACTAATATCTCAAATATATAAAAAAAATATATTATTGAATTATAAATCATAGATGATATTTTAATAATTTGTTAATATATTATTAAATAATCAATATATTATATGGTCAGGAGTTTCGCGCTAAAACTTTAGGTAGTTGTCAAAATACTCCTCATTCTTAACGAAATTGCTGGTTTGATAATCTCCCAATCCTGCCGATAAAAAGAAATGCCTTCTAAAATCCTGCGCTTAAATTTGATTAACCAGG
>JBGCFO010000008.1:0-57027 GCA_045106955.1 Rickettsiaceae bacterium | reverse complement strand
TAATGCGAATTTAGGATAAGAAAACTATAAAACCCAGTTTGCAAAAGGAATAGCGAGGAGTTAAAATTATTTTTTTAACTAAAAACCACTCCTCATGAAAAAATGTATCACAACTTTATATTGCCTCATAGATGATTTTTGTAAAATTTATCAACAATGGGAAAAAAATTATTTAATCCCTAGATTCTGTTGACATAAGGAATCACCTCAAAGAAATAAGAGTTGCAGCAAAGTCAATAAACGCCTGAAAAGTAGCTTTCGCCTTATCAAATCGAGAAAATACTCGCCTAAAATGCTTGAGTTTACCAAAAAAACATTCAATTAAATGTCTTTCGATATAAACATGTTCGTCATAATCATATTCTATAGCTAAATCGATTTAAAATAGTTATAATATTAAAGATTATCACTATTAATTGAAATGATGACGTATTCAGTACATTTTAGAAAAAAAGTATTATTAATAAAGGAAAAAGAAAGATTAAGCCTTGCCTCAGTATCTAAAAGATTTGCTATAAGTAAAAATACAGTGTTTTTATGGACCAAAACTTTACTCCCTAGGAAACATAGAGCAAAGCCAGCAATAAAAATAGATATGCAACAATTACAAGCAGACATTGCTCAATATAGCGATGCATATCAATATGAAAGAGCTGAACGTCTAAATGTAAGTCAATCAGCTATACATAGCGCTCTTAAGCGTCTTAAGGTCACATATAAAAAAAACTTTAAAACATCCAAAGGCCAACGAAGAAGAGAGGCAAGAATTTAGAAAAAAAAATTACAGACTACCAAGCAAAAGGCTATATTATTATTCCAATAGATGAAAGTAGTTTTGTACATAGTATTTCTAGAACTCATAGCTACTCACAACAAGGTAAAAGATGTCATGATATACATGATTGGCATCCAAGTAAAAGAACAAATGTAATAGGAGCGTTAATAGGAAACAATTTATTAACAGTCAGCCTTTTCGAATGCAATGTTAATACCACTTCTTTAATCATTGGATTGAAAAAGATTTAATACCTAAACTTCCTCAAAATTCCATACTTGTAATGGATAATGCTAAATTTCATAAAAGCTCTTATCTTTTTGAGATGATAAAGAAAGCTGGGCATAAATTAGAATATTTACCAGCTTATTCTCCTGATTTGAATCCTATTGAGCAAAAATGGTCTCAAGCTAAATCTAGGAGAAGAAAGTATAGATGTGATATTGACACTTTATTTCAACAATATATGATGTAACTATTTTAAATCGATTTAGCTATATATGATAATGATTCATAGGGTAGTTTCTTGTTTTGTTCAATTTAGAAACTATCCGCTTTTTATACTTTTTTCTATATAATAATTCCTTATGTCAACAGAACCTAGTATGTTTTTAGTTTTCTAATACGAAACTGGGGTTAATTACTAGTTTTATACCAGAAGCTTTGCAAATGTTGTTGGATTTGAGTAGAGAAATTTATAGTCGTAACGACAATCTAAAAATACATTTTTCAAACAATGATGAAAGCCAGTCCAATACCTTCTCTAACTATTCTGAAGTAGAATAGGGGTTCCTTTCGTATTATACGTCGCAGGTAGGCAAAGCGCCTAATTCAAGGGAGATATTCGGTATATTGAATCAATGCCTTGCAGATACTGAACAAGATTCTATTCTTGGTAATTATAAAGCACAATTGATTCAATGCACTAAGATTTTCATTAATGCGCAACAAATCATTTGTAGAGTAGGTTAGATTAAGTCGCCGAATTTGCTATCTACTTGATCTACCTGCCCTATTGCGAATTGATGATGAATCCAAGGATTCCAAACTTGAGCGTGCGTTGCATGTAAAGTGGTTGCATATTTTTGATAAGTCATATTGTCAATATGAGCAATTAAAGATAGTAAAGTATGTTTGTTATCATCTATTGTTTCAATCCACCTTGATGATTTGAATGTGGGGTTTTTTGTTAGCCCAGCTATAAGGGCTTCAGAATTATAATTGCTTACTAATGAGGCAATTTTAGAAACTGAAACGCAGGAAAAATTCATTATAGTAGCAATGTAAGCTAAATTTTCTTGAGGAGCTTCTATTAAATCATCTACTAAAGCATTAGAAGCGAATTCCATAGATTGCTTGCCAATCTGGCAGCCTGAGGTAACAAGTAATTCTAAAAATTTTATGTATTTTTCTTGCGAATCTTTCTTGCATCGAGCGCAGTATGATTGTACAGATGAAGGATTATCAATTGAAAATTGAAACATTCCATAAAAATATAATGGATTATATGCTATGTTTTCAAATAAAACTTCCATCTCGCTTACTGAGCTATTGACTGCTTTATGGAAAAATTCAAATGTTCTAGTTTTGATTCCGTCAATGAGCATACCCTTGCATTGATCAAATAAATGGCATTGCGTTAGTGTATTATCAGGAAAAATTTTAGGCAGAAGATGATTCAGCCCCCATTCATTAAGCCCAACAGTAAAATGGTAACTGTTAATGGGTAATTTATTTTGCGATTTCAACCATTCTGCAAAAAACAAATTTAACATGCCTCTAATGGCTAAAGTTTCACTAGACCAAGATTCAGGAGGAATTGCGTCGCCATAAGTTTCAAAATACCATTTTGATAAAATTTTTGAAGAATCACTTCTAAAATTATAATTTATGTTTTTCATAATATCGTTCCATATATACATAAACTCGTCAAAATCTATTTGCGTGTAATCCAATTGCTGCTCATCTTCTAATATTTTATCTTGTACAATATAAAGGATATTTAATAATTGTCCAAGTTGACACATTGATAATTCAGAAAGACAATTAATTAATGAACTAAGCAAGAAATCATCATGGCTTGTTGTAACAATATGAATTATTGTTCCTATAACTCTTTTCCAATTCCATGAAATAGAACGATCATTTACATTTCCTCTGGATTCTATATGAGTTATTACCTGCTCTATTGTTAAAGATTGATAGATTATCATATTTGCATTTCTCCAACTACCAAAATCTCTAGTTTTAAAATCAAATATTGCTTCATCAATTTGATCTCTAGTTAATTGATATTTTTTATGCATTACCTCCAAAATAAGTGGAGCATTCTTTTTGTTAGGTTCATAGCAATCTAAACGATCATTGCTTAAATCTATTTTGCCAACAGCTTCATTCTCATCAAGCAAAATTGGCGTTACAGATTCTACAGATCCTAGTGCACGAAGAGCATGAATTATTGTAGTATGATTTGGCCATATCTTAAACATTTTTTGCAATAAATCTATCGGTCTAATTTCGTTGTATTTTGAATTAACATTTATCAATGGTAGCCCTTGTTGATTTTTGCAATGATCCAATACTTCTACTATTTGTTCTAAAATATAATCAGTACGATTATAATAATTAGATAAAGTCGGATAAAAGAACGTCCATACCAAATCGAGGCCTAGATCATTTTTTTTATATCTTAAATCAATATGCTTTTTAATATATTTAAAATTTTCTACCATTGATGGCAAGCCAATTAATCCTTCTATTAATTTTATGGCGACGGTAGTACCATAAATATTTCGCTGACCCCAATTGATTGGTGCAATACGAGATTCAAGCTCTTCAAGTTTCTGATATGCTAAATTTAAAAAGATTGTAAAATGTTCTTCACTAGATCCAATTTTAGCTGTAGTTAGGTCAAAATTAAAAATTTCTTTGCATATACAAACTAACTCTTTGAGGTTATCAAAATTTGAATATATATCTACTATTCGTATCAAATGTTCAACTAGGGTTGTGCAATTAACTTCCTTTAAGAGGTCAATTCTTTCTGGTCCTAACATTTTTAAAAATTGAGTTAAACTCATATTTAAACGATGCATATAAAATTTAGGCACTTCTTTATTCCAATCTATATTAAATGGTATTAGTTGTTGTGCAATCTGACCAACTCCAATACCATTACTCATTATTTTTGTGCGTATCATATCTCCAAAACTATTGTCAAATACACCTGTAAGAGAAAAATCACAATGTGGAGCAGCACTTTTAAGGAAGACGCTTACGTGAGCTAGGTTAAGAAAATTATTTAATACCTCTAAGAAAAATGGATTGCGATTTTTAAGAAGATCATTCCATTGGACAAATTTCATCTCCTCTAAAAGATGCATTGTTTGACTTATTTCCAATTCAGTGACAATTGGTCGTGTTATCACTTTTTGTACTATTGGCAAGTCTTCTTGTTTAATATTCAATGATGTTGATTCTGATAATTGCCCTTCTGGCATTATCACATTTGCAGCCTCTGATAATGAAATGCCATTATTATTAGCGAATACAATAGTCATTAATGGAAGATTTATTTTAAAACCTAATTTTTCTATTGCTTTAATCAATTCTTGGATGTTTTGGCTGTCTGCTTTTGTCATAAATACTGACTGAATTAACACACTACTGTCTAGATTAAAGAGAAGGCCATATTCTTTCGCAATAGAAAGTATTTTAACAATGTTGTATTGACAATAATATTGAGAGATTTTATCTAATATGCTTCTATTATTAAGGTTTTGGCTCCAGTCGATATTTTCATTGAAAGCTAATAATTTTAAAGTTTTGTCTAAACTTCTTTTACCATTTATATTGCAAAATATTCTTTGCAATAAGGTTGGCAAGAAAAATTCGGTAGCCGGAACTTCTCTCAAATTATTCAATCCTGTATAAATATTGACTAATTCTTTACACGGAGAATTAAAATCTACTTTAACCAGAACGTCCTTATAAACTGATAATATTTCATGCATCGGCATCTTACGCGCTACCTCAGATGATAAAATATCTTGTAAAGTAATGCCTGCAGTTGTAAATTTTTTTACAAAATATTTGTTATCCTTATTCTCATAATCAAGTCTATTGGTTATCAATGAAAATATGGTTATACCATTTTGATCTGCAGACATTAAATCAACTCTATTTTTAATAAGAGCGTTAAGCAATTCAAAGATTGTAACCTGCCTGGTGTAACTTTTATCAAAAAGATATTCTATGAAACTTCTGTTAGGAACTCTTGCTTCATTTATAGGCTCCTGCCAATTTATATCATGCTTACCCACGGCTTTTACTAGTTTTACCAACTCTGGACCACAAAAATTCTTTCTTACAATTACTTCTGTAAGTTTTTGATTAAATTGAATTGGTTTACTAAGATTTAATCTTACCCCTTTAGAAGAAAAGGCTTTTAAGATATCACTATCTTGCAATTTTTGATTATGTAGCATTTGATGCGCTAAACCTTCTAATGCATATTCTTCTTTAAATATGGAGATTATTTTTTTTAGTTGAGAAATGCCAGATATATTGGTGCTGATATTCCAAATGATAGATGAGTTTAATGATGGTAAGGCGTTATCCTGATTTGGAAATTGCTTATGAAGTAATCTTTGTTCATGCAGGAATTTTAATGTTTTTTCTAATCTAAGATAAGAGGATTGTTGTATTAATGTTTGTGCGATTTTCTGTCCTGGATGAATTTGGCTATCAGTATTTAATCCAAAACTATCTGATAATATTTTAACAAGATCTTCGATCTTTTTGATTCTTTCAGGGATACTAAAATGATGAAATAAATTCTGTAATTGATCATTTGAAATATTAAATTGCATTTGAGATTTAACAATACAGTCTAAAATTTCTGTTAAATTGGTATTTGGATTAATGGCGAAATAAGAGCTCATTAAATCTTGAAAATAAGTGTTTGCAGTTTCTGGGTTGCGATCGGATAAAGTTATTCTTTCATCATGCAATTTGCTTAAAGTTTGAGTTAAGTCTTCTATATCAAATATTTCGTAAAAATTCATTTTATTCTCCTACAAGTATCAATGATTAGTTATAAAAATAATAAAACAGAAATCTATAGGAAGAAAAGCACTTATTCCTATTTAAACATCAACTTATTTTTCAATGGTTTTATTAAAGTATTTATGCATCGTTTATATTTTACATATTCATTAAAAATGATGGATCAATAGAATTTATTAAATTCGTTATATATAATTTTTATGTAATTGTCTTAAATTATAGTACCAAGTTTTATATCAAATATGATAGATACACTGATTTTAGCTAGAATACAATTTGCAGCAACTATTACATTTCACATATTGTTTCCAACAATCAATATTGCATTATGCTGGTTATTGCTGATGTTTAAAATATTATATGATTATACCCAAGATCCAAAATGGATGGATATTTATCGTTTTTGGATAAAAATTTTTGCATTATGCTTTGTATTAGGTATAGTTAGCGGTGTAACGATGCCATTTCAATTTGGCATTAATTGGCCAGGTTTTATGGAAAGAGCAGATTCAGTCGCAGGGCCATTATTATCTTATGAAGTGCTAACTGCATTTTTTTTAGAAGCAACATTTTTAGGTGTAATGCTTTTTGGTCAAAAGCGTGTTCCAAATTATGTGTATAATATATCAATATTTTTAGTTGCTTTAGGCACTACTTTATCAGCGTTTTGGATTTTAATATTAAATTCTTGGATGCAAACTCCATCGGGTTACGAATATATCGACAATAAAATACACGCTGTTAATTGGTGTGAAATATTGTTTAATCCATCTATGCCTTATAGAATTAGTCATATGCTCCTTGCATCATTGTTAACAGCATCTTTTTTAATAGCTGGGATTTCAGCTTATAGAATGCTTCAAGGAGATAAATCCAAATCTGTGTTTAGCGCTCTAAAAATTACCATATTTATTGCTGCTATAGTAATTCCTATACAAATGTTTATAGGAGATGCACATGGTCGTAACACATTAAAACATCAACCAGCTAAAATAGCTGCAATTGAAGCTATATGGGAAACGGCAAAAGATGTGCCTTTAATATTATTTGCAATTCCAGATCAGGCTGCTCGTAAAAACTTGTTTGAAATCTCCATTCCAAGAGGCGCAAGTTTAATATTAAAGCATGATCCAAACGCTGAGCTTACAGGCTTAAATGAATTTGGAGATAAAATTCCACCGGTCTTTCCTGTGTTTTGGTCTTTTCGCATCATGGTTGGAGTTGGACTTTTAATGCTGATCGTTTCTTGGACAACATGCGTACAAATATTACGTAAGAAGAATTTATCGAGAGTCATTTTGATAATATTAACATTAATGTCATTTAGTGGTTGGATATCAACGGTAGCTGGTTGGTATGTAACTGAAATAGGTAGGCAGCCATATATAATATACAATGTCATTGAGATATTTGAGGTTGTCACTAATAGCCCAAAAGAGAATGTAGCTAGCATACTAATAATGTATTTAGCGCTATATATATTTTTAACTATATTATTTGTATTTATGGTGTTCTTCTTGTCTAAGAAGAAAGCCCAACAAAACAATACAATAACAAAAGAAAGAAACTGAGGTGAATTAATATGGATTTTATAATTGCTAGTATAACATCATATCTACCCATAATATTTGTCTTTATAATAGGATTTGTTGTCTTTGCGTATGTTGTATTAGATGGATATGATCTTGGTGTTGGGATGTTATTGAATTTTACAGATAAAGAACATCAAGACATTATGCTTGCCTCTATTAAGCCATTTTGGGATGCTAATGAAACTTGGCTTGTTCTTGCGGCCGGAGTTCTCATGGTTGCATTTCCTAATGCGCAGGGGTTTATTTTTGAGAAATTATATATACCTACAGGGATAATGCTTGGCGGATTAATTTTACGTGGAGCAGCATTTGACTTTCGAGACAAGATTCCTAAATATCAAAAACATATCACGATGATATTTTCTATTAGCTCTTTATTAGTAGCTCTTTCCCAAGGTTATATGCTAGGATTTTATATAATGGGCCTAGAGTGGAGTGTTGTGAGTATTGTATTTAGTTTGGTATCTGGCTTGTTTTTATCAGCAGCTTACTCAATGCTAGGAGCTGGATGGTTGATCATTAAAACTAGCGATGAAATGCAATTAAAATCAATCCAATGGATGAAAAAATCTTTGTGGATTAGCTTATTTGGATTGCTTTGTGCGTCTATTGTATCCCCATTGGTAAGTGATAGAATCTTTGATAAATGGTTTAGCTTACCTCATGTTATTTTGCTACCTATTATACCAATATGCATAATCTTAGCACTATATTTAATTCGACATTTTTTATCTTTAATAATGAGCGGACAGGACAAATATTGTCATATACCTTTTTTTGGCGCAGTACTAATATTCATTTTTGGCTTCATTAGTTTAGCTTATAGTTTTTTTCCTTACATTATCCCAGATCAAATGGATATATATCAAGCATTTGGAAATACTAAGTCTTTACTAATTGTGTTAGCTGGAGTAGCTGTTGTATTACCTTGTATTATAATATATACAATATTTGTATATAGAGTTTTTTATGGAAAAGTCGAAAAATTATCATATTAAAAATAAAAACACAAAGCTAAGGAAATAAAATAATATGCTCAAGTTTAGAAATATTTTATCTAGTTTAGATTATTATGATGTATTTTTATTTGATCTTTGGGGTGTAATTGTAGAGGGTAAAAGGTTATATCCAGAAGTAGTAAGTACAATTAATAAGATTATAGAAAAAGATAAGCAAGTCATGTTTATTTCAAATGCGCCCAGACCAAATATTGTATCATATGATCAAATTTGCAGATGGGGGATTAACATTGATAAACCAGAATTCGTGATTACTTCAGGCCTCATATCAAGATTGATGATTGCCAATTCAAAAGAGCGATTTAATATTGATAATCCGGTAGTATTTCATATAGGAGCAGATCGTAACCACGACTTATTATCATATGATTTAAAATGCACTATCACTGAAAATGTTCATGAGGCTAATATAGTAGTATTAAGTATATTTCGAGATGAGTTTGAGGATTTAGAAGAATTTGATGATTTGTTAAAAACAATAGCGTCTCTAAATACAATCAATCTTTGCACAAATCCAGATTATACAATACCAATTGGTAATATTACTAGGCACTGCGCTGGATATTTTGCAAAAAAAATAGAAAATTATGGAGGAAAGGTAATATACACTGGAAAGCCTGAAACAGAGATATTTCAGTATGCATTAGGATATTGTAAATACGTCCCATTGAATCGTGTATTGATGATTGGAGATACTTTAGAAACTGATATATTAGGCGCTAGTAGATGTTCAATAGATTCTGCGCTTGTTTTAACTGGCAATGCATATAAATTGCACAAAAAATATGATATAATGTCTAAAAAGTTACTTAATATAGAAAAAGTTGCATTTGACTCGATTAACACATCTCCAACATTTGTAACAAGTTTAAATTAACAGAAATGTACTAAACATAATATCGTTATAATGAGCAAAAGATTTACCGTGATGATTGCATGTTTTGCATTGTTGATGCTACTTACTGGTTGTATCCCAGCTGTTATTACGGCTGCTACAGTGTCGACTGCAAAATTTTCACAAGATCAAACAACTGGTCAAATATTAGATGATAATATTATTGCAACAAAAATTAAAGCTGCATTTATTAAGCGCGGCTTTAAAAAATTATATTCTAAAATAACTGTTTCTGTAAATTCTGGTCGTGTATTGTATATTGGCTTGGTATCAAGTCAACAAGATGTTTTAGACGCTATAGAAATTGCATGGAATATTCGTGGAGTATCAGAAGTAATAGATGAGTTGCAGATAAAAAGTGAAGAGCGTGATATTGATATTGCTCAATATACACGAGATGCAATGATTACCTCTCAAATCAGAACGAGAATTATGACAAATAAAATCAAATCCATTAATTATAATATCATTACTAAGGATGATGTGGTATATATTTTTGGATTAGCGCAAAATGAAGAAGAAGTAAAAAAAGTTGCTGAAATTGCATCTAAAATAAGAAAGGTAAAATCAGTGGTAAGTCATGTAAAAATTAAAAATCAAAGCACAGACTAGATAATCATAAGACTGTATTTACATCATATGTATAAAAATTTTATTTATATAGCGATTATTTTAACTTTAACCGCCTGCAGTATCAACAGTGATTTATCATATAAAGATCATCATTTGACAAGAAAATCTCCTAATCGCTATCATCAATTATCTATGGAAGATAAGGGAAGTATATGTTACAAAGGTCATTATAAAATTGGCCAGCCTTATAAAATGAAGACTAAGCTCCCCAATCAAAATCGTCACATTTCGCGTACTTACAAACCCAAGCAATATAGTAAATATAATGTAGTGGGACTTGCATCTTGGTATGGCAAATCAGATGGATTTCACAATCGCACAACTGCTAATGGCGACATATTTAATGCTGATACTTTAACAGCTGCTCATACAACTCTACCAATGCCGAGTATAGTTAAAGTAACAAATCTATCCAATAAAAAGCAAGTAATAGTTCTAATCAATGATCGTGGGCCATTTGTCAGCGGTAGAATTATTGATTTGTCTGCTAAAGCAGCAGAATATCTTAACTGCAAGTCTAGCGGAGTAGCAAAGGTCAAGGTAGAATATTTGCCAAAAGAAACAAGTGATTTTTTAAAATTAATTTCTATGGAAAGCAAATTTGGCGCTAAAGCGAAACGTTGCATTTCTATGTCAAACTGTAGTATCAATTGTTATATTAAGCTTATCAATTTAAAGCATAATATTGCCATCTTGTAACTCTACACTAAAATCTCTTTGCCAATCCTTATATGCATAGTTCGGGTTAAAATATTTTTATCTTTGATTATCTCTTATCTTTTCATTCTTTTTCCGTTGAAGCTCTCGTTCTGCATTTTTGTTAGCTAATTTTTTCTCTTGCGCTAATATATCACTTTGCACTTTCTTGGCAGTGTGTTTGGTTTGTTTTGTATGATCATTTAGCATTTGTTCAGCCATGGTATTATTTCGACGTTTATCAATCTTCTTCTCTTTGCTTAAATCTCTGTTAGCTAATCTTTCTGCTAATTTTTTCTCTTGCGCTAATATATCACTTTGCACTTTCTTGGCAGTGTGTTTGGTTTGTTTTGTATGATCATTTAGCATTTGTTCAGCCATGGTATTATTTCGACGTTTATCAGTCTTCTTCTCTTTGCTTAAATCTTTGGAATTTCCCATTGTTTTTGTAGGTGGCGCTTTTGGTTGTATAGGAGGTATTTTTGATTGCTCTACTTTTTTACTAGAAAACCAGCCTTTAATCTTATTAAAAATCTTTTTAAACCATTCTTTCATACCAAACTATATTAATTGATGACATATTAATAGTTTTATAATAACATTGTAATACAGTAAGTGAGTATTAATTAATTCATTACTATGATTAGTTAATGAATCATAGTAATATATTTGCCAAATGCTAAAATAGTTTTAAGTCTCAAAAATAATTTTAGAACCTTGTATATTTCTTTCGATTTCTTTCTTAAAATCTTTATATTCCTTTGAATTGATTTCGGAGTTTGTAATAATAGATTTCAAAATAACCACTTTCTGATCAAATATTATTCCGTTTTTAGATTCACTAGCTTCTCTTTTGATATAAATCCACGGAGTTTTGATTTCGTAGTTTAAATCTTGGACTTGCTTAATTTTCGCAGTTTTAAATTCTGCATGATATTTATAAGTTAGAACTGGACCTATAAATAAATCTAGAACTTGATCTGGTTTATATGATAATATTCTTCCAATTGCATAGTACGGCAAATCCATACCAAAACCAAGATTAGTTTTAAATAATGCGTTATCTCGACAATATTCATAGGATGTTGTGATATCTTCAACAATTCTTGTATTTACATTTGATATAGTAGCTTTCTTTTTGCAATTTTCTTCTAGATCTGCACCACTTGTATTTCTAAAAATCATATCTTGTATCTGCTGATCAGAATAATACAAACCCAGACCAGTAATTGGTTGAGCTTCTTCATTTTTACATGTAGCAGTACCAACAACATATACAGAATTGCCATTTTGAATATATATATCTTCGTTTATAATTAACTCAGCATGATTATAATCAATATCTGGAATTTGATCATAGCTGGAATTTTTACCATTTAATACTAAGACCTTTTTTCTTGAGATATCGGAAAATATTCCATTTGCCATGCTTGCAATATTTGTAGGATCAATCCAATATGTATTATTATCTTTATCTGTTACTTTAACTATTGCATGATTGAAATTATCTAAGTCTGGTAATGCATCAAATTGTAATGATCGCTCTCCTCTTGCAACTAGTGTTGGCTCTGCAATATAGCCAAGATTTTTTAATATTGCTGCAGTTGCAATTGAAAAATCCTTACAATCTCCAATTTGAGTGCTAGCAATAAGATCTAGATTTCGTGGAATCATTTTTCCCTTGATTGAGCGCCAATCACCCATATATTGGATTTTATCAGCCAATTGCGATGTTACTGAATTAATAACATCTGTAGTATTTTTTTGATCTTTTGCCTTTTTAGCTATTTCTTCAAATAGTTTGGGTAATTTTTGATTCAATATAGCTAAATAATCCTTGCTGAATTCACTTCCTAGTTTGCTCCAATCTTCCATGCTAGAAACAGAGACCCAGGTAAGATATTTTGGGCTATATATTCCATTTGTAGGTTCATTAGTTACAGCTGTAATGATAGGTTTGGTTTGTATGATATTTATATTATGAAATCCGTCTTTGCTATTTTGAGTGATTTTCAATGCATCATTAGGATCATTTTCCTTTAAATATAATGGTATTTTAGAATGGATATTTACCTCAGATGATTTCCAATATGAACTATCATATCCTAAATCAAATAACATAGCCCAAAATTTGTCCAGAGGGACTGTCCGCATGTTTCGTTTAAATTTGATATATATTTCTGACCCAATCTCTGCATTTGAAAATGAAATCAATATTTGTCTTGTATCATCAAAGCCATAACCTATACTAGCTAAGGCTTGGTCTTCTATCATATTTTTTGGTACATTTATCTCTTTTGTACCATTAATTGTTTTTGCTTCTAAGATTTCTAGATCAGAGCTCTCGCCATTGTAGTATAGACGATATGTTACAGCCTTTTCTCGAGCAGATTCTTTAAGAATTTTCTTTCTTACACTTACTATTTCTTGATAAGAGCCATTTTCATTAACAACTATATCTTGCTTATATGATTCTATTGACAGATCTGCATCTTCGTATGTTGCCCATCTTGCGCTAACTGTAGATTGTGTAGCTAAAAGCACAAATAGCAAAGAAAAAATTTGAGCTAAGAAAGTTTTTGTAAGAGAAATATTCATTTATTGTAATTGTTAAAAAATTTATCACCATAGATGCAATTAACAAATCTACACTCAATGTATGTACTAATATTGATAGCAATCTTTGGAGCGGGTGAAGGGATTTGAACCCTCGACTTCGACCTTGGCAAGGTAGCGCTCTACCCCTGAGCTACACCCGCAGATCAACTATCCATTCCTATTAAACACATGTAGGAGCAAAGTAAATACTAAACATCACTTATATATAAGAAGTTTTATTTATAACCCTTGTAAATTAAAATCATCATACATATATGTCTCTTATATACATTTAAATTTGATATAAATCAAGTATCAAATTGTACGTAGAAAATAAATTTTATTATTTGAATAATTAATTAAGAAGTTGAGGTTAGAATATGGCACAGCCAATAGGAATTGATTTAGGAACAACAAATTCTTGCGTTGCAGTTATGGATGGTAGCAAGCCTAAAGTAATACATAATCAACAAGGAGAAAATACTACTCCATCGATGGTAGCATTTACCAAAGATAAAGAAAAATTAGTTGGTAATCCAGCTAAAAGGCAAGCGGTTACAAACCCACAAAATACAATATACGCCTCTAAAAGATTGATTGGAAGACGATTTAATGATTCAACTGTAAAAAAAGATCAAGACCTTGTATCTTACAAAATTGTTAAATCCGACCAAGGAGATGCTTGGGTAGAGGGTAATGGGGCAAAATATTCTCCAAGTCAAATTGGAGCATTTATCCTGCAGCAAATGAAAAGTGTAGCTGAAGAATATCTTGGCGAAACAGTCACTCAGGCAGTGATTACCGTACCAGCGTACTTTAACGACGCTCAAAGACAAGCAACTAAAGATGCTGGTAAAATTGCTGGCCTGGAAGTATTGCGCATAATCAATGAACCAACTGCTGCAGCTCTTGCTTATGGCATTGATAAGAAAAAATCTGGCATGATTGTAGTATACGATTTAGGTGGTGGTACCTTTGATGTATCAATATTAGAAATTGGCGATGGCGTATTTGAAGTAAAATCAACCAATGGTGATACATTTTTAGGTGGTGAAGATTTTGACAATAGAATATTAAATTACCTAACTGATGAGTTTAAAAACGAATCTGGTATAGATTTACGCAGCGATCCTCTTGCATTGCAAAGATTAAAAGAAGCTGCTGAAAAGGCTAAGAAAGAACTATCTTCTACAATGCAAACTGAGATTAATCTTCCGTACATTACAGCAGATAGCTCAGGTCCAAAGCATCTAAATTTAACTCTTACACGTGCAAAACTTGAGTCATTAGTAGCTGATCTGATTAAAAAAACCATTGATCCTTGCAAGAAAGCATTGAAAGATTCTGGTCTATCTGTATCTGATATTGATGATGTAATCCTCGTTGGAGGCATGACAAGAATGCCAAAGGTGATCTCTACAGTTAAAGAATTTTTCAATAAAGAGCCTCATAAAGGGGTAAATCCAGATGAAGTTGTTGCTTTAGGTGCAGCGATTCAGGCAGGTGTGTTGAGTGGAAATGTTAAGGATGTTCTTCTACTTGATGTTACTCCATTATCATTAGGTATTGAAACTCTAGGGGGAGTGTTTACTAGGTTAATTGATCGTAATACAGCTATTCCAACTAAAAAAAGTCAGGTATTCTCTACAGCGGAGGATAATCAAAGCGCTGTTACAATTAGAGTTTTTCAAGGAGAGCGTGATATGGCAGCTCATAATAAATTACTAGCGCAATTTAACCTTGAAGGTATTCCTCCATCACAAAGAGGTAAACCTCAAATTGAGGTGACTTTTGATATTGATGTTAATGGCATAGTTAATGTATTTGCCAAGGATAAAGAAACTGGCAAAGAACAAAAAGTTGCAATACAAGCTTCTGGAGGTTTAAAAGAAGAAGAAATTGATGCTATGATTAAAGATGCTGAGGCAAATGCTGAATCTGATAAGCAAAAGAAAGAATTCATTGAAGCAAAAAATCATGCTGAATCTCTCATTTTTTCAGTAGAAAAAACCTTAAATGAACAAGGTGATAAAGTTTCTGCTGAAGATAAAGAATCTATTGAATCTGCGATATCTAAATTAAAAGAATCATTGGAAAAAGAAGATTTAGAAGCTATTAAAAATGATACTCAAGAATTAACAGTTGTAAGCATGAAAATTGGCGATGCTATGAACAATAACAAAGCTGGTGAATCTCAAACATCCCAAGAGAATACCGAGTCTGACAGCTCTGCTGAAAGAGGATCAGATGATAATGTAGTTGATGCTGATTATAAGGATGTAAGTGAAGATAAATAAAATTCATTGCTTCATGGATTGTATTCATTAGTAGTTACAGTTGGTCTGATATTATTAAGAATTTTATTCATTAATAATATCAGATGCTGTAATATGTAAAAAATAATATCAAAATTTAATATTTTTAAAAATTATGTCTAGCAAAAGCTACTATGATCTATTAGGAGTTAGTAGATCTTCATCTCAAGATGATATTAAAAAAGCTTATCGCAAATTGGCGATGAAATATCATCCAGATCGTAACCCAGACAATAAAAATGCTGAACAAAAATTCAAAGAGATCAATGAAGCATATGATGTACTTAAGGATGAGCAGAAGAAATCTGCGTACGATCATTTTGGCCATGATAATTTTAAACAACATCAGCAAGGCGGTGGGAGTAGACACGGAGGCTTTAATGCAGGAGATATGAACGATATTTTCGGGAATTTCTTTAATGATTTTATGGGAGGAGGATCTAATCAAAGAGGGCGTTCTCAAAAACCAACATCCGTGCGAGGATCTGATTTAAAATACAATGTCACCATTACGCTACAAGAGGCTTTTAATGGGGTTGAAAAAAATATTCAATTCACTAGCGACATTAAATGCGATACCTGTGATGGCACCGGCTCTGCTGACAATAAGCCTATGAAGAGTTGCTCTTCATGTCGCGGCTCTGGCACAACTCGTATACAACAAGGGTTTTTTGTCATCGAACAACCATGTCAACCATGCGGTGGCACAGGCAAGGTTATTGTTAATATTTGTAAAAAATGTAATGGAATAGGACGTTATTCTAAGAACCGCAATTTGAAAGTTAATGTTCCATCTGGTATTGAAAATAATGCAAGAATTCGCCTTGCTGGAGAGGGAGAAGCTGGAGTTAGAGGAGGTTCCAGCGGTGATTTATACGTGTTTGTTACTATTGCTGGGCATGATATATATAAAGTTGATGGTATAAACTTACATTGTAAATTACCTATTGATTTTACCCTTGCAGCTCTTGGCGGTAAAATACAAGTACCAACGATTGATGGATTAAAGATTGAACTTACAATACCTCAGTATACTCAGAATGATGATATATTAAAGGTAAAGGGCAAAGGCATGAGCAGGGTACGATCTAATTCTCGTGGTGATATGTTCGTTCATATTTATGTAGAAATACCAAAAAAGTTGACGCAAAAACAACGTGAGTTACTCGAAGAATTGCAGAAAGAATTGGGTCTTGATCATGCAAAGCAACAAGAAGATGACAAAGGTTTTTTAAATAAGATGAAAAATTTGTGGACATGAATTCGCAGTTGTAGATCTAGAATTCATTGCATCTTAACTCATCAATGTTTTTAAGGTATTTGACGAGGTGAACCTTTGAAGGATTGGTTAAAAATACATGTTACTTTTTTCTCTTGCCGTAAAGAAAGTTTTTTAAACACTCTTTCAATGACAATCATACGAGGACTATCAGTCGATAGCCTGTAGTTCACGCTTGATTCCTTTAAATTTTTATCTACTGAGAATACAGCTGGGATTTCAGCGTTAATATCGCGAAATTGCATATAGGTAAATTCGCCATCGTCAAAAATTTTAATTGGAGCAATATCTTCATCTCCACTGATATAATAATTGAAATTATAATTTTCTGGATGAGTAATATAATCTGCAATTTTTTCATTAGCTATATTCTGCGAAAAAACCTCATCAACCTCTTCATCTGGATATAAAAAACGCACGCTAAAAACCATATCAGGAGCATTCATATCATGTATTTCTTCTGCGTATAATTCAAAAAAATAAGTGCGTTTATTTGTAATTAATGTCATGTTAGTAGTTGCATCTAGCTCTTTTGGCTTGATAAATATTCTATATCCAGAAGGTATTATCTCCCAACTAGTAGTATCTCCCATCGAAATAGTCATTACTTCTTCATCTTTTGATAATTCAATGCAAGCCTGATAATTATAATAGCCTGTAAATTTAAAGACATCATTAGGATTGTACACCATAACTCGTAATCTACTATCTATTGCCGTTGGCCTTGACTCTCTAACTGCCAATACATTAATTGGCGCAACTATAATTAGGAACGTAAATATTATTACTAGTAATTTTGCTATATTATTCATTGAATTTGACTTATTTGGTAATATGTAATTAAAAAATTAAATTTAGAATTATTAGGCGCATTTAGATTGATATCATCTATTATAAAATCAATATCTGCCTGCCATTTTGTGTTTTCCAATACATTATCACTAATATCTTTAGCGGTGGATTGAAATTTTACAACAGCATGCTGTGATTGCGTATACTGAACAGACAATATCTTGATATATCTTATTGCATATTTTTGATATTTATTTATAAATGAGCTTGGATTATCTTTACTCATTTTGTGTTCAAACTGCTTAAAGACACCTTTACTAGAATTTGTATTAACAAACACAAATTGGGAGTGTAGTTTATTGTAGTTATATTTTTCTCGATTAGTCACATAGTTCTTAATCATAATATCAGCAATAGAATCTTTAGTACTATTATGTAAATAGTCAGCTTTAATAATTCTAGCGCTGGTACTGTACAACGGAATATTTTCTTGCAATGCGTATTGCACCTTTTTCGTAATTGGCACTATATGACGGACTGACAAAGATAATAATATGACAAATGCTACAACAATAATGACTAACATTGCCATTATCGATCTTTCCTCAAATGGCATCAGATATTTTGTATAGTACCAAGATTTTGAATCTTGAAAATACTCTTCTGATTCAATAGATTTTGTTAATTCATTATCATTTTTCATCTTATTTATCGATCAAAACAGACGCCGTTATTATATACTGAATTAATAATAACATGATACATGCATACAATATCTATGTTGTTACAATTTGTTAATGTAGAAATATATAATTGTTGCCGCTAGGCCCTGCTCAAGTAAATTTTATATACTTCCTTGTATTGTTTTTGCATATTTTGTAACAAAGTAAATAAATAGCAGATAATCTAATGTATAAATCTACCACATAATTCAGTAAACTTATTGCCCCTATCTTCAAAATTTTTAAATTGATCTGTAGATGCGCTCATAGGTGATAGTAAGATATTTTTATCTTCCTTTGCTAGATTATTCTTTGCATCATCTACTGCTAAATTAAATGCTTCTGACATATTTTCACACAATATATAAGATGCTTTGTCCATTAACAATTGGGATAAAAGTAGCTTATCTCTGCCAAAAATATATATTTTATTTACACGATACAAATAAGGGGTAATTCGAGATATATCTGCCTCTTTAAAAATGCCTCCGATTAGCCAATATATGTTATCAAGCCTAGTAAGAGCATAAATTGATGATACAGTATTTGTAGCCTTACTATCATTATAAAAATGAATATTATTATGATATGATCCGACGTGCTCCATTCTATATTTTAATTGCTTAAAACTTGTTACATATTTCTTTATATCAGAAGAATTGACTCCAAGTATTTGACATACATGATGACTAGCGGCAATGTTTTCTGGATGCAAACCATATTGAGTAGAAATGCGAGATAATGATTTAATTTTAGATGATAATGGCAGAATATTAATATTTCTATAATTTTGATCAAACAATAATTCTTGATAAATCTTATGAAGTAAGGAATTATCTGTGCATATTATAAGAAAACCTTCTGGTTTAATAATAGAGGCAATTTTCTTTTTAGAATTAATATAATCCATCATATTGCTATATCGATCTAAATGATCGGGTGTTATATTTAATAAAACACCAACATCTAAACGTAAATCATTGATTAAATCTAGCTGAAATGATGATAATTCTAGTATATAACCTGCCTTGTTCGGATCTAAATCCATAGCTGCAATGCCAATATTTCCGCCATTAACATAATCCTTACCAGCAGATTGCATAATATGTGTGATTAATTTTGTAGTTGTGCTTTTACCATTAGTGCCAGTAATGCCAACAATTTTTTTTGGGTTTAACAAATTATAGAAAATATCAATATCAGATACGATTTTTATATTATATTTCTGGCCAAAGTGAAATATTTCATGATCATGTGAAATCCCTGGGCTAATCACGATCATATCTAATTCTTTCCAAATTATATTTGATAAATTAGCTATGTGGTTCGCATCATATTGATTGATAAAATCTTGTATTTTGTTTTTATCATCATCAAAACAAATGCAGTTCTGAGCGAGGTCTTTAAGGTAACGATATGTAGCAATACCAGTTCTAGAAAGACCAAATATACCAATTTTACTTTTATTGAGTAGTTCTTTAGTAAATAAAGATGACATTGTCAATTGCATCTAAATAATGGTATGTTTATCAAATAAAAATGACGTTGTAAATTATATATTTAAGTTTAACTCAGTTTATGCCCAGATGGATTACATTAGAACATTACGTTGAATATGCACAAATGCTTCTAACTATGGAAGGGATGGTGGAGCGAGTAATTAATGATGATGCAGAGGAAGTAATATATTTATTAGAGCATCAAGATGTGTACACAGCTGGCAGCGGTTATACAGTTTCAGATTTGCTTTCAGATGATATTAATATTGTTCATACTGGCAGAGGTGGAAAAGTTACTTACCATGGACCAGGGCAGCGAATAATATATCCAATTTTAAATCTATTAAAACCTAATAGAAAAAAAGATTTAAAATTGTACATAAATATGCTTCAATATTGGATTATTCAAACTCTATCGCATTTTTCTATCAAGGCTTATACAAGAAATGACCATATTGGTATCTGGACTATAGATTCTGATAACAATGAATCAAAGATTGCTTCAATAGGTATTAGAGTAAGAAAATGGGTCACATATCATGGCATTGCTGTTAATATTGACAATGATCTCAGTAAATTTAATCATATCATTCCATGCGGTATTCGCAATGTCAAAAACATATCTTTGAAGCAATTAGGAGTGAATGTCGCATTTGCAGAGTTTGATTTGGTATTAAAGGCGACATTTTACAAAATATTCAATTGATTCTTGATATTTTTTAAGCAAAGCTAGAATAGATGTACTCAATAACTTGATTTGGATCTGATGTAAAGTTGATATTTTTACGAAATTCATTTGAATGAGATAATCCATTGCTATACCAACATAGATGTTTTCTTGCCATTCGTATTCCGGCCTCAGCTCCATAATAATCAAGCATTGAATTATAATGTTCTAAAATAATGTTTAATCTTTCTTGGCGTGTTGGTTGATCAAGAATTTCTCTAGTTTTGAGATAGTGGATGATATGCTTAATAAGCCATGGCTTTCCATAAATCCCTCTACCTATCATGATGCCATCGGCCCCAGATTGAGACAAGCATTCCTTAGCAGATTCAATACATTTAACATCTCCATTGGCAATAACTGGTATGTCTACAGATTCTTTCACTTGTCTTATAAATTTCCAATCGGATTTACCGGAATAAAATTGACATCTAGTTCTACCATGGACAGTAATCATTTGCACACCAACATCTTGAGCAATTTTAGCAAGTTTAGGTGCATTTTTTGAGGAATCATCCCACCCTACTCGCATTTTTAATGTAACTGGCACTTTAACAGCCTTTACGGCTGATTCTATAATTTTAGCCGCCAATTTTTCATCTCTCATCAATGCCGATCCAGCATAATTATTAACGATTTTTTTTGCTGGACATCCAAAATTTAAATCAATGATTTTAGCGCCCATATCCTCATTCATTTTAGCTGCAATAGCGACTATTTCTGGATCGCATCCTGCGATTTGCACGCATGCACTTTTATCGTTAGATAAGATAGCGCATTTTTGCATAGATTTTTTAGTTTCTTCTATCATTGCTCTGCTCGCTATCATCTCTGATACAACTAAAATATCATTGCAAAATTTTTTTACTAATTTTCTAAATGGCAAGTCGGTTACTCCTGACATTGGAGCTAATATCACATTATGTTCAACCTCAACATTGCCTATAAATATAGACATTATTAAATATAAATCTCTATCATTTTATGAAAAACCAGTGTATCATATATAACCTATTAGGCAAAATATTTACTTTAAATAGCATTTAATTTACCAAAATAATTAATAAAATTTACTATAAAATTATTATATGTCCGACAAAGAGGAATTAGTAGAATTTACCGCTACTGTTATAGAAGCACTAGGCAATACTCAATTTAAGGTGCAGTTAGAAAATGATCATATTATTACTGCATATACCTCTGGTAGAATGCGCAAAAATCGTATCAGAATCATCGTAGGCGATGAAGTTAAGATTGAAATAAGCCCTTATGATCTCACTAAAGGCAGAATTATGCATCGTAATTAGTCATATCATTAGTCGTACTTTTGCAAGTTTAATAGCTTAATTATTAGTAACAGAAAGGATACGATTTGTAATGGTTTAATATTAAAGAAGAATTGAATAAAATCTATTTTTTTTCATTTATCCCCTTGAAGATTTTTTTCTTATGTATATATAAGATATATAACTTATAAATTATTTTAATTAGGAGGCTGGCAATGGATTTTAAACCATTACATGATAAGGTTTTAATAGAACCTATAGAAGAAACCCAAACATCTGGTGGTATTATCATTCCGGATAATGCAAAGGAAAAACCTTTACGAGGTAAGGTAGTGGCTGTTGGGACTGGTTCAAAAACCTCAGATGGAAAAACTATTCCTTTGGATGTTAAAGTTGGCTTTACCGTTTTATTTGCTCAATGGTCCGGTAACGAAGTTAAACTAGATGATAAAAAATTTATAGTACTCAAGGAGTCTGACATTATAGGAATAATTCAATAAACTCATAAGATAAAAATATTAATTAAATTTAAATAAATATAGGAGAAAATAATCATGTCTGTAAAGGAAATGTTGTATAAAGATGAAGCTCGCAACAAAGTATTGCAAGGAATTAATGTGCTTGCTGATGCTGTAAAAGTTACTCTTGGCCCGAAAGGTCGCAATGTAATTATTGAGCAAAGTTTTGGCGGTCCTAGAGTTACTAAAGATGGTGTAACAGTTGCAAAATCTGTAGAGCTGGAAGATAAGTGGAAAAATCTTGGAGCGCAAATGGTTATGGCTGTGCCAAATAAAACCAATGATATTGTCGGAGATGGAACTACTACTGCTACAGTATTAGCACAATCTATTGCTCAAGAAGGAGCAAAGCACGTTACATCTGGATGTAATCCAACCGATTTAAAACGTGGTATTGATTTAGGGGTAGAACATATTGTGAATCATCTAAAATCAATCAGTAAGGACGTTGGTAATAAAGTAGAAGTTGCGCAAGTTGGAAAAATTTCTTCTAATGGCGATGAATATATAGGAAATCAAATCGCAGATGCAATGGAGAAAGTTGGTAGAGATGGTGTGATTACTGTAGAAGAATCTAAAAATATCAATTCTGATTTAGATGTAGTTGAAGGTATGAGATTTGATAGAGGTTATCTATCGCCATATTTTGTAACTAATTCTGAAAAAATGACAACAGAGCTAGAAAACCCATTTATACTAGTTGTTGATAAAAAACTATCTGTATTACAAACAATGTTAAAATTGCTTGAAGCAATTGTACAATCAGGTAGACCGCTTTTAGTAATAGCAGATGAAGTAGAAGGAGAAGCTTTGTCTACATTAGTTGTGAACAAACTACGCGGTACATTGAAAGTCGCAGCAGTAAAAGCTCCTGGGTTTGGCGATAGAAAAAAAGAAATGTTAACTGATATATCGATATTAACTGCAGCAGAAGTGATTTCAGAGGATCTTGGTATGAAAATAGAAAATATTGACTTATCTCAACTTGGTTCTGCACAAAGAGTATTAATTACTAAAGATCATACAACAATTGTAAATGGATCTGGTAATAAAACTGATATTGAAGCACGCGTTTCACAAATCCGTAATCAAATCAGCGCCGCTACATCTGATTATGATAAAGAAAAATTCCAAGAGCGCCTTGCTAAACTTTCAGGCGGTGTTGCAGTGTTAAAAGTTGGCGGCTCAACTGAAGTTGAAGTAAAGGAAAAGAAAGATAGAGTTGAAGATGCTTTAAATGCAACTAGAGCTGCTGTAGAAGAAGGAGTAGTACCTGGTGGAGGTGTTGCATTATTTTATTCATCTAAAATCCTTGATAAAGCAGAAGCGAAATGTTCTAATGACGATCAGAAAATTGGCATTGGAATACTCAAGCGCGCTTTAGAAGCTCCAGTAAGACAAATTGCAACCAATGCTGGCATAGACGGAGCCGAGGTTGTTGCAAAATTGAATAGCAATCAAAATGATGTTAATTTTGGTTTTGACGCTCAAAAAATGCAGTATGTAGACATGACCAAATCTGGCATTCTTGATCCTACCAAAGTAGTGCGTACAGCATTGCAAGATGCATCTTCTGTAGCTGGATTATTGCTTACAACTGAAGTTGCTATTGTAGAAGCGCCAAAAAAAGATAAAGAAGAAATGATACCTCCTCATGGAGCAGGAATGGGTGGAATGGGATTCTAATTTGATTATTTCATCTCAATACAATTAGATACTGATTTGTTTGTGAAGAACATCTTATTAGATAGATTTCGTAAAACAGTATAAATAACCTTAAAACAATCAACAAGAGAATATGATTTTCTTGTTGATTGTTTTTGGATTTATCCGTCCAAAGAAATAGCAAGACAAAGAGCAAAGAAGAGCCGAGCAATAAATGCTAGATCACCCCAGTGACCAGTTACACAAATAATTTCATTCAATAATTTTTTATTACTATTTCTATCAAAGATAATCATCATATAGAGTAACATTATTTACTTGATAAATACTTGGTAAAATCAGGTAATACTAAAACTATTGCGGTACATAACGCCAATGAACGTACAGAGTTGCTAATGAAATGTTAATGCAATTGCGCGTGTCTTTATAGCTTTGTTGACTGACTTGATCTTCAATACATAGCATTAAATTCTATGGGGTGTTTATTAGATTTAATTATATTATCATCTCGATAATCCGGTTCATTTGAAATATTATTTATTGATGGGATGTTTTGAGCTTTAAAAGCTTCAATGATAATGTCGGGATTACTTTCTTCAAAGGTAATTATTCCAGTATTTTTATCTATTGGTAGTAATTTGATGGAATCTGGAACAATAAAAGGAATGGATGGAGTATCTCGGTAAATTTTCTTCATTACATCTACAAAGATCGGTAAAGCAATAGTAGCACCGCTTGCGTTTTGACCTAATGTTTTTGGAATATCATATCCAATATAAGTGCCAACTACAAGCAATGGAGTAAATCCAATAAACCAAGAATCCATACTGTCATTTGTTGTTCCAGTTTTACCAGCTATAACCTTGCTTAATATTTTAGCACGTTGTCCCGTACCTCTTTTAACTGCGCCCGTTAACATAGATGTCAGTTGATAATTACTAGCTTCATCAGTAATACTATGGCTTGCTTTTCTCAGCAATTGAGGAAAAACTGTATCCGATATATCGATATCATCAACTGTGCAACCGATGCATTTTGTATTTTTATTACAATATATTGTTTTACCGTTTCTATCTTTAATGAATGCAATATATTTTAAATTAACATTATATCCAGAATGAGCGCATATAGAATATGCGCGCATCATCCTTTCTAAGGTAGTTTCTAAAGCCCCCAAAGCAACTGAATAGAGTGGTTTTGGAGATGAATTAATACCAAATCTTTTAAAAATTTCCATTATCTTGCTTAATCCAACTGCTTGAGTTAGTTTAATAGGGATAATATTACGAGATTTTTCTAATCCAGTGCGCATAGTAATATCTCCTAAAAAATCATTGTAAAAGTTCTTAGGTATCCATAGTGGTAGATGCGGAGCCTGTTCAATCTCAATTCTTTCATCGGTTAATATTGTATTGGGTGAAATAGAATTCTCTAGAGCTGCAAGATAAATAAAGCTTTTTATTAATGATCCTGGTTGACGCAATGCTTGCGTTGCCCTATTAAATTTGCTATCGTTAAAATCTCTCCCTCCTTGCATTGCATATACCTGACCTGTCGTGGGATTAACTACCATAATGGCTCCATTTAAGTGGTTAGCATAATTAGATTTATCTGGGTGAGATTTGCTGTAATTATCAATTCCTATAACTAAACTATCTTTAGCTGCTTTTTGTATGTCATCATCAAGATTTGTGATAATCGTCATTCCATCTTGGTAAAATGAATCTTCGCCAAATAGATTAATTACTTCTTTACGTACATGTTCTGCATAGTATTTGCCATAAGAGTTATTAACTTCATTACGTTTGTTTAAAATAATGGGCTGATCAATTGATTCTTGAGCAACTAAATTTGTAATATATCCATCTTCATGCATGCGATTAATGACATAATCCCTCCTTTCTTTGGAGCGATCATAATTACGAATAGGATTGAATAAAGACGGGGCCTTTGGAAGACCAGCGAGAAATGCCGTTTCAGCCACATTAAGCTCATCCAATGATTTATTGAAATAGCTCAATGCTGCGGTAGCAACTCCATAGGAGTTTTTGCCAAAAAATGTCTGATTTAAATATAATTCTAGAACCTGATCTTTTGTTAAACTATTGGATATACGATAAGCTAGAATTATCTCTTTAACCTTTCTTTCAAATGAGCGCGTTGGGGTTAATAAGAAATTCTTGACAACTTGCTGAGTAATTGTTGATCCACTACCTACTCTACGATTATGCATTAATTGATGAAGGGCATGAAACAAAGAACGAGTAATACCTAAGATATCAACGCCTGGGTGATGATAAAAATTTTTATCCTCAGCTGCAATAAATGCATTAATTAAAGATTGTGGTATTGCGCTAATGGGAATAAAAACTCTATTTTCTCTAGCATACTCACCGATCAATGTTCCATATCTAGAGTAAATTCTTGTAACTGATGGTGGCTTGTAACTTAATAAATCAGAATAATCTGGTAAATTCTTAGAGTAATAATAAACCACTCCAACGACAAGCAATACAAAACTGCACAACAATAATAGTATAAAGTATGCAATATATAGTATGAATTTTGTCATTACTTAAAATTCTACGAAGCAGACTTAAGCATCTCAGATATTGTAAGACCAGATAAACTTGTAGGAAATGCTTGAGTAATTTTAATATCTGCAATTTTACCAAGTAAATGTCCATAATGATCTGTAATATGTACTGACTGCATATATGGAGTTTTGCCAATAATTTGACCAGGAAATTTGCCTTTTCTATCAAACATCACAGGCAAAAGTTTGCCAATAGTATTTTTATTTGTCTCTAATTGCTGCTTCATTAATTCATTTTGTAATATTGATAAACGTTCAGATTTAATCGATTCTGGCACTTGAGTTTTATTTGCAGCTGGAGTGCCTGGTCTTGGGCTATATTTAAAGCTATAGCACTGACCATAGTGAACTTGTTTTACCAAATCTAAAGTATCTTGAAAATCTTCATCAGTTTCCCCTGGAAAGCCCACGATAAAATCAGAAGAAAATACTACATCTTTTCTTTTTTCTCTAAACGCGCCAATTAAATCTAAATATTCCTGCCTACTATGCTTACGATTCATTGTTTTTAAGATTTTATTTGAACCAGATTGTATAGGCAAATGAATAAATGGCATAAGTTTTGGTTCTGAACCATGCAAATCTATTAATTTTTGATTCATATCGCGTGGGTGAGACGTAGTATATTTAATACGTTTCAAGTTTGGTATTTGAGCTAAATATGAGATTAAATCAGCTAAATCGCATTCATTTCCATCATGATCCTTACCATGATAAGCATTGACGTTCTGACCTAATAAATTAATCTCCTGAGCGCCATTAGATACA
The DNA here is from genome assembly GCA_045106955.1 of Rickettsiaceae bacterium. Lineage (GTDB taxonomy): Bacteria > Pseudomonadota > Alphaproteobacteria > Rickettsiales > Rickettsiaceae. The sequence continues at coordinate 29,585 of JBGCFO010000008.1, read as the reverse complement.
AGAGATAATGTTTCACGATATATCTGCTCTAATGGTCTAGAAAATTCAGCTCCCCTAGTATATGGTACAACGCAAAAAGTGCAAAATTTGTTACATCCTTCTTGAACAGAGACAACAGCACTAACACCTTGAGATGATACCTCTTCTGGAAGTTTATCAAATTTTTCCTCGTGTACAAAATCAAGATCAATAAGATGTTTATTATCTCTGGCAATTTGAGCAATTAAACTTGGCAATTTATCATATGATTGAGGTCCAACTACTATGTCTACCATAGGAGCTCTAGCAAAAATCTCCTCTCCCTCTGCTTGTCCAGTACAACCTGCTACGATAATGATTGCTTTACTTAAACTCTCAGACTTTCTTTGGTTTTGAATTTTATTTATACGACCAAGCTCTGAGTACATCTTTTCTGCAGCTTTTTCTCTAATGTGACACGTGTTCAAGATTACTATATCAGCAATTGTAAGACTTTCTGTTGTATCAAACCCAAATGGTGCCAGCAAGTCACCCATTTTGATAGAATCATACACGTTCATCTGACAGCCATAAGTTTTGAAATATACGTATTTCTTCTGTTCAATCATAAATTTTGTTCACAAAAACTATACTAATTGAGTAGTATTTAACCTTAATTAGATTCAATGTAACATAGTTTTAAGCAAATTAATAGACTCTAAAGGCTTAATTCTCTTATAAAATGATTCATTTAGAATGTTAAAAATATCTCTAATATGATTTAATTTTGACATTGCATTAAGTGCAAATTTTGTTTTATCTTTGATGCGTAAATAAAATATGCTAATATTTTTGCAGTTATTTATTTGATCATTGAGAGTGAAAGTTGTTTTTAACTAATATATGGCAGTTTATCGAGAGATATGACAAATTGCATCATGCATCAGTATTATTTATATCGATGATATTTATATTTCCAATATATTATTTCATTATTAAAAAGCTAATTTTTCGTTTTACTAGAGAATCTGTTCAAAAAAATAATCCTAGGTATAATATTATATTAGACCGTTTCAAGATATTTAATCATTCATTAAATTGTTTTATATGCGTGTATTTTGTGTTTTGGCTTAATATATTTCAAGATACGAAAATTGTGCATAAAGCTTTTTTACGCGCTTCTGACACTATATTAATGACATATCTCACTGTTTCAATTTCATTCTTTCTGATTGCTGTTACTAATATCATTTCTTCGGTATATCGTATTAAAGCAAAGGCGCAAAGAGTCCCGATCAGCTTGCATATGCAAATTGTGAAAGTTTTGATTATAATTTATGCTGCTGGTATTATCATATCTAGCTTATTTCATTTATCTATTACATCTCTTTTAACAAGCTTGGGTGCTGCAACAGCTTTGTTAACATTTATTTTTAAAGATGCAGTATTAAGTTTGACAGCAGGTTTGCAAGTTACATTGCAAGATGTTGTAAGAATTGGTGATTGGATTGTGATACCAAAGCTTGGAGCTGAAGGAGTAGTAGAAGAAATCTCAATTACTGTAGTAAAAATTAGAGCTTTTGATAATACTGTATTTACAGTGCCCACCTATATACTGATCACTTACAACATTAAAAATTGGCGTGGCATGTCAGAATCTGGCGCCCGTAGAATTAAAAGCAGTATATATATCGATAATCAAAGCATATGTTTTTGCGATAAAAATTTGCAAAATAAACTTAAAAAGAAAATACAATATATTAGTGAAATTATTGATAATCTTAACAGTAAAAAAATTGTTATTACCAATATTACATTATTTAAAGAATATCTAGTAATGTATTTAAAAAATAATGAATCTATATATAAAGAGGAGTTTTTATGTATGGTTCGCGATTTAGATCCAAATGATTATGGAGCACTTCCTGTCGAAATTTATTGTTTTGTGACAACAACTGTATGGCTAGATTATGAGGCTGTAAAAACGGAAATATTAAACCACGCAATTGCCATGGTTCATGAATTTAATTTAAAGCCGTTTCATATATCTCGTGAAGTTGGAAATGTCGTACAATTACCAAATAAAGTAATGTAAAAATGATAATAAATATAGTATAAGATACTGACATGATATACATAACTATATTTTATGTAAATACTATAAGCTAACTTTAAATGCACCAGAATCTATCATTGCCAATAGATTATATGATATATATAGCTAAAGGCTGTTTTGTAACATTAGAATATAGCCTATTATCAGTATTTTTTGGCTTAATTATTGGCATTGTATTATCGATATGCAAAGTTAGCAATCGATTTATTGCACGATTTTTTGCCGATGTGTATACATCGATTTTTCGCGGCACTCCACTACTAATACAATTAGGTATAATTTTCTTTGGTCTTCCAAGTATTATAGGAGTAAAATTATACCCACTAACTGCCGGCGTTATAGCATTTTCCTTAAATTCTGGAGCGTATGTATCGGAAATTATTAGAGCTGGAATAAATTCAATTGATAAAGGCCAATTTGACGCTGCAAAATCTCTTGGCATATCTTCGTATCGTACAATGATAGACATTATATTACCTCAAGCTATCCGCAATATTTTGCCATCTTTAGTAAATGAGCTAACTAATTTAATCAAAGAATCTGCTATTATCTCATTAATTGGCGCTAATGATTTAAGGCAAAGAGCGGATTTTGTCGCGCATCAAACTTATGATTATTTTACTCCAATGATTATCGCAGCATTATATTATTACATACTGGTATTCATTGCTGGTAGCGCTGGTAGATTCTTAGAATCAAGATTAAAACTGCAATAGATAAATTTTAAGTTGAATATATGATAGAGTTGATTGATGTATCAAAAAAATATGGTGAAAACTATGCGTTAAAAGATGTTAATGCTGTATTTAAGACGAATAAAACTACAGTAGTTATCGGATCATCTGGTAGCGGTAAATCCACATTATTGCGTTGTATCAACTCTTTAGAGAAAATCACTAGCGGTAAAATATTTATTGATAATATTGAGTCATCCGATAAACAAAAATTACCAGCTAATGCTTTAAAAGCAAAAATTGGGATGGTGTTTCAATCATTCAATCTCTTTCCTCATATGACAGTGAAGCAAAATTTAATATATGCGCCTACTAATGCTCTCAATATCACCAAGCAAAGAGCTCAAAATAAAGCAGAGGAACTACTCAAAGATTTTAAATTATTATCAAAATTGAATTCCATGACTAACGATCTATCTGGAGGTCAAAAACAAAGGGTAGCAATTTGCAGGGTATTAATGATGAATCCAGATATTATACTATTCGATGAACCAACATCAGCTCTAGATCCAGAAACAATAAAAGATGTAATTGAGGTAATTCTGATGCTAAAATCAAAAAATATCACTATGATCGTAGTTACTCACCATGTCAAATTCGCAAAGCTTATAGCAGATGAAGTGATATTCATGGACAATGGCTTAATATTAGAACAGCAAGATGCCAAGAGATTTTTTGATCAGCCAAAATCACAGAGAGCCAAATTATTTTTAAATAATATTGGTGATATGATGTAATTGAAGCATTTTGTAGGAATTGTACTGATCTATTTAAAATTTTTAATTGGTTAAGTAATTGATTATTTATACTTTTTGATGTATTATCTTAATGCATAGCAATTACTTCTATTTATCGTTAGCATGCTTAGCATTATGAGCTAGGGGTCTGCTATTATAAGTATTTCTAACTTTGTTAGATTTGCGAAGTATAGCGGGTTGTTGTTGTTTGTAACGATGAATAGGAGCCCATGGCGCTTTGGTATTGCGTACTATTGATAATTTTGATTAGTTTCGTATAATCAAAATTCAAATGTATTACAATAAATCTTATAAATGAAAAAAATAGGGTTCTGGTCAGTTTTTGCTTTAGTAACTGGCAGTCAGATAGGCTCTGGTATATTTATGGCGCCATCAGCTTTAGCTCCTTACGGTATATTAGCGATATCTGGTTGGCTTGTTTCTGCAATAGGCGCTGTGTCTTTAGCGATGGTATTTGGCAGTTTGTGTGCTAAATTTCCAAATACAGGAGGTCCGCATGTGTATATTAATAAATTATTTGGTAAGCATCTTGCGTTTTTCACGGGGTGGACATATTGGGTAATTTCGTGGGTTAGCACTACAGTAGTTATTGTCACGGCTGTAGGTTCCTTATCGCCATTTATTGGCGATGCGTCTAGCAGTGTATATGTCACTTTAGAATTATCATTGCTTATATTAATTACAATCGTCAATTTTTTTGGTGTTCATGCAGCAGGCAGAGCAGAAGTAGTATTAACATTTTTTAAATTTATTCCATTACTCATAATACCAGTAGTTGTTTTATTTTCATTTAATTCAGATAATATTCAAATGAGTAATGTTATCTACGAAAGTCCAATATTTGGCTCATTAGCACACACTGTTCTCTTAACCTTTTGGGGATTTGTTGGATTGGAAGTTGCTACAACTCCAGCTGGCTCTGTATTAAACCCTAGCCGTACAATTCCAATAGCAGTAGTAGCCGGGACAATGAGCGTTGCTGCGTTATATATATTTAATAGCATTGCTATTATGGGCGCTGTACCATCTAATTTGTTAGCTCAATCTCAAGCGCCTTATGTTACTGTAGTTCAGGTAGTATTTGGCGGAAATTTGCACTTGTTAATTTCAATCATTACCTCTATTGTATGTATTGGCACTGTTAACGCATGGACTTTGACTAGTGGGCAAATTGCTTTGGGGTTAGCTAACGATGGTTTATTGCCAAAAATTTTTGCTAAAACGAATAAGAATCAAGCTCCTATTATCGCTTTATTTCTTAGCGCCATAGGTAGTGCTCCTCTGATAATCATGACATCTAGCAAAACATTAGCTCAGCAAATTATAGATATCATAGATTTTTCTGCTATATCTTTTTTATTTGTATATTTAATATGCACACTTGCGTTAATTAAATTATCTTTTCAAGAGCGTAAATGCAGCATATATCGTTTAGTATATTTATCAATCTCAGTAACATTTTGCTCATGGGTGATATACGAAACTCAATTAAAAGTTTTATTAATATCACTTTCCTTTGTATTAACTGGATTACCTTTATATCTATTATGGTTTAAAAATAAACAATATCAAAAATAATAGGGATTAAAATATTAATGTTAAAAGTGATCTATTGACATTTTCCAACGTAGTATTTTATGGATTTTTGTAATGATCACGATCAAAATAATTCTGAGCAACAATTATTGGCTATTGAATATTTTGATATGGAATAAAATTTACACTCAATTAGTGAGTTGTTAAAATAATTACAAGAACAAGTTGAGCGTTGTTTATTTAATATCAACATCAACTATATTGTTCTTATAAGCTTTTTATTTTCATGTTTAATTCATATTCTCCTGTTAATTAAATCATCATTTCAAGAGCGTAAACGCAGTTATATCGTTTTTCTTTATGTTAACTGGATTGCCTTTATATCTATTATGGTTTAAAAATAAATAATATCAAAACAATAATGATAAAATAGGAAGGTTATAAAAATGTCGTATCAGTACGCATGTGTAATGAAGGGTTTGAGTAAATCAATCGAAGGAAAGGAAATATTAAAGGAAACATGGTTATCATTCTTGCCTGATGCGAAGATTGGGATTATTGGTCATAATGGCGCTGGAAAATCTACTTTACTAAAGATCATGGCAGGAATAGATAAGCAATATGATGGTGAAGCTTGGGTTGCAGATGGCATTAAGGTTGGGTATTTACCTCAAGAGCCAGAGCTAGATCCAAATAAAAATGTATTTGAAAATGTAGTTGAGAGCTTAAGTGAGCAAAAAACTCTGTTAGAAGAATTTGAAGCAGTTAGCAACAAATTTGCAGAAGAAATGACTGACGATGAAATGAACTCGTTACTTGAAAAACAAGCCGACTTACAAGAGAAGATAGACGCAACAAATGCATGGGATTTAGAACGTAATATAGAAATTGCTATGCAAGCCCTAAGGTGTCCTCCTGGAGATTCTGATGTAACTGCGATTTCAGGAGGAGAACTTCGCAGAGTCGCTATATGTAAATTATTACTTGAAAAACCAGATATTTTATTACTAGATGAACCAACTAACCATTTAGACGCTGAATCAGTATCGTGGCTTGAAAACTATCTCAAAAACTATAAAGGCATGGTTGTGGTAATTACTCATGATCGTTATTTTCTTGATAATGTTACAGAATGGATACTAGAAATTGATAGAGGAGAATGTATTCCATGGCATGCTAATTACTCTGCATGGCTCGATCAAAAACAAAAAAAATTGGATTTAGAAGAAAAAGAAGAGAGTATAAAAAATAAACATTTAAAGCAAGAGCTTGAATGGGTTAAGCAATCTCAAAAAGCTAGACAAGCTAAGAGCAAAGCTCGTATTAACGCATATAATGAGTTGCTGAACAAGAAACATGAAAAGTCAGTTAATGCAGCGCAAATCATCATTCCAAATGGGCCAAGATTAGGAGATATGGTGATAGAAGCTAATAGTATTTCTAAAAAGTTTGTCAATGATAAAATGTTATTTTCAGATTTTAATTTTAAAGTACCAGCTGGTGCAATTGTAGGGATTATTGGTCCAAATGGCGCCGGGAAATCTACTTTATTTAAAATTATTGCTGGCAAAGAATCTCCTGATAGCGGAAATATTAAGCAAGGTGATACTGTTCAATTAGGCTATGTTGATCAATCAAGAGGTCATTTGAATGATAAGAAAACAGTTTGGGAAGAGATTTCAGATGGGCTTGATGAATTGTTGCTAGGTGATAGAACTGTTAAGAGTAGGGCGTACTGTGCAGCGTTCAACTTTAAAGGTCGAGATCAACAGCAAAAGGTCGGCGCACTCTCAGGCGGAGAGCGTAATAGAGTGCATCTAGCTAAATTACTCAAAGAAGGTGCAAATGTGATTTTGCTTGATGAGCCTTCTAATGATTTAGACGTAGACACTTTGCGTAATTTAGAAAATGCCATTTTAGATTTTGCTGGATGTGTGTTTGTAATAAGTCACGATAGATGGTTTTTAGATAGAATTGCAACTCATATGATAGTATTTGATGACAACGGCAATGCTAAATGGTTTGAAGGTAATTATCAAGATTATCATAAATATATGAATGATAATTTCGATAAAGATACTCTTAATCCAAAATATCGTCATAAAAAATTACAGCATTGATTCTATGAAAGTTGCTACTTGGAATGTGAATTCAGTTGGTGTAAGAATTACTCATTTAGAGGAGTTTTTGCGTACGACTCAACCAGATATCCTTCTTTTACAAGAGATAAAATGCATCAATGAGAAATTCCCATATGATGCCTTAGATCATTTGAATTATAACGTATACGTTCACGGTCAAAAGACATATAACGGCGTTGCTATTTTATCTAAATACAAAGCTGATGATATTAAAATCAACTTTCCTGACAATCCTATTCCGCAAGAAGCAAGATTCATTGAATGCTCATTGAATACTTCAATAGGATTTTGTCAAGTTATATCAGTTTACGTTCCAAATGGAGGGGAAGTAAATAGCGAAAAATTTCATATAAAACTGAGATTTTTTGATGAATTATTTCGATATTTAAATTCTATAAAATCTTTTAATGCAAATATTATCATTGGTGGAGATTTTAATGTCGCACCATTTGATATTGATGTATATTCTTCTTCTGATCTTAAGGATAGTACTTGCTTCACATTAACTGAGAAACAAAAAATGCGCAGCATAATTAATGCTGGATTTTACGATTTATACAGACTTGCCAGCCTTGATCTTCAGGAATTTTCTTGGTGGGATTATAGAGGGGGAGCATTTGATAAAAATTTAGGTATGCGCATTGATATGATATTAGGATCTAGCAATATAGCTCAAAATATTAGCCAAGTTAAAATGCATTATGATATGCGAGCTAAAGATAGACCTTCGGATCATATACCTGTAGAATGTACTTTCTTAAAAAAATAAGATACCACCCTTATAAGATTTGATTATTTTATCGATATAAAATATAATTTGAGCAAGATTTAATTATATAAGCAGTTCTAGATGGAATTATCTAATTATTTGCCAATTTCTGTATTTTTAGTAATTTCATTGGCTATTGCTACTGCTCTGCTTATAATTGCAAAAATGCTAGCTAAAACTACAAAAGATAAAGACAAGTTATCAAGCTATGAATGTGGTTTTGAACCTTTTGATGATGCTCGTAGTAAATTTGATATTAGGTTTTATCTTGTAGCTATGTTGTTTATTATCTTTGATCTTGAAATAGTATTTTTAATACCTTGGGCAGTAGAATTAACAAATATTGGTTGGTTTGGCTTTGGATCTATGATGTTTTTTCTGTTTGTACTAACTATAGGTTTTATATATGAATGGAAATCTGGAGCGTTAAATTGGGAGTAAAGCAAGATGAATGATTTATCAAAAGATAACTTATCGAAGAACGAAATAAATCAATTTGATGTAAATTTATCTAATCGAGGATATTTACTAACGAAAATTGATGATGTCATTGGATGGGCAAGATCTAATTCTTTGTGGCCTATGACATTTGGCCTTGCTTGTTGCGCGGTAGAAATGATGCAAACGGCTGCAAGTCGTTATGATATGGATCGTTTTGGGATGTTATTTCGTCCAAGTCCTAGGCAGTCAGATTTGATGATAGTTGCTGGTACTTTAACCAATAAAATGGCATCTGCTTTGCGTAAAGTATACGATCAAATGCCGAATCCGAAATGGGTTATTTCGATGGGAAGTTGTGCTAATGGAGGTGGTTACTATCATTTTTCTTATTCTGTAGTACGTGGTTGCGACAGAATTATACCAGTAGATGTATACGTTCCTGGGTGCCCACCAACCGCAGAGGCCTTATTATATGGCTTATTGCAGTTACAGAAGAAAATTCTTAGAACTACAAAATTTACTGGTTAATATAGTTCAATGAGCCCTAATATCGATTCAACAATTCATGATTTTATCGAATCTAATAAATTAAATATCAATAAACTTACCTCAAATGATCTCAATGTTTATGAGGCGCTTTCTCAAGATTTGTTGAAGTTTTTATCATTTCTTTCTTTTGCTAAAGATTTAAGATTCACAGTATTAACTGATTTATTTGGAGTAGATTTTCCAGAAAGAGAAAAAAGATTTGAGATTGTTTATAATCTCTTGAGTTTAGAATATAACGAACGTATTATCGTTAAAACATTTTGCGCAGAAGATGAATCTATACCATCTACAACCGAAATATTCCAAGCTGCAAATTGGTACGAAAGAGAAGCTTATGATATGTTTGGTATAAAATTTACAAATCATCCAGATTTAAGGCGTATATTAACTGATTATGGATTTATTGGACATCCATTACGCAAAGATTTTCCATTGGTTGGCTATGTGCAAGTAAAATATGATCAAGACTTAAAGCGGGTTATTTATGAACCTGTCAAATTGGATCAAGAGTTTCGTGATTTTGATTTTGCAAGTAATTGGCAAGGTCCAAATTACATTTTACCTGGAGATGAAAAAGCAGAGAAATAATATATGGCTATGAAGGACGATTATTCGCCAAAACTTAACAATAAAAATATGATCATTAATCTTGGTCCTCAACATCCAGCTGCACACGGAGTATTAAGATTGATATTGGAATTGGATGGTGAAATTGTAAATAATACAGACCCGCATATCGGATTGCTTCATAGAGGAACAGAAAAACTCATTGAACATAAAACATATTTACAAGCTATCCCTTATTTCGATAGACTAGATTATGTATCTCCAATGTGTCAAGAACATGCATTTGCATTATCTGTTGAGAAATTATTAAAATGCGAAGTTCCACGTCGAGCTCAGTTTATTAGAGTAATGTTCGCAGAGCTTACACGTATTTTGAATCATATATTGAACATAACATCTCAAGCAATTGATGTTGGTGCAACAACCCCTATGCTATGGCTATTTGAAGAGCGTGAAAAGATTATGGAGTTTTACGAAAGAGTTTCAGGTTCGAGGATGCATTCAAATTATTTTAGACCTGGAGGCGTTGCTAGTGATGTACCGCAAGATTTATTAGATGATATATTAGGTTTTATTGATCATTTTCCTAAAGCATTGGCAGATGTTGAAACTTTATTAAATGACAATAGAATTTGGAAGCAACGTTTAGTTGGCATTGGGGTTGTAAGTCAAAAAAATGCTATGAATTATGGCTTTTCTGGGCCTATGATGAGAGGATCTGGTATTGCTTGGGATATTAGAAAATCTGCTCCGTATGATGTGTATGATGAAATGGATTTTGATGTGCCAATTGGCAAGTCTGGAGATTGCTATGATCGTTATCTTGTAAGGGTCGAAGAGATGTATCAATCTTTGAAAATTGTAAAGCAAGCTATAGATAAAATGCCAACTGGCCCTGTTAAAACTCTTGATCATAAGATTACACCACCAAGAAGAGCTGATATGAAAGATGATATGGAATCTTTGATTTATCATTTTAAGCTTTATACTGAAGGATATAACGTGCCAAAAGGCGAAGTATACGTCCCTGTAGAAGCTCCTAAAGGCGAGTTTGGAGTGTATCTTTACTCAGATGGAACTAATAAGCCTTATAGATGTAGAATTAAAGCTCCTGGTTTTGCGCATTTACAGGGAATAGACTTTATGTCCAAGAATCATTTTGTCGCGGATATTGTATCAATTATAGCTAGTTTAGATATTGTATTTGGAGAGGTTGATAGATGAATGTCGATAAGAATGATTTTGAATTTACTCAAGATAATATTAAAAAAGCGCAAAATGCAATTAAAAAATATCCAAAAAATCAACAACGAAGTGCTGTAATTGCCCTACTTGATATAGCTCAAAATCAAAATGATGGATGGCTATCAAAAGAAGCTATAGAATATGTCGCTAACATGTTAGAAATGCCAGTGATAAGAACATATGAAATTGCTACCTTCTATACTATGTTCAATTTAAAGCCTGTTGGAAAATATCATATACAAATATGTGGCACGACTCCATGCTGGTTACGTGGATCTGATGATGTTAAGATCGCATGTGAAAAAAAACTTGGTATTAATTGCGGTGAGAATGGTAATGAGAAATTTACTATAACTGAGGTTGAGTGCCTTGGCGCATGTATCAATGCTCCTGTTGTGCAAATTAATAATAAGCAATATATTGAAGACGTAACGCCAGCAAAAATGGTCGATTTATTAGAAAATATCGAAAAAAATAAATCGATAATACCAAATTTCAAGTAAAGTTAAGTTAAATTTTAAGTTGAGGATTTATGAAGGAGATTTTAAATAGAATGATTAAGAGAAACCTGTTTATAGTAATATTAATTGTCACGAGTTTTACTGATGTATTTGCAAAGGATTTTTTTGTTAAGCAGTATATGCCTAATTCTGATAATAAAATTATTAAATCTGATAGACCTCAAATTATTGGAGCTTTTTTAAGTCATGGTTTTATTGTATCTTCTAAGCAATATAATTTTACCAAAAAAATCAAATCTGGCTCATGCAATGGCACTGTTTTATATCCAAAATTTTCTACTAATAATGAGCATGGGGTTATGTCCAATAATATTAATGATGATATAGAGAGTTTTGTAGAAAGCTACATGGTTTGCAATTCCAAGCATAATAATGTAATTGCAAAATACGATACACATTTTGGTCATATCGATGATATTCTTAGCATAAAATGGAGTTCTTACAACAATGATAGTTTAATCAGAATCGATGCATTAAATTTTAATAAAATATCAGGATCAATGCTGTCATTAGATGATATATTGAACGATTCAGCTCAAAGTATGATTTCTGCAATTGTGCAATTATCTCAAGGAAGATTGAGCTCAAGTATAAGCTGGGCAGAATTAATCGATGAAGTGCATATGAGAAGAATTCAGTTTTATATTGATAATAGTAAATGGTATATAGTATTTAATTCTCCATTAAATACTAGCGTACCTCCAATTGTTAAAGAAATACCATCTTACTTATTAAAGGTTTAAAAAATAATGCTAAAAGATAGCGATCGTATTTTTACTAATCTCCAAGGTATTCATAGTCCAAATTTAAAATCTGCTAAATCTCGTGGAGATTGGGATAATACAAAGCAATTGATAAATAAAGGACGAGATTGGATTATTGAAGAGATTAAAAAATCAAACTTACGTGGCCGTGGAGGCGCTGGTTTTCCAACTGGTGTGAAGTGGTCGTTTATGCCAAAAGATCATCCAAAGCCTAGTTATTTAGTGGTGAATGCAGATGAATCAGAGCCAGGTACTTGCAAAGATCGAGATATCTTGCGTTTTGAGCCTCATAAGTTAATAGAAGGGGCTTTGATCGCTAGTATAGCAATTGGAGCTAAGGCTTGCTATATATACATTCGCGGTGAATTTTACAATGAGGCTCGCATTTTGCAAGAGGCAATAGATGATGCTTACAATGATAGTTTAATCGGGAAAAACGCCTGCTCATCTGGATATGACGTAGATATTTATTTGCATAGAGGCGCCGGGGCTTACATTTGCGGTGAAGAAACGGCGTTACTTGAAAGCCTAGAAGGTAAAAAAGGCATGCCGCGTCTTAAACCTCCATTTCCTGCTGGATTTGGTTTGTATGGATGTCCTACGACCATTAATAATGTTGAATCTATTGCCGTAGTGCCTACAATTTTAAGACGTGGCGGAGATTGGTTTGCATCAATTGGTTGCGCAAATAGCTCTGGTAGTAAGATTTTCTCTATTTCTGGCCATGTGAATAAACCATGCAATGTTGAGGAAGCTCTTGGTACTCCATTAAAGGAGCTGGTAGAAAAATACGCAGGCTCTGTTATTGGAGGATGGGATAATCTAAAGGCAATCATTCCGGGCGGCTCTTCTGTTCCATTAATCCCAAAATCCATTTGCGATGATGTGACAATGGATTTTGATGCATTAAAAAATGTTGGCAGCGCTCTTGGAACCGGGGCGATCATAGTTATGAATCAATCAACGGATATTATTTACGCAATTGCCAGGCTCAGTAAATTTTATATGCATGAATCTTGTGGTCAATGCACTCCTTGCAGGGAAGGAACGGGCTGGATGTGGCGTATGATGATAAAATTAACCAATGGCGATGCAAAGCCAGAAGATATTGATAAGTTGTTTAATGTGAGTAAGCAAATAGAAGGTAATACTATTTGCGCTCTTGGTGACGCAGCTGCGTGGCCAGTTCAGGGCTTAATTAGGCATTTTCGCGATGAAATCGAAGCAAGAATGCTCAATCGATTAAGCTCTTAATCAACTGCTGTGACAATTAGATAATATACAAATTTAGTCCCAATACCATCTTGTTTTAATAAAGCGACTGATAATCCAAGCGACTATTAATACAAAAAATAATGGAATTATCAATGGAACAAATTTTTTAAGCAATCTGGTTATTTCGTCATAGAAAGCATTTTCAATCTTCTCAAGAAAGTTAACATTATCAGCTAATGCGCAATCGTTTAAAACAATAGTTAAACACAAAATACTTACAATATAAAAAATTAGTTTATTCATTTAAATTTCAATTTAAAATTATTTTTTACTTAAGTAATGCAATTTAAATTCGTAATAAAACTTATGTTGTTAATACAATAAATTATTTACCTTATATTGAGTTTGATATATTATTGTAACAATGTTATTTTTAAGTCGTTTGTTGTTAAGTTAAAATATAAATCATTTTTATGCCTTATTTGATTCGAATATTATCTTTATCAATACTGCAATTAATACTAGTTCTTTGTTTTGCAGATGCATGTTTCGCGTCTCAACCAGAGCCATGGCAAATTTCATTTCAAGAAGCTGCAAGTCCAGTTATGAAAGATTTAAATGAATTTCACAACTTATTGTTAATAATTATATCATCAATTGTGTTTTTTGTTTTTTGCTTGCTAGTTTATGTATGCATAAGATTTAGGGCTTCTGCAAATCCAGTACCAGCAACTTTTTCTCACAATATATTAATAGAAGTTATTTGGACAGTTATTCCTATTATAATATTAATTGTAATTGCTGTACCTTCCTTTAGAATATTGAAAATGGCTGATTATATTCCAGAGTCAGAGGTAACAATTAAAATCGTTGGTCATCAATGGTATTGGAATTATTCGTATCCAGATGAAAATATTCAATTTGATAGCTACATAATTCCTGATAATGAATTGCAGTCTGGTCAGTTAAGGCTTTTAGAGGTTGACAATCGTCTTGTTATACCAGAGAATACTGTTGTTAAGTTTTTGGTTACAGCTGGGGATGTGATACACAGTTTTGCCGTTCCAAGCTTTGGTATTAAAACTGATGCAGTTCCTGGGCGCACCAATGAATCGTGGGTAAAAGTTATTAAACAAGGAACCTATTATGGTCAGTGCTCTGAGCTTTGTGGTGTGAATCATGGTTTTATGCCGATTGCCGTGGATGTAGTTAGCAAAGAAGAATATCAAAGATGGATAGAACAAGCTAAAATTAAGTTTGCACAAAATAAATATTTTAAATTTGCTAGAAACATTAATTAATTAAATAAAGGTATAATAATTATATGTCATCTCATGATATTCCTCATGGCCTGAGAAGGTGGTTATTTTCGACCAATCATAAAGATATTGGTACTATGTATCTTATTTTTGCAATTGGTGCTGGTTTAGTAGGAGGGTTATTTTCGTTCTTATTTAGATTGCAACTTGCAGTTCCTAACAATGATTTTTTAGGGCATGATTATCAACTTTATAATGTGTTAATTACTGCGCATGCTATTATCATGGTTTTCTTTATGATCATGCCAGGGTTATTTGGTGGGTTTGGTAATTGGTTTGTTCCTCTCATGATTGGCGCTCCAGATATGGCATTTCCACGAATGAATAATATTAGTTTTTGGCTCATCGTTGCATCATTCATATTATTGCTATTGTCGGCAATGGTAGATGTTGGGGTTGGTACTGGTTGGACCTTGTACCCTCCTCTCAGTAGCGTTGTTGGGCAACCTGGAGCTGCCGTGGATATTGCAATATTTAGTTTACATTTAGCCGGAATGTCATCTATCTTAGCTTCAATTAACATCATTGTTACAGTTTTTAATATGCGCGCGCCAGGTATGAGCTTATTTAAAATGCCATTATTTGTTTGGTCGATATTGATCACTGCATTCTTATTGATTTTAGCTCTACCAGTCTTAGGAGGAGCGATTACAATGTTGTTGACTGATAGAAATTTTGGTACAGACTTTTTTAAACCAGAGGGAGGCGGAGATCCTCTATTATTTCAACATTTGTTTTGGTTCTTTGGTCATCCTGAGGTTTATATTGTGATATTACCTGGATTTGGCATAATTAGCCAAGTCGTGTCTACTTTTTCTCGCAAGCCTGTATTTGGTTATATGGGCATGGTTATGGCAATGATTTTTATAGGATTCATAGGTTTTGTAGTATGGGCTCATCATATGTTCACTGTAGGCTTAACATATAATGCATTGTTGTATTTTACTGCAGCTACTATGATAATAGCTGTACCTACTGGAATTAAGATTTTTAGCTGGGTCGCAACAATGTGGGGAGGGTCCATTGTGTTTAAAACCCCTATGTTGTTTGCAATTGGTTTTATTTTATTATTTACAATTGGCGGAGTAACTGGCGTTGTATTGTCCAATTCTTCTATAGATGTAGTTTTGCATGATACGTATTATGTTGTAGCTCATTTTCATTACACAATGTCCTTAGGAGCTGTGTTTTCAGCATTTGCTGGTTTTTATTACTGGTTTGGTAAAATTTCTGGTCGTCAATATCCAGAAGTGTTAGGTAAAACTCACTTTTGGCTTACATTTATTGGAGTAAATTTAACATTTTTTCCTCAGCATTTTTTAGGTTTAGCTGGTATGCCAAGAAGAATTCCAGATTATCCTGATGCGTTTACTCCGTGGAATATGGTTTCTTCGATTGGATCTTCCATTTCTATGGTTGCAGCTGTGTTTTTTGTATTTGTTATATGGTATACGTTGAAATATGGAAAGAAATGCCCTGATAACCCTTGGAATGAAAGTGCTAATACGTTGGAATGGACTATCAGTTCTCCTCCTCCGTTTCATTCATTTGAAAAACCACCGCATATCACTTAGGAAGAAGTAATGACTAGTAATTGTAGCGGTGTTTTAGATGAAAATATAATCAATAGCTCTATTAAAGATTATTTTTCGCTAATGAAACCTAGGGTTATGTCATTGGTTGTATTTACTTCATTAATTGGAATGATTTTGGCTCCAGGAGTTATTCATCCATTTATTGGCTTTGTTTCTATATTATGTACTATTTTAGCCTCTGGTTCTGCTGGCGCAATTAACATGTGGTATGATGGCGATATTGACGCCTTGATGAAGCGCACTCGAAGGAGGCCAATAGTCACTGGCCGCATTTCTAAAGATGAAGCACTGTCTTTTGGCTTAGTGATTGGTTTTTTTTCTATTTTATTGATGGCTTTATGCGTCAATATTTTATCTGCTTTTTTATTATTCTTTGCAATTTTTTATTATGTTATTATTTATACAATTTGCCTGAAGCGTTCATCTATATATAACGTTGTTATTGGAGGTGTTTCTGGTGCGTTACCGCCAGTTATTGGGTGGATATCAGTTACGGGAGAAGTGTCGCTAAATTCTATTTGGTTATTTTTGATCATTTTTTTTTGGACGCCTCCTCATTCCTGGGCGATCGCATTGAATTGTTTGCAAGATTATAAAAATGCAAATATTCCTATGATGCCAATTGTCAAAGGTGATTTATACACAAAAAAGCAGATCATATATTATAGTATTATTATGGTGCTAGTATCTTTTGTACCTTGCTTTTTAAAGATTAGTGGCATTATATATTTTCTTGTAGCTTTATTTGGTGGAATAATCTTTTTATATTATTCTTGTATTTTATATAGAGATCATTCTAATAAGACATCAAAGCATTTTTTTATTTACTCTATATTGTATTTATTCTTATTGTTTTTATCTATGATTTTGTAAATTGATTTTCTTGGCATTTTATTTTTTTTGTAAAATGTGTATAATACTGTGTAGTACTTCGATATGTTAGTAAAGTTAGGTTAGGTTAGGTTATGCTTTTTAATATCAATATAGCGGCAGTTATTTCCTTGGTAGTATACCCAATTACATTGATTATATTAGGGGTGTTTTATCATATACATAACGGAATTGGGATTTTTGAAATACTTGTTATGATTTTTGGTTATTACGGATCTAACATTTCTGTCGGCATTGGACTACATAGATTATGGTCTCATAATTCTTATAAAACTAATAAATTTGTAGAATTTATACTTGCTGTATTTTCTGCTGGGACGTTACAAGGGCCAGCTCTTTCATGGGCATCAAATCATTATAAGCATCATACATATACAGATACTAGCAAAGATCCTCATACACCATTAAAATATAAAAATAGATTTAAAGGGTTTTTGTGGTCTCATATAGGATGGATGCTAGTTGGAGAAGGAAGTTATAAATTCATAGACCGTGTTACGATGGTCAAGCTAGGTAGGAATAAGATCCTAAAATGGCAATTAAAGCATTATTGGAAAATAGTATTATTTACTAATCTTGTATTACCTATGATAATTGGCTATTTGATTGGAGGCACCATAGCATCTGCATATTCAGTATTTCTATTTATTGGAATTGGCAGGGCGATTCAACAACAAGCAACATTTTGCGTTAATTCTGCATGTCATTTTATGGGTAGCAAGCAGTATTACAAAGGTACAGCCGGAGATATTTGGTGGTTATTTGTATTTTTACTAGGTGAAAACTGGCATAATTTTCATCATGCATTTCCGTCCGATTACCGTAATGGTATTAAATGGTATCACTGCGATGTGCATAAATGGATTATTTTCCTTATGTATAAATTAGGGCTTGCATGGAATTTAAACGTCACACCAACAGTAAGAATAGAAGCTAAGATGCATGAAACTACGAATTATTTGATTGAAGGTAGGCGTGCGCAGGTTAATAATGTTCAAGATAAAATTCATGATTTAGTAGAATATTTACGTATCAAACTGAATGAATTAGATAGCTGCTCTTCTTCAATAAAAAAACAATTTTACAAGTCTTTAATGGATGCAAATAGTAATTTAAATAATTTAAAAATCCAGCTTCAGAAATCCACAAATATCTCTGAAAGCAAGACCGATAAATTCATAAAAACTATGTTGCTAAGACTTCAATATATAGAAAAAACAATTAATCTTACATGTAGCAAGCTAGATAAAGCGATATCTTGATTATGCATTTTAAGTCATTTGTAACAACCCAGTTATAATATTAGATTTAGCCAGTGTAAGCATATTTAAAGTTTTTCATATATGGATTTATGCTTAATATTGGATGGTGTAAAAATACGCTAATATGAAGTTTTTTATTAAAAAATATTTGACTTTGATCTCAGTTTTTATATTATCAAAATACTAATGACTTGAAATGTGAGCGCTAATGTTGGATTAAGCTTCTTTTCTTGTTGAATGTGTATATAAGTTTTAGTATACTGTGTGCACAGATTTTTTTAGATTATAAATTAATATTTAAGGATTACTTTAAGTGGCAAGAATTGCAAATGTAAATGTACCACTTCATAAAAGAGTGGTAATAGCATTGACCTACATCTATGGCATAGGCCCTTGCCATGCTGAGCAGATATGTCAAAAAGCGAAAATATCTACAGATAAGAAAGCGAAGGAATTATCTGATGCTGAATTAATGTCTTTACGTCGCATCATAGAAGATGATTATATAGTCGAAGGTGATTTGCGTCGCGAGGTCAGCCTAAATATAAAGCGTAAAAAAGATATTAAGTCTTACCAAGGTATTAGGCATATTAGAAAATTGCCGGTAAGAGGTCAAAACACTCATTCAAATGCCCGCACTAGAAAAGGAAAGGCTGTGGCAATTGCTGGTAAAAAGAAAGCAACGAAATAAAAGTTAATCAGGTAATCAATGAATTTAAGAAATACTAAATCAAAAAAAGCCAAAAAGAATATTACTCTTGGCATAGTTTGTATTAAGGTAACTTTTAATAATACTATTATTACTATTACGGATGTACAGGGCAATGTTATAGTATATTCTACATCTGGATCTCAAGGATTTAAAGGAGCAAAAAAGGCTACGCCTTATGCAGCTCAAGTTACATCTGAAAAAGTTTCTGCTATGGCAAAAGAGCATGGAGTTAAAACAGTTTCTATTAAAGTTAAAGGAGCTGGTTCACAAAGAGAGGCTGCTATGATGGTGATTTTAAATGAGTTTATTGTTACTATGATTACTGATATTTCTTCTGTTCCACATAATGGTACAAGACCTCCAAAAAGACGTAGAGTATAAATTATTATTGTTAGGAAATTTAAATGTTATCTGTATTAAATAAAAATTGGAATTCATTGATTAAACCTTCTAGGTTTGATTATAAAGCTGTTGCTGATAATGCTGTAACATTAGTTGTTGAGCCTTTAACTCGTGGGTTTGGCTTAACTCTTGGAAATGCTTTGCGTCGTGTATTACTTTCTTCTATTGTTGGCGCATCTGTAACATCGATTAAAATTGATGGCGTGATGCATGAATTTGCTCATGTACCAGGAGTTAATGAGGATATAGCAGATGTGATTTTAAATATCAAATCTGTAATATTTAAAAATTATAGCAATGAAAAGAAAGTTCTTGCTCTTAATGCTTCTGGCCCGTGTTCAGTGACTGCTGATATGATTACTACAGATCAGGATGTAGAAATTTTGAATCCATCTCAGGTGATTTGCACATTATCTAATTCATCGAAATTAAAGATGCAATTAACGTTAGAGGTTGATTCTGGTTTTAAAAAAGCTTCTAATAAATCTGATGATGATGTGGATACTATACCAATAGACGCTGCATTTAGTCCGATCAAAAATGTTATATACACAGTAGAAAATACAAGGGTGGGTCAGGTTACTGACTATGACAAGTTGTCGCTTACTGTTAAAACAGATGGGACAGTTGCTCCAGATACGGCAATAGCTATTGCCGCTAGAATTTTACAAGACCAACTTCATTCTTTTATTACTTTTGAAGATAAGGAAGAAACTCAAAAACAAACAGTAGAAAAACTCAAATTTAATCCTTTATTATTGCAGCAGGTTAGTAATATGGAATTGTCTGTACGAGCTCTAAATTGCCTCAGAAGTGAAAATATAGTATATATAGGCGATTTAGTTACTAAAGCTGAATCTGAAATGTTAAAAGTGAAGAATTTTGGTAGAAAATCATTGAATGAAATTAAAGCATTGCTGATTCAACAAGGATTGTCTTTTAATATGGATGTGCCAAGTTGGCCACCAGATAACTTAGATGAATTATCTAAGACACACGAAGATCAATTTTAATTCAAATTATAAAATAATAGTAACATGAGACATAAAGTTTGCGGTAAGAAATTGGGCAGAAAGACTAGTCATAGAAGGTCTTTGTTGATGAATTTAGCATCTTCTTTGATTTTGCATGAGCAAATCTTCACTACACTCGCTAAAGCGAAGACTGTAAGGCCTTATTTAGAAAAATTAGTGACCAAAGCAAAGCTTGATAAATTGCACAATAAACGTCATATTGCATCTATTTTGAGTAATAAACACACTCATCAAAAGCTATTTGATTTAGGTAAGAGGTATTCAAGTAGAAATGGTGGGTATTTGCGTATAGTAAAAGCTGGATATCGTCATGGAGATAATGCTCCAATGGCATATATTCAATTCGTTCAAGAGTCTTAATTAAAATTCAATAAATAAAATGGTTACATAATATGGCAAATACTTCTTCAGCAAAAAAAGCGTTTAAACAAACTGTAAAGCGTCGTTTAATTAATAAATCTAGACATACTCAGATTAAAACGTATGTCAAAAAATTGCTATTGTCCCTTGAGGATTATAATGATAGTAAAAAAAGTGAAGTTATATCTAATTTCAAATTAGCTCAATCTAAAATTTCAAAAGGCGTTACCAAAGGAATATTCAAACTAAACACTGCATCAAACATGATTGCTAAGCTTTCCAATAAAGTCAAATCTAAAACTCACAAAGGGCCAGAAACAACAACTTAATATTTCTACAATCTAAAATTATATTCTGCGTTAATTGATATCATTAATTTAGATGCTTATTTTTCTATGAAATGACATAATTGTAAGAATTATAGAATATGTTATAGTTTGCGTACTATGGCGCTGTTTGACAAAATAATTTGCAAAACACTTAGCTATAACGCTATACACAATGATGAGAATGCTAAAATCGCTGAATTGCTTCTAGATTTAACAGATCGTCATAAACGTTGGGGATTTGGTTTATGTTTTTTGTATTTAAGGAATATTTTCGGTTTAGAATGGAATCATAAACGAGTTTATCGTATTTATCGAGAGTTGGAGTTAAATTTACTAATTAAAACACGCAAACGCATAATTCGCAATAAACCCGATAAATTAAGAGTACCAGAGGTAATAAATGATACATGGTCAATGGATTTTATGACAGATAAGCTTAGTAATGGTAGGAAATTTCGTACATTTAACGTTATAGATGATTTTAATCGAGAGGGTCTAGGTATTGAAGTTGATGTGGCCTTGCCATCTGAGCGAGTGATTCGCTCACTGGATCGCATAATTGAATGGCGTGGCAAGCCAAAAACTGTACGTTGTGATAACGGCCCAGAATATATTAGTGGTAATTTATATAAATGGGCTAAAAAACACGACATCACAATTGCTTTTATTCAACCGTGGAGTCCGCAACAAAATGCCTATGTTGAACGATATAATAGAACTGTTCGTCATGAATGGTTAGAAATGAAAGAACTCCCTCTAAATCTAAAGTTAATATATCTAACTTAAATCTTCTCTTCTAATCCATTATTCGCGTTCAAAGAGTAAATTTAGGGAAACATTCCTATGGTAATACTATTATGAAAATTTTAATGCAGAGTATTGAACTTTATACATTAGAGATGCTTTTGTAATTTGCAGCTCTTTTTCTTGATCTTGCAATATTTTTGATATATTTGCATATAATAAAGAAAATACTCTGTGGTATAACGATCTCTGGAACAATCTCAATATAAGAATTGCTTTGTTTAAATGAAAATGATGGGGTTTTAAATGATGGACCGTCGATCATAATTACAATTGAAAGAATGTTGCTAATAATAATGCTATTACAATGGGATACTTGATCTACGCAGATTTTGTTATTTTTAACTTTATTTGTGAGTTTTGTATTCAAATGTTCCATAATTGTGCTTAGCATGATTCGCTCTTTATAACTAAATGGTATATTTAATGCAAATATTAGATCTCCTGGATCAATCGCTTGTGCATTAAAATCAAAATTATAACTATATATTGTAAGCAATATAGCAAAATTCATGATTTCTAATAGCTCTTCATTTGGGTCTATTAGAACATCCTTAGCAAGTTCATGATACTTATCAAATTGATAATCGCTTAAATCATCTATATTGATCAATTGCCGAAGCTTGTCATATATAATATTTTTATTCCTTGCTTCTTGTGGCAAGGATTTGAAGTAAGCTCCCTCCTTGAGGCCATAATAAGATATTATTATTTTTTGTGGATTAAACGCATTAATCAAAGCTGTTAAGGTTAATATCGCAGCTTTATCAAGTATAGGATTCGAGGTTTGTATTGATTCCTCGAGATATGCCAATAATTCTTTGGTATTTAGTTCAAAATTATGAAAAAATTTTACTTTAATATTTTTATAATCTAAGTAAGCTTTTGCTATGATACGCAGTGCGCCACCAATTAGATATAAATTTTGATTTTGTTTATTCGATAACGTTGTGTGAGATTTTATTTCTTGAGTAATTTCTTCAAGTGTTTTTTTGGATTTATTGGCAATTTTAGTGCCAAGCCTTAATGAGATTGCATCATATACTTTATTTTTAGCAATAACAGCAATTTCTAAGCTGCCACCACCTAAATCAATCATTATACCATTTGCATTTAATGTTCCGTACATCAATCCAATGCTGCTAAGATAGGATTCTTGCTTCCCAGATAAGATTTGCAATTCAATGCCAAACCTATCTCTCATTAACTTTTGGAACTCATTTGATCTACTATGGTTGCGCAACACTTCTGTTGCAACGCATTGCACATAATGCACAGATAGTTTATCAAATATATGTGATAAATAATCCACAATGACATATGTAGAATGTTTTACATTAAGATTTTCTAGCGACAATAATTTTAATATATTATTTTTAAATTTAATATGAAAAATTTCATGCGCGCCTATGCTATTATTGTTATATACAACGGCTCTAATTGCGTTGTATCCTATATCTATTATTGCAGTACGCATTTTATTCTTTATTTTAGCTCATTATTTTTGTAAGCTATTGATTACTAATAATTATTTATATATTAAAGTACATGTTGTACTATAATGTGACTTAATTTGTTTTGCAAATTTTTATCAATAAACAATAGTTAAAATGTTAAAATTTTTAAGTAAAATTACAAAGTATGGGGATGTTAGTTTAGCTTTTGTAGTAATTGGGATTTTGATGGTTTTGTTATTTCCAGTTCCAACATCTTTACTAGATTTCTTGCTTGCATTTTCGATATCAATTGCTTTTGTAATTTTAATGACAACGTTATTCATTCAAAGACCTCTTGAATTGAGTGTATTTCCCACGATCTTATTGGTGACTACACTGCTTAGGCTATCTTTGAATATTGCTTCAACTAGACTGATCTTGTCTAGAGGGCATTTCGGACCTGATGCTGCAGGGCAGGTGATCGAGGCATTCGGTCATTTCATTATGCAAGGTAATGTAGTGATAGGATTAATTGTATTTTTAATACTAACACTAATAAATTTCATAGTAATCACTAAGGGTTCTGGAAGAATTGCTGAGGTTGCTGCCAGATTTAGTTTGGATGCGATGCCTGGCAAACAAATGGCAATTGATTCAGATTTATCATCTGGCTTAATCGATTCTAATACAGCAAAAGAAAGAAGGAAAACATTGGAAAGTGAGAGTACTTTTTATGGAGCCATGGATGGTGCAAATAAATTTGTTAGAGGAGATGCAATTGCTGGATTAATTATTACTTTCATCAATCTAGTAGGTGGAATTATCATAGGAGTTGCGCAAAGAGGTTTAAAATTTGATGTTGCAATCAAAACTTATTCAATTCTTACAATTGGTGATGGCCTCGTTTCTCAAATTCCATCATTAATCGTATCATTATCAGCTGGTTTGTTAGTTACAAAATCTGGAATTACTGGATCTGCAGAAAAAGCAATTTTTGGGCAATTAAGTAAATATCCAAGGTCGCTGTGGATGACTGCTTTAGTAACTGGTATGATGGTTTTTGCTCCTGGGCTACCTCCGGCACCATTTATTATCCTAGCTTTGATTATATCTGGAATTGGATATCTGGTATATCAGAAAGGGGTGGATAAATCTGGAGCTGTTATTACAAAAGATGAAGATGATGATGAAACAGAGGGTGCTAAAGTTTTACGTGAAGATGCTCAGTCTAAAGATGACGATCAAAATCAAGCTTTGCATTTAGACTTAATTAATCTAGATTTGTCATATAGTTTGTTACCTTTAGTTAAAGGAGAAAAGGGATCAACATTAACAGATCAAATAAATTCTCTAAGAATGCAAACAGCAAAAGAATTTGGATTTATTATTCCAGCGATTCATATTAAGGACGATTTACAACTTGAGAACAATCAATATGTAATTAAAATCAAAGAAATTAAAGTTGGTGATGGCACTATAATACCAGATCAATTATTAGTTATGAACCCATCTGGTGATTCAATTGATTTGCCTGGTCAAGTTGTTAAAGAACCTGCTTTTGGTCTAGATGCAAAATGGATCACAGAAAATTACCGACAAGAAGCCTTGTTTAAGGACTATACTATTGTAAATCCGTCCAATGTTATCATGACTCATTTAACAGAGTTAGTGAAAGAAAATATCACGGATATGTTGTCTTATGGTGCTGTACAAGCTTTGCTTGATAATTTGCCAGATATTTACTCTAAATTAGTTAAAGATACTATTCCAGATATAGTATCAATCGCAACTCTACAAAAAATATTACAAAACTTACTTGCTGAAAAAATTTCAATCAAGGATTTGCCTAAGATTTTAGAAGCATCTGCAGACGCTGCAAAACAAAATCAAGGTATAATTGGCGCTACTGAATTTGTAAGAACAAAGCTTGCACGTCAAATTTCTCATATGCACACTAATAGCGAAGGGATGATACCAGTAATTACTTTATCTAACACATGGGATCAAGTGTTTACTAAAAGTTTAGTTGGCAATGGAGATGATAAAAAATGCACATTAGCACCATCTAAATTACAAGAGCTAGTTCAAGATATTGAAAAAAAATACGAGCAATATGCAAACTTAGAAACAGAGCCTGTATTAATTGTTTCTGATCAAATTAGACCTTATATAAGGATGATATTGGAGAGATTTAGACCATCAGTGATGATTATGTCTCATAGCGAAATTTATCGTAATGCACAAATTAAACAGATAGATGAAATTTAAATAATAAATTATAGTAATATTTATATTGTAAATAACTTAGTATAATGAAGCCTAGAATAATTATATCTATTTTTTTAACTATATTTTATGTTCAACTTGTCTTTGCAGATGACAATCAATCTATAGATGAAGCTTTTCAAGTTCAAGAAGAACAGCCTTATGCTGATTCTTTCAATCCTAGCTTAAAGTTTGAAAATGAACATGATATAATACTAGGAGATCCAAATGCGCCAATATTATTTGTAGAATATTTTTCTCCTACATGCGCTCATTGCGCTTATTATATGAATAGAATATTTCCTAAAATAAAGGAGCGGTACATTGACACAGGTAAAATTAGATATGTTAAACGTGAAGCAATTGGTAATAAACAAGATTTAGATGCATCAGTTTTAATTCGTTGCACTTCTAATCAAGATGATAGATTGAATTTTATAAAGGTCATATTAGATCGTCAAAATGTTTGGGCGTATAGTTCTCAATATCGTGATATACTAACCAATATTGGTCAAATTGGTAATGTTGCCAAAGAAGAATATGTTCAATGTTTAGAAGATGAAAAGATAATCATAAGATTGATGAAAAATACAGATTTAGCATTTCGTTATCCAGGATTTGTTGGCACTCCTTCATTCTTTATAAATGGAGAGTTATTTATTAAGCCATATACGCTACATAATTTAAGCCAGTCAATTGAAGAAGCTTTAAATAATAATCAAGGTTAATATGACTAGCGATAATCAAATAAAGGATTTGCAAGACAAAATTGTGCAATTTAAAGATAGAAAATCTGATAAAAAAGAACAAATTGTAAGCAATAGCGGTTTGTTCATTATTGCAACCGAACTAGTTTCTTATATTATTACAGGTTTGATATTGGGTTTTTTGTTAGATAAAATGTTTGCCACTAGACCATTATTTATGATAATCTGTGTCTTAATTGCATTTATTGCAAATATTAAGGTTACAATTAAGACTTACAAAAAATGAATCAGGATCATCATATATTATCTGAATTTAGCTTGCATACAATTATACCGTTTAATTTATTCGGGTATAATCTGGATATTACCAATTCTACAGTGTTCATGTTTCTTGCAGCATTTGTTGCATTTGTATTTTTTGCATTTGCTTTCCATAAAAAAAGCCTTATACCATCAAGAGTGCAACTGTGCGCAGAAATTATACATAACATGATCATTGATATGTTAGATAATAATGTAGGCAAAGAAGGTCAGAAATTCGCTCCATTGATCTTTTCTACATTTATATTTGTATTGCTATGTAATTTAATTGGAAATATGCCTTATGCATTTATGGTTACAGCTCACGTCATTACCACATTCTCAGTTGCAATTGTATTATATGTAGCTTTTACCATTTTTGCTCTGTATAAGCGCGGAATAAAGTTTTTTGCTTTATTTTTGCCTCATGGAACACCTATTTGGCTAGCGCCATTAATGATTGTGACAGAATTTTTAACCTTTCTATCAAAACCAATCAGCCTTACATTACGACTTGCGGCTAATATGATAGCTGGTGAAATTTTGTTAATAGTATTAGCTGGTTTTGCTGTATCGCTAGTATTTGTTGTAAAAATATTGCCAATCTCATTGCTTGTGTTGGTGATAATTTTTGAGCTTGGAGTTGCTGTATTGCAAGCATATATATTTACAATGTTGTCATGCGTATATTTGGGTAGCATGCTTAGTGAAGAGCATTAATAAAATAACCTAAATAGCATATCAACAGCTCTTTTATTTTTAGTAAATGAATCTTTGATAATACAATGAAAATTGTTACATGGAATATTAATTCAATACGTCTTAGAATAGATTTAATTAAACAATTAAAATCACTGATAAATCCAGATGTAATTTTCTTGCAAGAAACAAAGGTCATAAACGATTTGTTTCCTGAGCAGCTGCTAAAAGATATTGGTTATGGTTATCATTATTTTATTGGACAAAAATCTTACAATGGCGTGGCGGCAATTTCTCGCATTCCTTTTAATTCTAGCTTTTCTTTAAAATTATTTAATGATGATGCTAGACATTTAGCTGTTAAAATTCATGATGTTGAAATACATAATTTTTATGTTCCAGCTGGAGGAGATGTCCCAGATGCGAAGTTAAATGATAAATTTTATCATAAGCTCGAATATATCAAAGAAATGCAAAGATGGTTTACATCAAATCGTAATGAGCAAAATAATATTATATTACTTGGTGATTTAAACATAGCTCCTCATGAAAATGATGTATGGTCTTCTAAACAATTAAAAAATACAGTGAGCCATACAAGTATTGAGCGAAACGCCCTAATCAATCTACAACAATCATTGAATTTTATTGATAGTGCAAGAATATTTATTCCCTTTGATCAAAAATGCTACAGTTGGTGGAGTTACAGAAATCAGAATTGGCGTAAGTCTGATCGAGGGCGGAGACTAGATCATATTTGGACTAGTAAAAACTTAAGCCATAATATTTCAAAAATAGAATTTATCAAAGATGCTAGAGATTGGATTAAACCATCCGATCATATTCCATATGCTGTTTCTATTAACTAAACACCAAAACTTCATGCTATAGAATTTAAAAGAGAAGTTAGGCACTTTGCTGAATTGATTTAGAATATGTGCTAATTAAAAACCCGACGTATTGATATCAATGCCACGACACGAATGCAAGAAGGAGTTTTCACTTGCAAAAACGCCTGGAACTCTCCACTCTGCTATTATTATAAATCATTGATGTGCAATGGCCTATTGAATTTTGAGCATGCTTGGGCAATAGATGATTATAGCTACAGATAGTTTTTCATGCGCATAGACAAAAGGCCTTTTAGATTAATCTGGAACTTTCTAAACACTCAATAACCCATTTTATTCTCCCCCATCACGGTTGCCCAACAAATACCTCTTCTTGAGCATCTTTCATGTTGCATAAGGTATAAGAAGATAAGGGGGTAAGTTGTTATTAAATCTTCTAATATCTCTCAATTTACTAGGTTCTGTTGACATAAGGAATTATTATATAGAAAAAAGTATAAAAAGCGGATAGTTTCTAAATTGAACAAAACAAGAAACTACCCTATGAATCATTATCATATAAAAGAAAGAGAGTGGTAATTTATTTATAATAGTTTGCAAAAAATAAGCTGGATTAGAAATTCAAAAGCATCAGATATCCAATTGTTTATAGAAGGAGTGTTTTTTATCTTAAAGGGAGGGTGTCAATGGCGTTTGTTGCCTCCGGTATATGGAAAATGGCAAACAGTATATAGAAGATTTATTCGTTGGAATGAAAAAGGGGTATGGTCTGATTTATTTGCTAATTCTATAGAAGATACAGATTTACAAGAAGTTATGCTAGATGGGACCATTGTTAGAGCACATGCCTGCGCTGCGGGATATAGGAAAAATAGCGGAGAAGAGCAAGGTTTAGGGCATTCTAAAGGTGGTTTTACTTCAAAAATACATGCACTTGTTGATGCGCTTGGTAATCCCTTGAAATTTATTATTATTGGCGGAAATCGTAATGATATTATCAAAGCTGAAGATCTTATTGAAAATATAGAAAATACTACGGTTATTGATGATAAAGCATATGATAGCAAAAAATTCCGGGATCATCTTGAGGAAAAAAATTGTCGACATGTTATACCTCCACGCCGAAACCGCAAAATACAATATGATTATGACGAACATGTTTATGTCGAAAGACATTTAATTGAATGTTTTTTTGGTAAACTCAAGCATTTTAGGCGAGTATTTTCTCGATTTGATAAGGCAAAAGCTACTTTTCAGGCGTTTATTGACTTTGCTGCAACTCTTATTTCTTTGAGGTGATTCCTT
>JBGCFO010000007.1:0-29475 GCA_045106955.1 Rickettsiaceae bacterium | reverse complement strand
GGATGAAGGAGCTATACAATTCCTTTGTGCATTTATGAGTAGACATATTTTCTTGAACAAAATAGAAAAAATTGTATCATAAGCACAAGAAATAGTTAATTAGTCCCTATACAAATTAACTTGATGGCGCGAAACTCCTGTCTATATTAGAGAGGAGTGCTATCTCAGAATCTTCTAGGCAAATACTTGACAATGCTTTCAAATATTGAGGCCAAATACTATTGTGCTGATACAAATAAGCCATCAAACATTTTTTGACTTTATATGAAACAACAAACATTACACTAAGGAGAATTTCAGCGCATTTAATGTCCAAATCATTAATTTCTAAATTTGGTTTGATATGATCCGCTAATTTCATAAACATATTACAAAATACCATTTTAGATTTATCTTCTATAATAGAATGTCTAATTGTGCTGTATATTGAAATAAATGAAATTAGGTTATGAATAGATTCAATATCAATATGATCAGTATGCAATAATTGCTGAAAAAGCTCATGCCATTTTTTATCCATACCAATTAATGAGTGAGACAATTCTTGAGTAGCACTGGCATCAGTAGCATAATTTCGCGCATAATATATCCATTCATATGATAATCTTCCAATCTCTTTGGTATCGTTACAATTAAATGCATTTATTACGTCATTTTTCCACTTTTTATACTCAAATATTATTTCTTGGGCATCAATTTCACACAATGATATCACTACTGAATCGCTATTATAGCCTATTACATATTTAAGAAATTCACAATCATCTAATGGTAACTTTGCTAAAAGGTTTAAATCAATATAAGATGTTTTATCTTCATTTTCTATAGTGATATAATTATTAAATTTACAAAGCATTTTCAACAAAATTTTCTTTTTATTTTCATCGCACTTGTAATATGTACGCATAGCATACACAATAGGAATATATAATGAAGAAATACCACGTTCATAGATTTTATTAAATAGCGGTATAAATTCATTTATCATGCATTGAGATAGAGGATTTATGTATAATCCTTGTGCGATTGGCAATCTCAATGCAATAAGCGAACTATCATCAGGGAAATTAGAGAATAATTGTTCCATTTGATCGCGACTCAATTGCTTGCAACGCATAGCTAATTTATTAGGTCTAGTAATATTTTTAAATAGATTAGCATCTAGTATTTCACTTCTTTGAATTGCCTTTTCGAATAACTCATTGCATTTATCAAAAGATGCTCTGAAAGAATTTATAGCATCGGCTCTACTAAGATGTTCATCAGTAAATTCAGCTAATTCAGAATTAGTTTTACGATTATAGTTTGTTACTAATTGATCAATGTTACCAGATATAGACAGAAAAAAACCATGGAATTCTTCAAGGTCTATGGAAAAAGTTGAAGTCTTGCGCTGATGTAATAAATCAATTAATATAGATAAACTCTCATCAGTGATCCCAGTAACTTTTCTTAACGCTCCTTCATTATCAACAAGACTAAGTAAATATTGATAATGCTCTTCTTTTATTATAAAATCTCGATTACCTTCATGAGGGCGATGCTCAGCTTCTTCTTGATGATTTATAGCATAACATTTGTTTTGGAATAGTATTATTTAAAAGAGTATAATTCTTAATAATTTCTATATCATTTGGTATATTTTCAAAGCATGCGAAGTAGACAATGTATCAACGAAACGTTTTAATATTTCTAAACCTATTATGGTGTTGTTAACAAAATAATTTATATAATTTACCGATAGCAAGTGCGGTAAAGCTAAGGAATGCGTGATCCATTTTATCAAATCGTATAGCAATGCGCTTATTTTTCTTTTAATCTACTAAAGAATCGTTCAATGATGTTACGTTTTTTGTATAACGCAACATCATACAAATCTTCTGGAATTAGTTCAGAGTTTTTCAATGTCCAAATCCTTTTAAATGTTATTACCATAGGACTTAATGATATTTCTGATATTTGCAGTATCATATCCTTTATCAGCAACAAGGTATTTTATTTTATTCCAAGGTAATTCTAGCTCTAACTCTTCAAAACTCTTACAATCTTATCTTTGCGCTGGAAATAATTTAAAAAGCAATTACAAAATTATTGCTTATTGCTGCATGCATATATCTATTAGCAATTTTTTCATAGCTTGTAATTGATGTAATAAATGCCAAAAAAATCCGTTTTAATTCCATCTTTTATTGTATGCCAATTACCATAATCTCTTGGTAGATCTCTCCCCGAGATTCCAGTTCTTAAAAAAGATAACATCCCACAAAAAATTTATAATTACTGATCTTTGTTGAGCGACCAGGTTTTTTGCGATTATTTTTGATTATTGGTTCTATTTACTTTGATGGTGTATCATAAATGAATTATTTTGTTAACAGTGCCATATTTATTTTATTAATTTGGTAAAAAGTAGTAGTATCTAGGAGATTGTTCTCCATTCAAATCAATGGATCTTTGAATATTGATAAATTAGTTAATAGTAAGCCTATAATTTCTCAAAACAAAATGCTTGGTATAATTCTGAACGCTTTAAAAGTTCACGATGATTTCCCTCGTCAACTAGCTTTCCTTTGTCTATAATAAGAATCTTATTAGCTTTTTCAATTGTTGAGATACGATGGGCAACTGAAATAATAGTCTTGCCCTTCATAGCTTTATGCATATCTAGCAATACTTGCTTCTCTGTATCTAGATCTAAGGCGCTCGTAGCTTCATCTAGTAATAATATCTCTGAATTATATAACAATGCTCTAGCAATTGCTATTCTTTGCTTTTGACCTCCAGATAATCGAACTCCACGCTGTCCAATCACTGTGTCAAACTTATACTTTAAATTATCAATAAAATATGATAACTGTGCAATATTTGCGATATTCGATATTTCTTCTTTGGATGCACAAGGTTTAGAAAATGCAATGTTATGAGCGATAGTACCAGAAAAGATTGATGGATCCTGCGGAACGTATGACAAGATATTGCGTAAACTATTCGTATCAATATCAGATATGCTAGTATTTGATATATTGATCTTTCCGTCGAAATTAATAAAGAATTTAAGAAGGAGCTGAAGTATTGTGCTTTTTCCGCTTCCAGATCTCCCTACAATTCCTATAAAATCACCTTTGTTGATTTGAAAATTTATACCATCTAATACAAGATCGTTTGGTCTAGATGGATAACAAAAACTCACATTTTGAAACTCAATAATTGGAGA
This sequence comes from Rickettsiaceae bacterium, assembly GCA_045106955.1. Classification (GTDB taxonomy): domain Bacteria; phylum Pseudomonadota; class Alphaproteobacteria; order Rickettsiales; family Rickettsiaceae. The sequence goes on along the minus strand of JBGCFO010000007.1, from coordinate 26,261 downwards.
TGGTAATTGAGAAATATTTATTATCGATAGATTTTGTTGTTTTTTTAAGTCCAAATCAATATCATCTTTAATATCTTCGATCAAATTAAAAATACGATCAAGTGAGGCTAGTGGAGTATGTATTTCGCTAAAAAACTCTACAATACTACCAGAACTAACACCAATAATTAAAGCGTAATATATGAATGACATAATCTGGCCAGATGATGTACGACATTGAATGATATCAGTAGCGCCAAGATAAATAACAAATATTATAGTGCACAAAATCACAGAAATGGAAAACGCAAAAAATATCGCCCTTATTTTAAATCTTTTAGCTGACTGCTCTAAATATTGATTAATATTATTCTGAAATTTCGACACGCTGTAATTTTGTTGATTAAATGTATGTACGGCATGTATATTGCTAAAATCCTCCTCGATATTTGATGCCATCGAGCCTTGCATAGATAAAACTTTTCTAGATAAAGATCGTACGTATTTACTTAAAAAGATTATTGGGATTAGCAAAATTGGAACAGAGACAACAATAGTCATTGATAATTTGAAGTTTTGATAAAACATTAATACAACTCCAAATGATACAATTATTAAGTTACGTATCACTAGTGAAAGAAAATTGCTTATAAATTTAGAGATTTGATCTATATCGCTCGTAAATCTTGATATTAAGTCGCCAATTTTTAATTCTTCAAAATGATGAACCTGAATCTTGATAAGTTTTGAATATATGTCTAGACGAATTTGATTGACAATCTTTTCCGTCAAATTATTTATGAAATAAGATCTACAAAAACTGCTAATTGCAAATATGAATACAATACAATAAGAATATAAGATGTAATTGTTAAGATTGTCAAAATTGCCAATTTTTAATCCATTGTCTATCAATTGCCTAAATATATATCCAAACATTAAAATAGCAAATGAGACCAAGGCAATAGCCAATGCTATTATTGCAAGATCTAATTTATAAGGTCTGATATATCTAAGTAAATGTGTAATATTGTACGATTTAGACGCCATTGAAATCTACTTTCAATTCTTTGGTTATTATATCAAATAAAAATATGCTCTTTGTTGTTTGCCATTTATCGTCTAAATATGCAAAATGATATGGACCGCTAATAGGAGAAGATAGCCATATTTCTTGCGCTGCAGAATTTTTATTAATCACAAACACTCCATCTTCTGTAGCAATCGTTAGTATTGCATCATTTAAATCAACATCGACTTCGCCATCTGGATCATTTTCCTCTATTTTATTAGCGATAGATGCAAGTAGCTCATAAGCTCTGTCTTCAAATGCAATATTATTATTTATCATCTTTATGTTCTTAATTCTGATAGTGAAATTTACTAGCTAATTTTTGCCCTTCATCATTGACTATCAGAGCATCAATAAACTCATCTAATTGACCAGATTTTATAATTAAATCCATTTTATTGTAAACAGTAAGATTAATCCTATGATCTGATACCCTACCTTGTGGAAAATTATAAGTTCTAATTCTTTCAGATCTATCACCTGAACCAATTTGATCCTTTCTACTTAATGAACGCTCTAAGTCTTTTTCTTTTTTTTGTATTTCATATAATCTAGAGCGTAATATTTTTAATGCCTTTGCCTTATTTTTATGCTGCGATTTTTCGTCTTGTAAGCTAACTGCAATTCCAGTTGGAATGTGAGTAATTCTTACTGCAGAATCAGTTGTATTTACATGCTGCCCGCCTGCTCCAGATGCTCTAAAAGTGTCAATCTTGAGATCTTTATCGTCTATATGCACATCAATATCCTGAACTTCTGGCAATACTGCAACTGTTGCAGCTGAAGTATGTAGACGACCGCTAGATTCTGTTTCTGGCACACGTTGTACCCTATGTACGCCTGATTCATATTTTAACTTAGAAAATGCACCAACTCCTTTAACTAATGCAGAAATTTCCTTATAGCCGTTAGCTCCAGTTGAAGATATTGATAAAATCTCAAACTTCCATCCTTTAGATTGAGCGTATCTATGATACATATTAAATAAATCTGAAACAAATAAAGCAGCTTCGTCGCCACCAGTACCAGCCCTAATCTCAATTATAGCATTCTTCTCGTCATCAATATCTTTTGGTAACAAAGCAATCATTAAATCTTTCTCTAGAATAGGAATTTGCTGCTTTAAATTAGACAATTCTTCTTCGATTAATTCTTTTGTACCACTATCAATGCCATCTTCATTACTCATTAACTCTACATCTTCAAGTTCGTTTATAACTTTGAAATAATGATTAATTTTTTCTGTAATAGTACTGAGATCAGAATACTCTTTAGAAATTTTAACAAATTCATCTCCGCTAATAGATCCCTCGATAAGTAAACCACTTAAATGCTCATGACGCTCTAATATCTTATTTAAATTGCCTTGAAAATTTTGTACACTCATTGTTAGATTATATTATTTCTTGTTTTTTGAAATACATGCTTGAGCACTTGCTAATCTAGCAATTGGAATTCTATATGGAGAGCATGAAATATAATCCAAGCCTAATTCGTCAAAAAATTCTATTGATTCTTGATTTCCAGCATGTTCTCCGCATATACCAAATTTAATATTAGGATTCGTTGCTTTGCCAAGTTTCATAGATAGTTTAATTAATTCTCCAACGCCATATCGATCAATTTCTACAAATGGGTCATGTGAAAAAATATTTTGCTCTAAATATTGAGGTAAAAATGAAGATATATCGTCACGTGACATGCCAAAAACTGTTTGTGTAAGATCATTTGTGCCAAAGCTAAAAAAATCAACTTCTTTACTAAGAAGATCTGATATTAATGCAGCTCGCGGCAATTCTATCATAATACCTATTATTATACCAAACTTATATCTGTATTTATTTTCACATTCTGCAATTGTATTTTTAATATTTAATAAAACATGCTGTAATTCCTTAATTTCACTTATAAATGGAATCATGATCTCAATGTTAGGTTTAATTTGGGAGCTGATATAATTATCGTATGCAGCAGACAATATAGCTCGTATTTGCATAGCATAAATTTCTGGAAAGGTAACACTCAATCTGCAACCTCTATGACCAAGCATTGGATTTGTTTCATGAAATGATTCTAGATTCTGGTCTAATAAATTTATATCAATATTTAAATAATCAGCTAATGCTGATTTTTCTTTCTCGGTTGATGGTAAAAATTCATGCAATGGAGGATCTAATAATCTAATATTTATTGACTTGTCTTTAATGCATTTAAATAACAACATAAAATCATCTTTCTGTATATGCTCTAATTTATTCAACGCATCAAGCTTTGCATCATCATTGGCAATAATCATTTTTTGCATACAAAGAATCTTATCTATATTAAAAAACATATGCTCAGTACGACATAAACCAATTCCATCAGCTCCAAAATCCAAAGCCACAGATAAATCTTGCTTAGTTTCTGCGTTAACATGCACTTTCATATCGCTAAACTCACTTGCCCAATCTAAAATTGTATAAAATTCTGGGATTAACTTAGGCTGCTTTAGAGGCATTGTTCCTAAAAATAACTTACCTGTACTTCCATCTATAGTAATAAGATCCCCTTCTTTAATGATCATATTTCCTACAATCATCTCCTTTTTATCTTCATTAATCTGTATTTCTTTTGCTCCGCAAATACAAGGCACGCCCATTCCTCTAGCGATCACCGCTGCATGCGACGTCATACCCCCAACTGCTGTTAAAATACCAGAAGATAGGCCCATGCCTTCCACATCTTCAGGTGATGTAATATGCCTTACTAAAATCACATTTCCATTGTTAGATAATTCTTTTGCACTTTTACAAGAAAAGACTGCAGCGCCAACTGCTCCTCCTGGTGAAGCTGGTAAACCAGATGTGATATGTTTTTTGCTACAACCAGCATCATCAATACTTGCATGTAATATTTGATTAATGGAATTGGGATTGACTCTCATTACAGCTTCTTCTTTTGAAATAATACCTTCTTTCGCCATATCGACTGCAGTTTTAATACTTGCCACAATACTACGTTTTGCTTTTCTAGTTTGCAATATATACAAAATAGAGTTTTCTACTGTAAATTCAATTTCTTGCACACTTTGATAATGAGATTCTAATATGCTACATGTATCACTCAACTCGACAAATAGCTGCTTTGACAATTGATTTGCAAAAGACTGATTATGATTGCTACTATTAGTTGTAATAGAGCGTGGAGTTCTAGTACCAGATACTATATCATCGCCTTGAGCATTAAGCAAAAATTCACCAAATAACTCTTTGTTTCCAGTGGATGGGCATCTGGTAAATATTACGCCAGTTGCAGAATCATTATTTAAATTACCAAATACCATTGCTTGAATATTGATAGCTGTGTAAATCTCTTCTGAAATATTATTTAGTTTACGATATGCAATAGCACGACGACTATTCCATGAACGACATACAGCTTTAATTGATTCTATTAATTGAACATAAGGAGATTTTGGAATAGATTTAGAGATAGACATGTGTGTATTATCTACAATAATCTGCTTAAATTGTTCAATAATCTCTTCTAAATTTAATTCACCGCTGTATTTATCTGTAATATTAGTAAATAATATCTCGTCTAGGCCTAATATATTCGTAGCATATGTTGATAAAAAACGCCTATAATTATCCAACGCAAAATTCTTACTACCAGAAATCTTATGCAAAGAATTTACAATCTCCTCGTTCAAACCTAGATTTAAGATTGTATCCATCATTCCTGGCATCGACTTAGGAGCTCCAGAACGAACTGCAAGTAAAAGTGGATTATTTGGACTGCCAAAAACCTTACCAGATTTCAGCTCAACTTCTTTTACTGCATCTTCTATTTGCTTAATTATATTCTCAGGAATATCACCATTTTCATGATAAAATTTACATAGATCAGTAGTTAGTGTAAATCCAGGCGGGACATTGATTTTTAAATTAGACATTTCAGCTAAACCTGAACCTTTATTGCCGAGTATTTTTACCATACTCTTATCTCCTTGTCCGGAACCCTTATGAAAATGATAAATCATCTGTTTAGTGATATTTTTGCCTTTCATGAAAAAATTTTGTTCATTTAGTATTAGCCAACATAAAACAAGATTATATAGTAGATTATCACAATATCAATCAGGTTTTAGATCTTTTTCATGATATTTGTCATGCAATGAAAATATTTTTTAATATTACTAAAAACTTAATAAGTGTTAACATTTGAATGTAGTGATACATACAAGATAAAGATATTATCAATACAAAATAACTGTAATAAATCGCTAACACTATAGACAACTATGAATGATTGAGTGTAATATAAGAATATCAAAATTTCTATATATAGTAGCTATATAAAAAAAATATACTATATATCATATTTTTCTTGAAATATTGGTAAGTTGTGTAATACAATAGCGAATATATAAGTTTCAATAAACAGTATTTGTAAAAATAAAGGAGAAGTAAAAGAATGAAGTTAGCAAAGCCAGTAAAATTCGTAGTAAAAAAGGATAAGAATCGTGATAAATTATTAACAAACTTTGGTAAAGCAATATTACGAGATCGATATTTAATTGATAACGAAGATTTTCAAGATCTTTTTAGACGAGTCGCTGGTTATTATGCTAATGATGAACAACACGCTCAAAGATTATACGAATACATTAGCAAGCTTTGGTTTATGCCTGCAACTCCAATATTAAGCAACGGAGGAACTGATAGAGGCATGCCAATTTCGTGCTTTTTAAATGAAATTCCTGATAGCCTTGAAGGAATTGTAAACGGCTGGACTGAAAATGTTTGGCTTGCATGCAGAGGAGGAGGAATTGGAAGTTACTGGGGAAATGTACGTTCTATTAACGAACCTGTCAAAGGCAATGGAAAAACATCTGGTGTAATACCTTTTTTAAATGTACAAGACTCTCTTACATTGGCAATTTCTCAAGGGTCCTTGAGAAGGGGAAGTTCTGCTGTGTATTTACCAATTGATCATCCAGAAATTGAAGAATTCATTGAACTACGTAGACCAACAGGAGGAGATATTAATCGCAGGGCTTTAAACATTCATCATGGGGTAGTAATAACGGATGCATTTATGAAAGCCGTAGAGAATGGTGATACATGGGATTTAATCAGCCCATATGATAAATCAGTTATCAATACCATCTCAGCTAGAGATTTATGGATTAGATTATTGATTGCTCGAGTAGAGACTGGTGAGCCATATATACTCTTTATTGATACTGTTAACAAATCAATACCAAAGCATCACAAAGAATTATCGCTAAAGGTCAAAACATCTAATTTATGCAGCGAAATCACACTACCAACTGGATTGGATCATAAACAACAAGAAAGAACTGCAGTTTGCTGCTTATCATCTCTTAATATTGAATATTTTGATCAATGGAAAGATAATCCAGAATTCATCAAAGATGTTATGTATTTTTTAGATAATGTATTATCTGATTTCATAGAAAATGCTCCTGATACTATGTCACGAGCTAAATACTCGGCAATGCGCGAACGTAGCGTTGGGCTTGGAGTGATGGGTTTTCATTCTTTTCTACAAATGCATAATGTTCCTATCGAATCTGTTATGGCAAAAGTTTGGAACGATAAAATCTTCACGCATATTAAACAAGAAGCGGATAAGGCTTCTTTATCTATTGGCAAAGAACGTGGTCCGTGCATGGATGCTCAAGATGTTGGTAGTAATGAACGATTTAGCAATAAAATTGCAATTGCCCCAACCGCCTCTATCTCAGTCATCGCTGGAGAATCATCGCCAGGTATAGAGCCATTAGCTGCAAATAGTTTCTTACAAAAAACTCTTACAGGCTCGTTTAACGTACGCAATAAATACCTTGCAAAACTTCTTGAATCTAAGGGTTTTAATAATGACCAAGTATGGTCTTCAATTTCAACTCATGAAGGATCAGTACAGCATTTATCTTTCCTCTCTGATCATGAGAAAGATGTATTTAAAACTGCATATGAAATTAATCAAAATTGGCTAGTAGAGCTCGCTGCAGGACGATCGGATAAGATTTGCCAAGGTCAGTCATTTAATATATTCCTACTTGGAAATGTTAATAAACAATATTTGCATGATTTGCATTTTAAATCTTGGAAAAAAGGAGTGAAGAGTTTATATTATCTTAGAACTAAAATAATTCAAGAAGCAGAAAAGGTGTCACATACTATAGAAACCAATGAATTTGGCAATTTATCACCTCGTAACAATGATGATCAAACAGATAGATATGAAGAATGCTTATCTTGCCAATAATTAATTAATAACTAAAAATCAAAAGGAGATTAATATGTCATTACTAGATGCTAGCCCAGTTTACAAACCTTTTTCTTATCCTTGGGCATATGATGCATGGCTTACTCAACAACGTATACACTGGCTTCCAGAGGAAGTTCCTCTAGCAGAAGATGTAAAAGATTGGCAAAAAAATCTTACACCAGGAGAAAAACATCTATTAACGCAAATTTTCCGGTTTTTTACTCAAGCTGATATAGAAGTAAATAATTGCTATATGAAACATTATTCTCAAGTATTTAAACCAACAGAAATACTCATGATGTTATCAGCCTTCTCTAACATAGAAACCATTCATATCGCGGCATATTCTCATTTATTAGATACAGTAGGCATGCCAGAAGTGGAGTATCAAGCTTTTTTGAAATACAAAGAAATGAAAGATAAATACGATTATATGCAAAAATTTGGCGTCAAAACCAATGAGGATATTGCTATTACTTTAGCTGTGTTTGGAGCTTTTACCGAAGGACTTCAACTTTTCGCATCTTTTGCAATTCTACTGAATTTCCCTCGCTTTAATAAAATGAAAGGCATGGGCCAAATCGTTACTTGGTCAGTGCGCGATGAAACTTTACACACAGAATCAATCATTGCTTTATTTAGAACATTTATCAAGGAAAACCCTGAAATTTGGACAGAAGAATTACGTAGCAATATTTATGAAGCATGTGCAACAATTGTGCATTTTGAAGATGCATTTATTGAACTTGCTTTTGAAGTTGGAGAAGTTGAAGGATTGACCGCAAGAGAAGTGCGTCAATATATACGTTACATAGCAGATCGTAGGTTAATGCAATTAGGATTAAAAGAAATATATTTAGTAGATAAAAATCCATTGCCATGGCTAGATGAAATGTTAAATGCTATTGAACATACAAATTTCTTTGAAAATCGTGTTACAGCATATTCTAAAGCTGCTACTACTGGATCCTGGGATGAAGTGTTTGATAATATGGATAATTCTTCAAAACAAAATAGTGCTAAATCTAAATGACTATTGGATACGATATCTTTTAGTCATGCATACACGCCCTCTGCTTAGGTCATGATAACTTTAAAATGCAATTGTAGCACACATTTTTATTAATTAATTATTTGATTTCTAATTCAAACAATATTATATACATAAATAAGATCATAACTTAAATAATAAACATGTGTTTATGAATAAAATAAAAAGACCTACACTTACACTTAATCTTAACTCTTTAAGTGAAGAAACCAAATCCAAAATTGCTCCTGTAAAGCCTTTAGCGAAAACCAAATCTTCAAGAAAAAAATCTCCTGCTGATAAGAAGAATACAGGACCTAAATATAAAATTCCTAGAGAGGATTATTTAATAATATTGAAATATCTACAAGATAAACTTCCAAAATTATTCAACATTAAAAATCCTAAAATCTTTAAAATTGGTATTCATAATGATGTATATCGTATGTTAAATGCGGATAACAAGGTCATTAAATCTCAAAAAGGTGAGCTCAGAAAAGATTTAATGTCTAAGGCAAAAATTAAAAATTTCTTTGCTATGTACTGTAAATCTCCTGAATATAAAAAAGCTCATAAATTAAATTCTCCAAGATATGATTTAAATAACCAGGTTATAGATAATGTTAATCAAGGTCAGATAAACGGTATTATCGCAAGAACTTCTAATCCATGATCTTTTTTGCGAAAGTTATTGGCGGATTTTAATCTGCATCAAATCTAGATCCTCTAGTAATCCTATTGCTTGCATAATCGTTTTTTGAACCCCCGGAAGAAGCGTTTAAATTCGTGCTATATGCAGAGCCAGTTGATCTACGTCTCTGAAATGCTTTAATAGGAGATGTTGCAATAGCTCCAATTGGCCTTGCTGCCATAGCCATATCAGATTTCATGCTTTCAATAGGATTTACTGGACCCCTTCTACCTTCTCTAGATGGAGATGATAAACCACTATTAATAATTAAAGATAATACTGCAGTAGAATAGCTAACTAGCTTTTTTGAAGTTGCGCAAAAAATATAAAATAAAAATACAGATGTTACTAAGCCAAGCAAATTCCCTACAAATTTTGAGTTGAAAAAAGGAATGCATTTTAAAAATGGTAATGGAAAATTGAAATTTTCATTAATGCCTATAGCTCTCAAATCAACGGCAATATCTAAGTCAATAAAGCATCCACCTTGCGCAGCAAGCAATACCGATTTAAAATGCTCAAACACCAAAGATTCAAGAGATAGAAAGAATAATAATAATCCTGATGGTAAAATCATCCAATACATAGATAATGCCAACCAATTTTTAGCGATACCTTTTGTGAAATTAAATAAACTAAAAATCATTAAAAATGGAGAAATTGCCATCATTACTATTAGGCCTATTACGGAAAAACAGTAAGACACTATCACTTCTAGCAAACCTAAAAAATAAATTAAAATAGCGTATATAGTCATCAATGCGATGAATGTCAATCCATTATAAAATTGCACTAACTCAATTAATAACAATGCCCAAGTATTAGGATTCGTATATCGATTAATAATAGGATCAATAAATTGAAATACATTACTATTACCACCGCCTGATACAAAACTAGTCATAAGATACGTCATTCCATCGGTGAAAGTTAAAAATATATTTTGATAAAACCAATCCCAACTATTTGGGCTAAAAATTAATGTTATGAATGTGATCTTAATTACTCTTATAGTTAAATCAGATACCGTCATCTTAATTGATCCAATTAAGAAAAATAGCCCATAAATTAGTACATATAATGCTAATACGCCTTGCACTAAATTAAGCAATGATTGATTTGTAGTAAATGCACTATAAAATTGTTTTGTTAATTTTGTTAAATGACTAATAATAGGAGAGATGATGTTACTATATAAAAAAGTTGAATACCAAGTACTTCCTGTATAAGTTGCAATATCTACAATCAATGGCCCATCAATGCCAAAGTCAGTTCTTTTAAGAGTGATCCATAAATAACCTTCGTCATATGCATCTATTGATGAGTTCGAATCTATAACATGTTGAGATGAGTCGTGCATAGGCTTGATATCCGTAATCGCATACTCTAATGTAATACCAATATCATTTAAATTTTGAATATTTAACGACTGAGCATCTCCTAATCCTACTTCAACATGCATAAAATAACGACCAAAGTGCACAAATGGAGCTAACATATTAGTGCTTGTATCATTAATCTTACTGAGTAGATCATCAGAGCTACGGTAATCGTAATTCCAATTTTTCATAAATTGATTTATACCACTAAACATTCCTTGGATTGGCCATGTTGTAATAAAATCTAATTCACCATCACCATTTGCAATGTAATATAAAAAACTAGAGTTTAATCCAGATGAATATATAAATGGATCATTTATTGCACTAATAACTTGTTCATTTAGAACAACTTGTATACCTCGTCCTTTATCATGTATACAAAATGTTTGATTAGATGAATTATTACTAGTGCATGATGGTATATCGCCTAGAATTGAAGAAAAATGAGAATCGCTTAAATTCCCATATAATGTACCAATATTTCTTTCTTTGCTAATATAAAAAATATTATTAACTCCGGTATTAGTGCAGCCAACCCCTGAAGTGGATACATCAGGTTGCTTTGTGCCATTGCACCAACTACTTGCTGGTAAATACATAATAGCATTATTTAATCCAGAAGAAGGTGTATGAAATATAGATAAATTATGACTTAATGTCATTACGCTTTGTAATTCATCTGCAACTCCTTTGCCACCAAAATAATCATTCGCATCAATCAACGTTACGTTAATGACATCACCTGATTTCACTTGAATCTTAGATCTTCCGTTAAAATTAATATAATCCACATAATCATCCATGCGCTGCGTAAAATTCATTTTAGTCCAGTTTTGATACTCGGGTAATATGCCATTGCGAAATGTATTATAATCCCAAACATATTTGCCAGAAGATTTATCATATTGCTGAATAAAAACTTGCGATCTGGTAAATCTTGGATCAATACGATATAGTACTAAGTATTTATCAGGCATCACTTTAATATTGCTAGCGTTTATCTGAAATTGTACTAACTGATTTTTAGATACTTTTATACCAGTTGGAATCCATTGACCTGCGTCTTGAATTGGTAGCAGATGCGAACTAACATTAAAATTATCATCGCTAATTTGAGGTTCAATGGTTTTGCCTTCTAACATATCCAAAAACACTGTGAATACTTCACTGACCCATTTTGGAACATCAGCATATGCAGAATTATTAAATGGATTAATAAATATTATCAATAATAAAATAATTTTGAGCCTGTATAACTTTTTCATTCTTCTTTAAGTATTATTTAATTTATCCTGAATGAAATAGGCTTCTGCCTCTGTTTTTGCAATGTTATTTTCATTCATTGCTAGTTGATTATTTAATAATTTAACATACTTACTTGTATCTCTTTGATTCATTGGACGAGTAGATTTATGCATATTTTTTATCAATTCTGAATTTCTAGGATCATCAAGAGCATTTTTGCCATCTTCACGAAATTTATGCATAGAAGATAATGCTTGTGCAATCTTTAATCTACGATCAAGTAACTGAGTATGAGACATCTTGCCTACTCTTATTTTTAACTCTCTATTCATTTGACGATCTAATATCTCTTGATTATGTAATTGCTCAGATGCTACATGCATATAACGCCTCATTTTCATTAACATCGATCTTCTTTCCTTGGCATTAGTAACTTCAACTTCTCCTCTTGGAGTTGATTTTGTTAATCTAGCTTCGCTTGGATTAGATAATTTATCTTGCGCATAGGATATGAAACGCTTATGATGCGATATATTAACTGCATTATGGCCTATTTCGTTAAGTAAATCATTATAAGATACCCGTCTTAAACGCTTTCTTTGTTCTTGATCTAAATCTTTGTCTATTTTCTTTAATTGCTCGATTTTTTCTTGTGCAGCAGACGCTTCCTTTTCTAATGTATTCAACGTTTTATCCTGACTACGATCTCGGCCATTTTGAATTGGATTGGCAATGGAACGATTTTGATCGGAATCATCTATTTCCCCATCTCTAACATTAAGGCTAGAATCATTGGCATTACGTTGATTTAATATATCTTGAGCGTTTTTAAGTAATTCATGATTTGCCTCTAAATTCTTTTTAGTAGCAGATTGTCTATGCAATAATTCTGCATTACTTAATTTATCGATAGGTTTACTCTCTGGATGTAGCCTGTATTGCTTTTCTTCTTTAGCAGCTTGTATGCTATCTTGCTTTTGCTGTTTTTTATATTGAGCGCGTCTTTGTGTTTCATGTGTCATTTGTCTTTGCACAGCTACTTTACGTTGATGTTGAATTTCAGCTCTCTGCCCAGCGTTTAGACCAAACTTACCAAGTAATGGCTGGCCCATAGTTCCAGCAACAAGGCTAGTGCCAATAGATGATGGAGAAGGCGAGAAATTATTGGTAATAATAGAGCCTATCCTTTCTGAAATTTCTATATATTTATACGTAGTATATGATATCACTGATAATGCGATAATGTTGCTAGGATCAATTCCCATCATTCCAGCAAAATAGCTATAACCCCAAGGAGTAAACCAATATAAGCAAAATAATGTTACACCTGGAAATGCAAAACCTGGTACTGGGAACGGTAGATTAAATGGTAATGCGCATTGCAAGCACACGCTATAACTTAAGACAAAATCTAAGTAAATAGTGAATAACACAACTAATACAACTATTCCAGATATCAACATTAGCTCTATAATATATTTAAAATACATATTAATAGCATTTATAAATATATGTCTTGTACTTCCAAATAACATAAATGTTAAAAAAATAGGTGATAAAGTCATTAATACTCCTATCATTACAAAAGCAATAATATAAACTGCAATAGTTCTAACTAGCGCAATGATCATAATAATTAATGCAAGTAAAATAATAATAAAATATATCAAACCTGTTGTTCCTAAGAACATTAAAGCTAATAGCTGATATCTAAAGACGCTATTGAAGAAGACTCTTGTCATCAATATATCCATGAACATTAAAGGATTGCCATTGTCGTTACCATCCATGAAAAGCGCATAACCACCAACGTTTGAAATTATATTTTCTGCAAAATTCATCACTAAAGGAAAAAGCGTATCGGAAAAGAGTACAACTGTACTTTGATTAATTAACCCGCCAACAAGAACAACTTGCACTATCCTTGTAACCATATCACCAACCCTTAATTTGGAAACACCAAGTAAGAATTGCATGCCAGTAATAATAATATACATCGATAACATGAAATGAATATATTTAAAAAGATTAACGCATTTCTTGTTAGGCGTTTGATTATGGCAAGTTACAGAATATAAAAATTGCTTAGATATCTTGGGAATTGTAGATTTAACGTAACTGACGATTGGATTTAATATATCTTTCCCAAAAGTTCCCATGATCGGTCTTCCGGTTTCTAATGTCACATTATAGTTACCATTGCTACTTGGATAGTCATCAGTGTCATTGTAGATTCTCATCCAGATATTACCTCCCTTTGGAGCATCATTTGCTATAGTGATTTTGGTAAATCCTTCACTATCTGGATCTGGCAATAAATAACGCTTATAATCATCTGAATTGGTTTTTGAATTCGGATTGGTCACTGGATTCGAACCAGGTATGTTGGTATTAGCCGTTGAATTCGAATTGGTTTTTGAATTCGGATTGGTTTTTGAAACAATATATTCTATCTGCCCTCGTTTTAAAGAGTCTTTAGATGAGCCAGTTATAGGCCTACCTCCAGCTAAGGAACCATTTGTTGCTCTGCATGCGGTTTGTTTAACCATTAAAACGTATCCACCTGTATTTTTACGGTATTTTTCTACATCATCAGACATCCCTGGAATATCATCAGAAGGATCAATAAAGTATTTGTATTGTAAATATTTTGGGCTAGAATGATCGTAAATACTGCTAGCAAGCACAACATAACCATATTGCACCGTGTCTGTTTTGCTCACTTCTGCAAAATTGTAATTATCTCCTCTTTTGTCTGCATCGCTAGGTTTTTCATTGTCATCAAAACGCGTTAGCAATCCAGTTGCTTGATCTGCTGAATACCAAAAATATAACGAATCTTGATATTGAGAAGATGGTATATAATTACCATTTGAACCTTTTGCGCAATCAAGCCAATAATCCCTTTCTAAAGCATCAATACTATCAAACCATGGACTTGTGTATTTACCATTGCTGTTGTATGGCTTGGGTGAAGGAGAATATTCATTTTTCCAGCATCCATCCCAATGACATGACTCATGACCAAAAATACAATGACCAAATATATCCCAAGCGGTACAATGACAATGTTCGTGACATTTTGCTTTCCAGTAACAATTGCTAGTATATTCATATTTATCAGAATATGGATAAACATAATAAATTGAAAATCTTCCACAAAGAGCAGAATACTGACTCTGACCATCTAAGCAATTTGCTTCAATATTCTTGCCAGGATTAAAAATATTAGGTATAGAAACTAATTTTTGATTTTTTTGATCCGGTAAAATAGCTACAAGGTATTTGTCATCTTTATATAGTTTGAGTGCATTTCGCCAATCATATAAATTTGTAATATGTTTATCGCTATCTCCACTATATGAATAAAACACTAATGGCAATGGTGGAGACGAAGAGTCTTCTACTCTTGGAATTTCAATAGCTTCCTTATTAACAGTAACATTATATTTATCTTGTAAATTATACTTAGGCAAATATGCTTTGCATAAACTTACCTCGCCACTGACTCTTGCAGAAAATTCCTCTCCAGGATTAGCTTGCATTTTAGAATCAACCCAATATCCATAAGTTGCAGGGTTTGGATTAGTTATGTATGTATTACCCTTTTTTATTGTAACGTCGTTATAATTAGCATCTCCTCTAAGATCAAAATTTTGCGATACTGTATATGTATTTGGATCAAATTTTCCATCATCATCAAAATGATATCTTAATACACACCATCCATGACCTAAATCTTTAAAAATATTAACAATAAGCTGAGGTAACGCAAGTACTATTAAAAAACCAGCTACAACCATCAAAATAATGATTAATTTATATAATTTATCGCTGCTAAAATTCATATAAATATCATTGCTTACATTTACTACTCTATAAGTTGTGCTGCATCTGTCTTAGCCCCAGAGGCATTACCTCCGCCTGAACTACCTTTACCAGAGGAACCTCCATCCGGTCTATTAACTTTACCATCAGATGGCCCGCCAGAACCATGGTCGCCTCCCGACCCAGAACCTCTTGAATTACTTCCAGCAGATCCTAAGTTTGATCCACCACCCTGACCTCCTCCGGTGCTATTAGATCCACCACTTCCACTTGAATATTTATTAAATGTACTACGCGCCGCATCAAACAACATCAAACCTCCTATTATTACACCCATAGAAGGGCCTCCTGTTATACTTGCTGAAAATTGTGATACATATTGAAACAAATAATAAAAAATAATGGTCCAGAATAATATCAATACAAAACCAGGTAATATAGATAGGCTATCTGTAATGATTGGTACTGAGAAAAACATGACGACAACATCCGATGCTCCCTTACCTTGAGCATATTGGGAAAGTTTGTACCCTACACTATCTTTGCAGCTTTGAGCATCACTCTCTGGTAATTCAATATCAAAAAACGTATAACCATCTCGATTAACAGACTTAAACTGACAACTGCCGTACATATTTGCATCGAAAATAGAAAATAACATGAACAAAAATACAAGATATACTCCAAGCTGTACTATACAAGAAATCATGATATGCAACCATTGAGTAAAAATATGCTTCATAAAGCTAATCAATATCATTGGAACAAAGATAACTGATAAATATCCAAGAACATATAAAGTTATTATGGATACTAATAATAATGTTATAACTTGTAGCATTATAGACATTACTAACAATGCAAATAATAAACCACAAATAACTAATAAAAAATCACCGCCAATAAAGAAACCAAATAAAATTTTTAACAATGCCACTTCAGATTTAGCATAAGAAAAAGCTAATAATAAATAGGATGCTAATCTACAATCTATTGCATCTCCTACCATATAAAATGGCATACTCGACGGATATTTAGACAAATCAAAATTGCATAAACCATTACTAGAGTCGCCAATTGCTAAAAATATCATATTGGCAAATTCAGCCATAAAATTTAATGAAATCGGTAATATGTAAGTAGTCATGGCAGATCCAAGTGCAACATATGTTACTGCAATGATCGTAATAATTTTTAGACCTGTATTAGATAGACTCATTTCTTCGTAATTACCTAAAACGCGAATCATGAAAAATATTACACTTAATGAAGCAATGGCAAATACAGCTCTTTTGAATAATGTTTGTACCTCTGAAAAAGGATTAATAGTATTTAGGAAGATATGAGTAGATTTAGAATCAAGTCCAACATCGCCAGTAATAGAATGGGAATGGGTGTGATCATTTAACACATTGGAATAATTGCATTGATTATTCACATCTTGATATAATATATTATACAAAGTCTCTTGTGTGCAATATATCGCATTACCAGTTACTCCAAACATAAATTGAGAATGAGAATATTCTGGGTAACAAGCTTTGCCAATTGAGCTGCATGGGTCATATTCATGTTTTCCACCTCCTCCGCCTCCGCTGTCATTAACTTTTTTACAAGCTAAAGGTAACAGCCCTTCTGATGTTGGCATTCTTAAGCACAATAAATCATTGTTCTCACTAACAGATAATGGAATATTTTTTAATTGCTCATACCCAACAAGCTCTGGATTACTAGTAATGCTAGATAAGCTAGTTTTGCGATCAAGTTCTAAAGAGACTTCAGTGCAAGGCTTAGAAGAATTTGGTGGATTTTTTATGCATATCTTTAATTCTTTATCGTCAGTGTTGCATGGATCTTGTACATACTCTTTCATATCAATAAATGATTTAATATATCCAAATGCACTATTTTGTAAGTAATTATCGCCAGCAGAAACATTGATACATTTTTGGCCAAACGAAGAAGCGTAGCAAGTGTTTAACATAAAGCTAAATACAAAAAATAATATAGCTAAAATAATATGCAATATATAATTCCACTTCATTGTCACTAACCTTCAATTAATATATAAAAATTAAACATTTTCATCATCTCTACCTTCATTTCGATTTAATTGACGATCTGATTTGCTATCATCTGATACATCGCTAGAACCATCATCAAGGCTAGCTCTATCTCTAAACATACTATCTTCGACTCGATCTTCATCAATTTGATTTGAATCTTCTGCATGAGCTACATCTTGACCTCTATTGATATCATCTACATGAGCTCTATCTCCTGCCTGAGCATCATCTACATGAGCTCTATCTCCTGCCTGAGCATCTCCTATAACTGCGCGATCTACTGATCTACTATTTGGATCACTAACAACTGCCCTGTCTTTGGATTCAACATCTCTAACATAGGCTTTATCTCCACCTTGTCCTTTGCCATTGCCATCATCTTCTTCCTCTTCTGATGGTTCGGATTTTGGCTTTCTTATTGAGTTAAACATTTGACGAGTAAATATCGTTGGCGCTTGTATTTTGATGTTATTTAATAATATCCCTCCGGTAAGATCAGTTATTAGATTGGATAATTGAGACATAAAATTATGAACCAAATATATTACAAATAAACCCACGACAAATGCTATGATAATAGACTCTATCCTACTAAATGATACTATCGATGGAAAATTAAAGAACATACCAGTAACATTCTCTACAGTAAAAGAAAAAGAAAACAAAGAAAGAAATTCATCTCCAGTACGAGAAGTAATCAAATCTATATTATCAAGATCTGATAAATCTTGACTAGAATAAAAATTATACATTGGATAATCAATAAGGTAACCTAAGCTAGTTTCGCACCTTTTAGCATCCTTTTCGCTGCTGTAATTACTCCATTTAGAGTCAATGTAAAATAACTTTACACTTCTATCTCCAAAAGTCTCCAAGCGAGACTCCCATTTGCACTCTGGAAATAAACCATAATTGGCTATCAATGAAAAAGATAACATTGCTAAAGCGCTTGCAACTGCTGGTTGTAACAATAAAGATAATAATAATGCAAAATAATTACTTACATAGCCCTGCATAAATCGTATTAACCCTAATGGTATTATGACAACGCTAAACACTGATAAAACTATCACAAATAATATACAAGAAATCATTACGTAAATTAAATAACCCAATAACGCAATAATCATAATTGGATATGTAATAATCAGGCTTGCTAATGTCCATTGACCGGTAATTACCGCTGGAGCTAGTAAATAAAAATAAGGAGGCACTGCAAATGCAAATGCATCGTACATATCAGTTGAGCCACTTCTATAAGCATCTGATAAAGACGATGTAGATATTGGGTCTAATCCAAGCAAATACACAACGTAACATTCTACTGTATTGGCAAATGATAAAAAAGAGAGATTTTGAGGGTATTCCGACGCAGAAAAAGTACATAACCCATTGTTACTGCCATGCATAAACCATTCGCTAATTGTAGTCATGCCGCTAAGAAGCATAGGTAATACTAATTGTATCATGCCGTCATATCGCCCTTCTCCAACGTTAAGCCCTATAGAAAAATATGTTACAAACACTATCATCAAAATAGCGTAAATATATTCTGATGGTTTAAGAGGAGATAGCAGCATTCTAATGCCAAACAATATTACATACATAGTTAGCATGAAAGTTACAAAACGATACATACCTTGCTGTAATTTAAATATGTAGCTATCGCTATTTTCTGCAAATTGCGATATATCAGAAACGCTACAAACTTTCTTAGATACAAAAAACTGAGACGCCATTTGCTTGATACAATGTATTAAGGGCCCAATAATAACTATAGGGGATTTAGAATGTTTATATGCTTCCATATAACAGTTTTGGGCATTAGAGCATTGAATAAAATTTGTAATGCTATTACTGTATGGTTTGTAATTATTTTTTACATCTAAATAATC
The DNA here is from genome assembly GCA_045106955.1 of Rickettsiaceae bacterium. Taxonomy (GTDB): domain Bacteria; phylum Pseudomonadota; class Alphaproteobacteria; order Rickettsiales; family Rickettsiaceae. The sequence goes on along the minus strand of JBGCFO010000007.1, from coordinate 6,791 downwards.
ATCATATATTGAATGAGGATAAGGTTCACGAATATACTTACATCCAACGGGTAACCAACCAGCAAAAGAAATTGTAGCTACACAAATTTGATCTGATTTCTGTACTATTTTCCACGGAAATACCATCGGCAACGGGGTTCCAGTTTGCAAAATAAAATCAAACATTTGCCCTTCTTGTCCTAACGATGTATTATTATATATATCATAATAATCCTTCTGTGGTATGCTTAATGAATTTTTAATCGCAGACCAAACATCGCCCCAAACATCACTAGAATTATTAAATAAAGATGAAGCAATTTGCTGAGCAGCTTCCTCCATAATCTCAGCTCTATAAATTTGTAACTTAGTATTGCTACACATTCCGAATGTAATTTTTGGATCCTTTGGATCTGCCCTGTTCTTTCGCGAGCATTGATGAGATGAAAATAGCTTTTCATCATCAAGTTTTAATCTAATCAGAAAATTGGTGTACATAAATGGAGAAACAATTTCTGAAACAGCCATGCTAAATAAAGGAGAAGGGATACAAGTATGAGCAAATTGATTTGTAAAAAAATCTCCTATGCCTTCAGTTTCACAAGTTAAATTTTCGACGATGCTTTCAATACGAGATAAAATATCTTCTGCTTTAATATTTTGAATAAAAACAATATTCAGTAAGCACAATAAAGTTACATATTTAATTAACTTACATATCGCATCAAAAATGATCATGATATCAGATCATGCAATTGTCTTGGATTGCTGATAAAATACTTGCAACCAATCTTCTGGATCTGCGCCATATTTTTTAATAAGCTTGCGTAATAACTCTATAGTCCCAATCCTACCGGAAAGAACATTAATAACATTTGTCATACCAGTTAAATCCAATTTTGCAATTACAGAATCTATATTTTGCTTAATCAAAAAATAATGCGATCCAGGATTTGTTGTTTTAATCAACATATACTCCCTCTGACTTAACATAAATGCTGAACGATATACATCCGTTGCTTTTAAATTAGGCAAGAAAATCTGAGTTGCTGTTTGCTGAATTAAAGTATCACTAATCTTACTCTTAGCAGCATCTTCTACACTTTGAGTAGCAAAAATTACAAAAGTATTGAGCTTTCTCAAAACTTTAAGCCAATCCTTGATTTTAGGAGCAAAAATATCATTATCAATTAATGACCAAGCTTCGTCTAAGACAATAATAGTTCTGGCGCCATCAAGCGAGGAATTGATGCGATGAAATATATATAATAATACTGGCCCAAGACTAATTTTATCCTTTAATAACTGAGCCATCTCAAAACCAAAAACACTAGCAGAGCTTAAATCAATGTCATCTGTATCATTGTCAAAAATATTTGCTTTGGCACCAATTCCATACCACATCGAAATACGACTTGCCAATGTTCCCGGTCCATCAATTCCTAAAAATGCAACTATATTGCTAAGCTTACGATCTTTTTTATTTAGTCTAAAATTACCATCAATCGCCTGTTCTAAGATTTTATTTTCTTCGGATGTAATTATTTCTCCATTTGAAGTTACTAACAACCTCAACCATTCCATTAAAAATGTACGATTTGTACCAGTATCATCTAGTTGCAATGGATTAAAATTACACTTTACACTTGGATCTAAAACAGTGTATACACCATAAATGGATCGTAAAAATATTTCTGCGCCATGATCTTTATCAAAAAAGAAAATTCGTGGTTTAAATTTTAAAGATTTTGCGCATAAAAAGTTCATCAATAAAGTCTTACCTGCACCTGTAGGGCCAATAATTAAAGTATGACCAACATCGCGTACATGAAAATTAAAATAAAAAGGCGTGCCAGAAGTAGTATCTAAAATCGTAACATACTCACCCCAATGATTACCTGAAATCTTACCAGTTGGGTAATTATGCATAGTATTAAATCCAGCTAAATTTAAAGTATTGATCATGGATTTCCTTGCAATATACTCATAATTACCTGGTAACTGACCCCAATAACTCGCTTCGATATTAACAGTTTCCCTTATCGGCTTAAAGCCATGATTTGATAACTCAACTGAAGCAATTGACAATGAATTTTCTAAAGCTTTTAAATTGTCATCAATACAAAGTATAGAAAGATGGTGAGAGCCAAATCCTATAGTACCGCTCATAGCCATATCTAGCGCTTGATTGATCTCTGAAATTTGCGATACAGCTTTATCTTCAGCCTGAATCATACGATTTTGCTGCAATTGCATCTTATTAATCGCAATAGTACGATTGGCAAAAATGAAGCTTTGAGTCATAATGAATGGAAATGGCATTTGTAGAAATCCATCTAATATGCCAGCATTAGTACGAGGAGAATATTCTAAAACGCTAACGATTCCAGCATATTTAGTAGATTTAGCATTTCGCGCTTCTATCGAGCGACGTCCAAAAAATAACCTTGTATTGGGTATATAGCGATCAATCCCAATCCTTGGAACTGACATAGGCATATTGTTACCACAATTAAGTATCTGGCCTAAAAATTCTAAAATCTCGCAAAAATGTGTTCCAGAAGGGCTTTTTTTTACCTGTAATATTTGCGCGCCATAATCTTCAAATGTTCTACAAATCCTAGATGTTAATTCATATAATTGCTCTTTCATTTCACGCATATCCTGTTCCCAATTAACATTGGAAACATGCTGTATCTTTTTTAGCCAATATTCTATAATAGCCGCCCCTCCCTTGTCTGGACGATATAAAATACTAATATATAAATCGTTGTGAAAAGATTGATTTTGCACATGCTTGTAATACCAACTTTGAGATAAATATGTAAAAAAATCATCGTGAATATTTGGTTCTTGTACAAAATTATACGCAACCATATCATCTGAAATGACTGGCTTGCGCTGCCTAATTACATGAAAATATAAAATAATATTACCAGAGGCTAATGTTTTCAAAAAAGAATTCAGTAAATTCAATCTAATGTCTAGATCTTGATCGTCTTTCGTCTCAAAGGATATTCCATTGAGCTTTACCACTTGCAGCAATTCATATTTTTTTGTTACAATTGTATTATGATCCCAATGACATCTGTATTGAATAAATTTAGATATATGAGTTTCTTTTTTATCATAAAACTCTTTAGCTGCTCTGGTTTTAAATAATTTCATAATCTAACTATTAAATACTATATGAATTAGCGCCGTAAAAAAAATAATTCTTGCAAAATGGGCATTTTGTGACTTTTGTAACATATATATCCATAAACCTTGGGTCTTTGAACGATAATACATATCCTACAAAATGCATCATTATACCAGCAACTAGTATAAAAATATGATGCAACTGAATAAAAGATACAATGGTGATGAGCATATTAAAGACTACGAATTGCAAGTTAACACCAAAAATCATTGCAGGGCGAGTTAATCCTATAAATAATGGATCTGAATGTAATGACATAAACCACCTATTATTATTACTAATTAATGATAGTAGTAATGTATAATGAAAATCAATTTTTAATGATAATTAAGCCAAAGCTTTATTGATCATGATACATATCAACATCAATATGCAATGCGAGTATATATGATATGAAGAAATTTTATGTTATTATTCCTAAGGAAATATATTACTTTATTTCATAGTTAATCATCAATTTCTAAATAATTAACAGATGTTATTAATCACTACAGCTACAATTCTCATCAGTCTAATTTTTGCTCCAATGGGGTGTCTTAGTTTATGGAATAGATATACATATTTCTCAGATGGATTATCTCATACAAGTCTGCTAGCAGCAATGATTAGTGTAATTGGGGGTATATCGTTAATGTCATCTGGTGCAATAGTTGCAATATTATTTGCAATATTTGTATTTAAATTCAAGAAAAATACAGACAGTAATGCCATTATACTAGTTACTTCTAGCTTCATGTTATCAGTTGCCTTAATCTTGTCTCACTATTCTCCAATCGCTCCTGAAATTAAAAAATTCTTTTTCGGCAATGTTAAACTAATATCTATAAAAGATTTAATAAACTTATCATTTGTACTTCTTGTAGTTGCTATATTTATATTAAAATATCGTAAAGCTATGATATTGATGTCATTTAATAAAGATATAGCTCACATTAAAAATATTGCAATTAAACGCGTTGAGTTTCTTTTTTTATTATTACTTGCGCTTTGTATATTCTTATCCATTAAAATTGTAGGTACGCTACTGGTGACAACAATACTGATTTTACCTGCAATTTCTGCGCGTCTCATTGCGAAAAACCCGGTATCTATGATTGTATACTCTATCGTTATATCCGTAATAACAAATATTATATCTGTTGTAGCTTATGCATATAGCTTGATGCCATTAACTGCAATCATTACAATATCAGGAGTAATGATCTATCTAATCTTACTTTTATATTCTTATATGTATAAACTTTAGAATAATGGCAATAAATCCTTTTTTGAAAAATTACATTCTATAAAAAGAGAGATAATATAACTTCTAATACTCTCCAAATCATTAGAATTATTAGCTTCAAACCTCACAACTAAAAAATCTTCTGTATTAGAAGCTCGAATTAACCACCAGCCATATTCATATTCAACCCTAATTCCATCTATATTATTAAATTGAATTTGTTTATCGCGCAAATATTCTTTCATTTTATCTATTGTCTGAAATTTTATAGCGCTATTATTAACTGCAATTTTAATTTCTGGCGTGCTATTTATAGATAACAAAGGTTCGATCCATTGATCTAAAACATTGCCAAATCTCGATACTAAATCAATTAAGCGCAATGCTGCATAAATACCATCATCATATCCATCATATTTATCAGCAAAAAACATATGCCCGCTCATTTCTCCTCCAAAAATAGCTTGAGCATCTTTCATGGATTTTTTTATAAAAGGATGGCCAGTTTTAGTTATAACTACGTTAACACCTAAGCTTTGAATCTTATCAATAATCATCTTGCTAGTCTTAATATCAACAACTACACTCTCGCCGTTATATTTTAAATACCTATTAAATTCAGGTATTAACAAGGATTTGATAAAAACATATGACAATTGATCTCCACGTAAAATCTGCCTAGATTTTGTAATAACAACAAGACGATCAGCATCTCCATCAAATGCAACGCCAAAATCACATCTCTCGGAACTCATAACATCAATCAATTGCTCTAAATTACTAGCTTTCGTTGGATCTGGGGAATGAGCTGGAAAAGTGCCGTCAGATTTTTTATTGATAAAAATATTATGATTACTTAAAGAATTATTCAAAAATGATACAATTGAGCTAGCAGCACCATTGCTAATATCCCAAGCAATTTTTAATTCAGGATTTACAACAATGTCACGCAAAATACGCTCTGTATATTTACTTCTAATATCAAACTCTATATATTCATCATTTTTAGCATTAAATTCTTGATAATCCTGATAATCTCCTTCTATTGCATTGCGCAAATCTGCAATCTGATCTCCAAAAAACGATATACCTCCTTTAACTAATTTAAATCCATTTTCATCAATTGGATTATGGGAACCTGTAATCATTACGCTTATAGCTGATGCAAAATATTTATCAGCAAAATATAATGCAGGAGTTGGTATTAAACCAAGAGCGCATATTTTACCTTTGGCAGCTATAATTCCAGCGCTTAAATGCTTCAACAACCCTCGAGAGCTTAACCTTGAATCATAAGCGATACATACCTTATCTGTATTGGAATTTGCGATATTCATTTTTGTAAAATGATATCCAATATTATATACAAGCCCGTAATTAAGATCTGTAACTTTACCACGAATATCGTATAATCTAAAAATATGAGAACTTATCATTAATCTTTTTTTAAATGAGTAATATTTATAATATTCTATCTTTTGATACTTCAAATAGCACAATATCAGTAGGAGTTTCCAGAGGTGCTAAGATTTTAGCATATAATGAAGAATTAAAGCCTTCAATGCAAGCAGAAAAATTAATTCCAATGATTGAATCTACTCTAAACGAAGCAAAATTAAATTATAAAGACATGGATTATTTAGGGGTCGTTAATGGACCAGGTAGTTTTACAGGTATTAGAGTGGGCTTATCATGCGCTAAGGCAATATGTTTTGCACAGGAACAGATCAAATGCATCACTGTTTCAAATTTTGATATGAGTCATTTTCGTGCAAAAGAACAAATCAAAACATATGAGAAAATCTATGTGATATTAGATGCTTATAGGTCGCAATTATACATACAAAGTTTTGATCGATCAGGATCAAAATCAAATCCTCTCCTAATAGATTACGATCAAACAATAGAAATACTCAATAATAATCCAAAACATCATATTATTGCATGCGCTGGCAATGGCCTCGAGTACATACAAGACTTAAAAATACCAAATCTTATAATTTTACCACGTTTTAGAAGAATCAAAGCTGTACATATATGTAAATATGTACATCAACATCTTCTTAGATCAAGCAATATAAAATTTGATAATATCGCAATCAATCCTCTATATATTAGACCAAGCGATGCAAAACCACCTAACTTAAAATGAAAAATTGTGATCAGAAAACCCTAAGATTTGGCTGATCACAATTTTTAAATTAGGAAGATATTCTGCTGATTGCATTCTTTTCAGAGTCTTGTTTTAAATGCAATGCTCCTATTTGAGCTGCTAGATCCTGAGATAATTTATTAATATCAATAATTAATTCGACTTGATCAGGGCTAAAAGCAATCTGCTCGCCTTGTCTAAGAGAATCATCATTCGGAATTAGCAACTGTACA
>JBGCFO010000006.1:0-11514 GCA_045106955.1 Rickettsiaceae bacterium | reverse complement strand
GAATTCAATGAGACTAGAACATACAAGGCATAGGTTTCCAGTGAATTTTTTAGTACATGTATTAGCATGCATCAATGCGTATAACGTTAAAAAAATACTCAATTCTAAGGAAAGAATAGCAATATTAAATGAGCGCTTATCCTAAATTCGCATTTATAGCAAATCTTTTAGATACTTAGACAAGGCTTAATCTTTCTTTTTCCTATAATAATACTTTTTTTCTAAAATGTACTGAATACGTCATAATTTCAATTAATAGTGATAATCTTTAATATTATAACTATTTTAAATCGATTTAGCTATATCATGACATCTTTTGCCTTGTTGTGAGTAGCCATGAGTTCTAGAAATACTATGTACAAAACCACTTTCATCTATTGGAATAATAATATAGCCTTTTGCTTGGCAATCTGTAATTTTTTTCTAAATTCTCGTCTCTCTTCTTCCTTGGCCTTTGGATGTTTTAAAGTTTTTTTATATGTGACCTTAAGACGCTTAAGAGCGCTATGTATGGCACTGTTAACAAAATAGTTGCCAAATCTAAAAAAATCTATAATCTACTATAGAAAAAAGTATCAAATTATTGCTTATGCAAACAAAAAGAAAATATCCAATAAAAGAGGAAAAATTTAAAAAGCTAGTAGAGCCATACTTAAGACAATCAAAACAAAAGATGGGGAGGCCAACAAAGATCAGTAATTATAAATTTTTTTGTGGAGTTTTGTACGTTTTAAGAACAGGAGTTCCGTGGAGAGACCTACCTGAAGAATATGGCAATTGGCATACAATATATACAAGATATAAAAGGTGGAGTGAGAATGGTTTTTTTTGGAAATTATTACATTTTTTGCAAAGCTTGAAGGAGATATTGATAGACGTAGTATTTATTGATGGTTCAATTGTACCCTTACACAAATATGGAGGTGGAGCTTTAAAAAAACATAGAGAACAATCAACTGGTAGAGGAAGAAAAGGTCTTGGCACAACTATGCATATTGCAATCAACAATAATGCCTGTGTTGCTTGTGAATTATTTCCAGCGCAAAGACAAGATTGTAAGAGCTTTAAAACAATTGAGAGTAAATTACCTTGGAATAAAATAAATTATCTTGTTGCTGATAAAGGATATGACACTGCAAATGTAAGAAAAATAATTAAATCAAATGGCGCAACAGCAGTAATACCTACAAAAGGATTCTACGCAACAGAAGATTCATCATTAACTAATGAAGATTTTTATGATGTCAAATTATATAGAAAACGTAATATCATTGAACGCTTCTTTGGTAGATTAAAGGATAATAAAAGAATTGCTATGAGGTTCGATAAAATGGATCATACTTTCCTCAGTTTTATCGCTCTTGCTATTACTAAATTGTATAAATTACTTTGTTAACAGTACCATAGCTGATTGACTTACATTTAGACGTTCAGCTCTTTCATATTGATATGCATCGCTATATTGAGCAATGTCTGCTTGTAATTGTTGCATATCTATTTTTATTGCTGGCTTTGCTCTATGTTTCTAGGGAGTAAAGTTTTGGTCTATAAAAACACTGTATTTTTACTTATAGCAAATCTTTTAGATGCTGAGACAATGCTTAATCTTTCTTTTTCCTTTATTAATAATACTTTTTTTCTAAAATGTACTGAATACGTCATAATTTCAATTAATAGTGATAATCTTTAATATTAGAACTATTTTAAATCGATTTAGCTATACATTAAACACTGATTCTATTAACACTCTCATCACTCATTTCTAATAGATGATTTTTCATATCTTTTCTGAGATTGGTAAATAATCTCAGGCCTTGATTGAATAGCTTTAAAAATAAATTACTTGAAATATAACCCTTATCACCATAGATTTTACCAGTCAAACCAAATGCTAAATTAGCTACTGGAAGTATATCGCTTCTATTTTCTTTTGTAATTTTAACAGCCATAATTTCTCCTTTATTATTAATAATCATGTGTAATTTAAATCCCATGAACCAGCCATAGCTAGATTTGCCTACCTTAGCAATTCTAGCAAATACTCTATTGTTAGATGTGCGTTTATTATGACAAATTTGTAATTTGCTAGAATGTTAAACATTATTTTGTTAATAGTGCCATAAATCAACAAAACCCATCATAGTCATATTGGACTGGGCTAAATCATCATCTTCTTCCGCTACAACATTTTCTTCAATAGAAGATCTTGCCAAAGAATAATCCAGTCTGTAATAATCAGTTACAGCATTGATATTTTTTTCATGAATCCTTTCTAGGTCGATGTTTTGAGCGAATACAGAGGAGATCATTAAATCAACTTTGGCAATTTGATCATTTAAAGATTGCATGAAATATTGCTGCCTTCTTGGTAGTGCATTGTATAAATCTTCAGCGGCATGAATACATCCAAATGCTAAATTCAAATCAGTAGGATTTGTTATTATTGATAATTCTGCAAGTGATGTGCATATTTTGATTACATTGATACTATCGTAAAGATTGATGGTTAGATGCGTATCATTACTATCATGAATGTAAATTACATTATTTAACGCCTGAATGATTTTGTCATATTGTTTGCTATGTATATGTTCATTGATTTGCGTTACTTGATTTGAGTTGCAATTTGCATTTTTAAAAAACATTTGTAATGCAATATCAAAAGATTCTATAGCTTCATCTACCGCTTGTATTCTTGTGTATAAAGCAGCTAAGTTGCAATGAGTGGCTAAGATATCTACATCAGTGACCGCATAGCCTCGCGCACACTCAAGGTATGTGTGAGCTTTAGCTAGATACTCATTCTTATTATCTGCACATTCAGCTATTTTAAAAAATGTCGATCCAAGCTCATTGAAAGCCCAAGATGATGTTTTATCTGGTACAACAGATTCCAGTTTTTGTTCCTGTTCTAAATAGTATTTAGCTATTTGCATATCATTTTCTTCGCATCTTTTTTTGTGCGCACTAGATAATCGATGACAAATATATGCTATATAACCGCTGTTATTAGAGTTTTCTTGACCCAATAATCCATCCAAGGCTAGATTGTAATATTTAATAGCGCTAGAATTATCTCCTTGTTGTTCATAAGTATGTGCAATGCTTTGGTAAATTATTAGTATATCATCATAATATGGTTCGTCTTTATTTAGCATTTTTTGAATAATAAGCGCTTTATTGAAATAACTAATAGCCTTTTTTGGATTCTGACTTTGATTTATAATGCCTAATTCATATAGATGATAAGCACAAGTGTACATTATAGATGGATCATAGATTTGACACTGCTGTATTTTTGTTTCTTTAACAAATGTAACCTGATCTTCTTCCAGACAACATTCTGTTTCTAAATAAGCATAGTCTTTATCATCTTTTGCGTTATATTTCTCTTTCATATCGGTTTATCATTCGTTTGCATTGAATATATTAGTATAATTGTAACAAATTATATTAACAAAAATCAATAATTTAATATGTTATTAATACCAATTAATCATTAGTTCAAGACATATTATCTCTATAATAGATCGTGGCATCTTCATTGCAAAACTCCTGATTTCTATTGCATTAGATTGGATCATAGTTTTAATTTATATGTTAATAAATTGTGACATAAATAACGCTAAAAAGAAAATAGCTCCAACATAAACATTATTTTTAAATCTTAGTAAACAATTTTCTGCAATGTTAATATTTAATGTTAATATTTGCCACATCAAAACAATAGACGCTAGAACCATTAATGCAATGTATATCATTGATGTATTATAAGTTGCTATAACAAAGAGCAATAAAAATATTGCATATGATGAAAATAACCAAATTTTACAATGGCGATTTTCAAGCAATCTTGGGATAGATTTAACTCCAATTTGCTTGTCATATTTTATATCCATAAATCCATATATCGTGTCATACACTATAGTCCAAAAACAACATGCTACATATAATGTTAAAGATTCCAAAGATATGGAGTTTGTAATGCTAGAGTAAGCTATTAACACTCCTAAGTTAAATGTTGCCCCCAAAAATACTTGGGGAAAATATGTTATTCTTTTCATAAATGGATAAAAAATTATCATGATAAATGCCACGAACCCAATAATGATAGATGTATTTGTCAATGAGAGTAGTATAAAAAGAGATATTGCTAGCAATATCATTAATAATTTTAACGCATCAAAAATACTAAGTTGTCGATTAGCTAAAGGTCTATTGCAAGTACGCTTAACTTTCGCATCTAAGTCTTTATCTATAAGATCATTGATGATACAACCAGCGCTTCTGATAATTATAGACGCTACGAAAAATAAAGGCATGAGATATATACCGTGTATATTTCCTGATAATAATAACCCAAATGATGCAGGCCAAAACAACAACATATAACCAGCTGGAGATTGTATCCTTATTAAATGTAGGTATAGAAAGAATTTATTTGCCATTTTCATATTCACTTAATATTATATCTATACGCAGCTTAATTTAAATATAATCCAAACATAAATACATTATGATAGATTTTCCAAAGAAATATGATTTTAATTTAAGTCAAAAAAAATGGCAAGAATCTTGGCAAAAAGGCGATACATATAAATGGAATAAAGATGAAGCAAGGGAAAATACATTTGTAGTTGACACGCCTCCTCCTACAGTATCTGGTAAGCTTCATATTGGACATATATATAGCTACACCAATGTAGATTTCATAGTACGTTTTAAACGTATGCGTGGCATGAATATATTTTACCCAATTGGATTTGATGATAATGGATTACCAACCGAGAGATTGGTAGAAAAAAAGAAAAAAATCAAAGCATCCAATATGGATCGCGCTGATTTTATAGCTAATTGCAAAGAAATTGCAGAAGATGAGGAAGCAAAATTTCAAACATTGTTTAATGACATAGCTATATCGTTTGATTGGAGCTTGCAATACACAACTATTAGTAAGTTATCAAGAAAAATATCTCAAATGTCATTCTTAGATCTAATAAATAAAGATCAAATATATAAAAGCCAGCAGCCGATGCTATGGGATCCAGTAGATCGTACTGCTCTAGCACAATCGGAGATAGAAGATAAATACAATGTCTCTGTAATGAATGATATCATATTTACTACGATTAAAGGAGAGCAAATTACTATCGCTACAACTAGACCGGAAATGTTACCAGCTTGCGTTGCAATTTTTGTGCATCCAGATGATACTCGCCATTCTCATCTTATTGGATCATATGCAATTACACCTTTATTTGCACTAAAAGTACCAATACTCGCAGATAGTATGGTCAAGCCTGACAAAGGATCTGGCGTGGTTATGTGCTGCACCTTTGGCGATACAGTAGATGTAACATGGTGGAAAACTCATAAATTACCTCTAAGGATCATTATTGATAAGTCTGGTCGCATTATAAATGAATTTAATCCAGATTCGTGTATTGATGTTGATTGCGCAAAGGAATATTTTCAAAAAATTGCTACTCAAAAAGCAAAAGATGCAAGAGCAATAGTAATTGAGCTATTGAAATCAAAACGTCTTCTGACAAAACAAGCGGAAATATCAAATGTAGTTAAATGTGCAGAGCGCTCTGGAGCGCCTCTAGAAATTCTCACAACTAACCAATGGTTTATTCGTTCTATTATTCATCAAGATGCATTGCTTACAAGATCTAATGAATTAAATTGGTATCCACGCTCTATGAAGATTAAGTTAGATGATTGGATTAATAGCCTTGCTTGGGACTGGTGCATTAGCAGGCAACGTTATTTTGGAGTTCCATTTCCAGTTTGGTATTCTAAGAGAGCAGGAGAGGAAGGTAAAGCAATCTTTGCAAATGTTAATCAGTTGCCAGTTGACCCAATGCATGACTTACCAGATGGCTATAGTAGAGATGAGGTAATAGCAGACGCTGATGTAATGGATACATGGGCAACTAGCGCTGTATCTCCTCAGTTGAATAGCCATGCTATCTCTGAAGAGTTTGCAGTTGATTTGGATCGACATCGCAAATTATTTCCAGCAGATTTAAGGCCTCAAGCTCATGAAATATTGCGCAGTTGGGCGTTTGGTACCATTTTAAAATCACATTTACATTCAAATACTTTGCCATGGAAAGACATTATGATTAGCGGATGGTGTTTAGCAGAGGATAAGAGTAAAATGTCTAAATCCAAGGGTAATATAATTGATCCAGAAAAAATTATAGCCCAATATAGTTCTGACGTAGTAAGGTATTGGTCATCTAAGTCCAAACTTGGATCTGATACTGTTTATTCTCAAAATGTAATACAAAATGGACAACGCCTTGTAAATAAACTTTGGAACGCAGCAAAGTTTGTTGGAACGCATTTCGAAAAACTAAGCTCTGATGATAAAAACGCTGATTTATATTTATTAAATAACAAAATTTGCAATACTTTAGATAATTGGCTTATTAACAAAATAGCTACTATTGTTGTGAAATATCAAGAGGAGATGGAATGTTATGAATATTCTAGGGCAATGCATCTAATTGAGGATTTTTTTTGGTTTGTATTTTGTGATAATTATTTGGAAATAAGCAAAACAAGAGCATACGATGAAGCGCAGATCTATACGAAAGGAAGCTTTAGCGCTATCATAACCCTGTATTATTCTATGGAAATAATATTAAAATTATTTGCGCCTTTTATGCCATATATAACAGAAGAGATTTATAGTATTTTGTATCCTAACGCTCAATCTATACATGCTCGCGGCAATTGGATTAATCTTAATAATTGGCCAATAAATAATAGGCAATTACAAGAAACGGAAAATGCTATCAAAATACTTGGCTTAATCCGTAAATTTAAGGCCCATAATAACCTTTCTATCAAATCTCCAATTGAGATTTTAGAAATACGGGATAATATTTCATTATCTAGCGATTTACTTCTAGATCTTAAAAATGTAGCTTCAATTAAGCGAGTAGATTTTTTATCTCAATTAAAAGAGGATAATAATGCAGATCGTTTAGTTCATGATGATATTTATATTGCTATCAGAATTTGATGGTAATTATCATTTGTGGACCAACAGCAAGCGGTAAAACACAGGTAGCTCATGATCTTGCAAAACTCGTAGACGGGGAGATAGTATGTTGTGATTCAATGCAGATATATAAATCCATAGAAATAGTCACAGATTCTCCTGCAATAAAATTAACAAGTGAAATACCTTATCATTTATATAATACTCTAGAACTAACAGATACTATATCATTAGCAAAATATGCTAATTTTGCTAAGACTAAAATTAAAGATATTATATCCAGAAGTAAAATACCAATTATTGTAGGCGGAACTGGATTATACATTAATGCTTTAGTTCGTGGGTACAATGAAATACCAACAATTCCAGATTGTATAAAATCAACGGTTAATGATTTGCATTTGAAGATTGGACAAAAAGAATTTTTTAAACATCTATCTGAAATGGACCCATTAGTTTTAGCGCAAATTAAACCTAATGATGTGCAGCGTAGTATTAGGGCATATGAAGTGATACAGCACACTGGCAGCTCTATTTTTCAATTACATGCAAATACAAAAATCTTAAATCCTCTTGAGGACATTGCGCATAAAATATTTTACTTAGATCCAGACAGGGATTTGTTATACAATAACTGCAATAAACGCTTGATTGATATGATTCAAAATGGCGCAGTAGAAGAGATTAGGAATAATATTATGCCTATTTCAGATATGCTTCATAAGCCAATAACACGCGCAATAGCTATAGCAGAAATATTATCATATTTACGCAATGAAATTTCTCTCGATGAAGCTCAAATATTGACTCAAACACGAACCAGACAATATGCAAAGCGCCAAATGACATGGTTTAAAAATCAATTACATAATAAAATTAAAATGCAATATAGTAATATGCCAGAATTTAGTTTAATTGCACAAAAAATATATGACCAAATACATTGCTCTTGATGAAATATATAGAATATTTACAAAAACTTATATCATTTTCTTCTATAACTCCTGACAGCTCTGGCTCCATTGAGTATGTTAATTCATTATTAATTGAAATGGGTTTTCAAACTAAAGTTAAAATTTTTGGCAAACGTGATTATAGCGTAATGAATTTATATGCTTCGTATGGAGAGGGATCGCCTAATATCTGCTTTGCTGGGCATTTAGATGTGGTACCACCAGGAGAGTTAAAACTTTGGAATAGCAATCCTTTTCAAGCGAGATTAGATGATGATAAAATCTATGGCAGGGGTGCAGTTGACATGAAAGGTGCGATTGCATGCATGTTAGCAGCTGCATTTGATTTTATTGATAATATCGGTAACTCTAATTCACGAGATCAGAATTTTGGGTCTATTAGTTTTTTGTTTACCACGGATGAAGAAGGCGATGCTCATTACGGGATAAAGGAAATGATGCCATACTTAAATGAACAAGGCGTTAAAATTGATTTTTGCATATTAGGTGAGCCAACGAGTAGTAAATTTGTAGGAGATCAAGTTAAAATTGGAAGAAGAGGTAGCGCAAACTTTACATTAACAATATACGGCAAACAAGGTCATGTAGCATATCCAGAGCTCGCAAACAATCCAATTACTGATGCTATAAATATTTTGTCTGATATTGGACAATATGAATTTGATCAAGGTAATGAAATCTTTGCTCAGACAAATCTCGAAATAACTTCTATAGATGTTGGAAATAAAGTTAATAATATCATACCAGATAAAATAGTAATAAAATTTAATATTAGATTTAATAACATACAGTCTCTGCAAACTTTAGAAGATAGCTTAAAATCTTTAATAAAACAGCATAATGTCCGATATGATTTGGTCAATTTATCCTGCTCAAATGGATTTTATCAAAATATCGATGATGAAATAAAAAACTTTGCTAAAATTGTAGAATCTGTTACAAATAATAAAACTGTTTTATCAACGAGCGGAGGAATTTCCGACGCAAGATTTATCAAAGATTATACAAAAGTTGTAGAATTAGGTTTATTAAATGGTACCGCTCATAAAATCAACGAGTTCGTAGGTATAAAAGATTTACAAATATTGTATGAATTATATCGTAAAATCTTATACAATATGTTATATAAATGAGTTGGCAAGTTTTTATTATAGCTATATAATGACTATTGTTTTGTATTACTTGATGTTGACATTCAATTAACACATCTTGGATATTGTTATATGAAATGCGGGTATGGCGAAATTGGCAGACGCGCTAGATTTAGGTTCTAGTGCCGCAAGGCATGGGGGTTCAAGTCCCTCTACCCGCACCAAAATGAAATAAATAAAGAAAAATTATATTAAATAAAGAATAGGTACTGATAAATGCAAGTAACAGATGTTGAACGTAGCGAACTAGAATTTAAAGCAAAAGTTACTATTTATACGATGGATATTGCTATTAAAACGCAAGAGCAATTAAAGGGCTTAAGTGCAAAGGCTAAGATAGATGGATTTCGACCTGGCAAAGTTCCAATGAGTATTATGCAAAAAAAGTATGGGGACTCAGCCAAGCAAGACGTATTACAAAAAATGATACAAGACGCTATTACCAAGGTAATTTCTGATAATAACATTGATACTATTGGCTCTCCAAAAATTACTGATCTTCAAATGGAAGAAGGCAAGGATGTACAATTTACAATAGAAGTTGAATTGAAACCAAGCGCTAAATTGCCAAACTTTAAGGCTATTAATATAGAAAGGCCAGTAATAAAACCTGCAAAAAAAGATATAGATAAAGCTTTAGAGCATTCATTGAAAGTATCAACTACATACGAAGAAGAGAAAAAGGATGAGCCAATTGAAATAAATGATCGTCTTACTATCAATGCTAAAGGATATATTGACGATAAAGAATTTGCAGGCGGAACTATTAATGAAGGTCATTTAATTATTGGTAGTAAAAATTTTATTGATAATTTTGAAGATCAATTAATCGGAAGCAAAGTTGGAGATCATGTAACGGTTAATGTTACCTTCCCAGAGAATTATCATGCAAAAGATCTATCTGGTAAAAAAGCAAGATTTGAAGTAGAAATATTAAAGGCGTACAAACCAAGTCAAGCTGAATTGAATGATGAATTCTTCAAGAAATTTGATTGTGAAAATCTTAAGCAGTTACGCGCAAAGATTGAAGATAGTATGCGTCAAGAATTTACTAAGCATATTGAAACATATCTAAAAATGGAATTATTTGATTATTTG
Source organism: Rickettsiaceae bacterium (assembly GCA_045106955.1). Classification (GTDB taxonomy): domain Bacteria; phylum Pseudomonadota; class Alphaproteobacteria; order Rickettsiales; family Rickettsiaceae. Next base: position 1,273 of record JBGCFO010000006.1, on the reverse strand, counting down.
GAAGATGCGCTGAACTTTCCAGTTCCAAAATCCATGATAGCTGATGAGTTAAAAATATTAGTAAACAATATTAAAACAGACAAGGAGCTAGCGGCTCTAAAAGAAAAGAAAGCTCCAGAAGAATTAGATAAGTATTTAGAAGATATTGCATTAAGACGTGTTAGAATAGGATTAATGCTATCTCGATATGTTTCTGATAAAGGCATTGTAGCCAGTGGGGAAGATATATCTAAATCTATTGCAGAGCACGCTCAAGGCTTGCCTCAAAATGAACAACAAATGATTTATGAATATTATCAAAACAATAAAGATGCATTAGAACAAGTTCGTAGTGCAGCGCTTGAAGATAAAGCCGTTAATCGTATTATTAACGAAGAAATTAATTTAACAGACAAAGATTATAATATAAAAGAACTTGAAGAATTGTTTAGCAAGGCACACAAAAAATATCAATTTTAGGATATGAAATTTTGTATGTAATTTACCACATTCAATTGATTCTTTATGGTGTAGTGTGCTTATTTTCTAAAATGCATTAACAGTAAATTTATGATGCAGGTTATAATTTCGGATCTTCAAGAAGCCGTGATAATACAAGAAAAGCCATAGATGAAATAACGGAAAATCCGTTCTTTGCCGTTTATAGACCTGAATGATTTTGAGATTACCACATTTGATTATGAACATCGAAACAAAGGCGATCATTAATAGAAAAGATTCTGAGTTATGACACGCTAATCATCGCCACACCTGTATATTGCTATCAGATGAGCGCCCAGCACAAAATATTCTTCGATCGATTTAGTGATTTGCTAACAATCCGAAAAGGCTTAGGGAGAAAATTGCGCGGTAAAAATCTTTTTGTCATTAGCAATTTTCAGTCATCTTACTCCAGAGGTTTTGAAGATACGTTGCAACAAATATGTGACTACTTGAATGTGGAATATTTGGAAATCTAGCTTTGTTTATGTTACTTGCCAACAAAAACGCTTTACACAATTCCTTTGCGCATTTGCATCGTGACATTGACATCAATCCGTCGATTCTTTAATCAGTGTATATTCTTAATCAATGCAGCAAAGCAGGGATTTAAAGAATCAAAAAATTAGGCTTTATATTAAAAATATATTAATAATGCGAATTTAGGATAAGAAAACTATAAAACCCAGTTTGCAAAAGGAATAGCGAGGAGTTAAAATTATTTTTTTAACTAAAAACCACTCCTCATGAAAAAATGTATCACAACTTTATATTGCCTCATAGATGATTTTTG
>JBGCFO010000005.1:0-5302 GCA_045106955.1 Rickettsiaceae bacterium | reverse complement strand
TAGGGGTTCTTTGCGGGAAAGGACAAATTTTCTCACAAGCTGCTATAGGCATTGATTTATAAGGGATGTAGAGAGTTGGGTTTTTTGAACGTGCGATATACGACCCCCTTGAACCCCTGTTGATTCAAGGGTTTTTGATTTTCGTATTTTTCATATTTAGATTTGTTGTACTAAAAATAGTCCCAAAACTAATAAACTACTTAGTCTTAATTTGGTGTTTAGTGTTTTTTTTAAGAATTTAGAATAAGACTTAAATTTTGTCTTCTAATGACGTATACTGACAAGTCAGTATACGTCATTCCTTTATGATCTGTCAAGTTTTTTTGAATATTTTCTTAGGAATTTTTATTGTATTCAATTCCATTATTAAATGGGCTACCATATTCTCCATGTTAGGCATTTCCATATTAGATAAAAACTCATATTTACCTATTAGATTAATATGCTGCCACGCAACAGGTGATAATCTGATTAACTTTTTACATTCTTCTACTTTGCCATTTTTAATGCAATATTCATATATTTTTGATAGCAAGCTTGCATTGTAATAAATAATACATATTGATATTAATCGAGCACATTCATTACTTATTTCAATTTCTATCTCTGTTTTACCTGATAATTTTTTACCACTTACTTTTACAATTGCTGATTTTAATTGATGGTATGATTCTCCACGATTCAAAGAGCGATGAACATTACTTTGCATTTCTTCATCGTCTATATAATCTATTATATAGAGACTCATTACAATTTTGTCTAACTCAATTAAGGCTTTAAGAGTATCATTTGATTTGTATGAAGATAATTTTTTTACAATATTAGCCTGAGAATTTTTCTTCAGAGCTAATGTTGCTAAAATTCTCAAAATATTATTTTGTTCTTTTAAAATTAATTCCTTATTTACTCGTTTATTCGGTTTTATTAGATACTCATCATACTTTTTATTTTTAGGATCATTAAAACTCACTAAATGCTTGCTAGCCTTTTCCTCCAATTTTGTAAATCTTGGCATGAATCTATTATTGAATGCAAATAATAAGAAAAAATTCACTCTATTAATACTATGCATATCTCCAGATACTGCAGCAATCTTAATATCACTGGTATTACTTTGTACAATATCTAATAAATAGCCACTTTCATGTTCATTAGCACCTATAATTTTTGTACATAATGGTAACCAATTAGCATTATAGGTATAAGCTGAAATTCCTTTGCCAAGACCATAATATTTTGAAGAATACCTAGCTTTTATAGTATTATATTTGGTTTCTAATTTTTGTCCGTCAACACTTGCATGTACACCATAATCAGAAATAGTATATTTTGCAAATATTGGTAATTTAGCTAACTTATTCAATATAATATCACTTGAGGCAATAATTGTTTGAGAACGAATAAAACTATTATATGTATAGATTAAATCCTGTTCCTTTACATCACTAATATCCTTCATTTTGTAAATATCATTTCCAGTAGCTTTAGCAACTACACAAGCTGAAACTACCGCTTCTTCTGCCTGCTTTTTACTATGAGTTGGTAAAATATGAGTAAATTTTTGCATAAATTTTGTATCATGATTGGTAAATTTAATAATCTGACTAATACTAGATATATTTAAGCTATCAAAAAATGGATTATTTACATCATTATCTATTTTTTTATAAGGTAATCTCCAACCCGTAATTTCGTTCTTCTTATTATATTTAATTTTAATTTTGTTATTACTACCGGAATTAATTCTTTGATTTAATTCTTGATATCTATCGTCTAGTATTAACTCAAAATCAGTTAATATCTTTTCTATATCAGTTGATACTAGCTGATTTCCTAGTGCTTTTAAGATGTTTTCTTTATTATCTTCCAAGTGTTTTTCAGAAATAAGCTCATCTTCTAGATCTTTATAGCTCAAACTATCTTTAATTGTAACTATTCCGTTAGATATATTTTTGTTAATATAGAAATATAGCATAAATTCATAACGATCCATATTTACAGTTTTAATTTTTTTGCTACTATTTTTTGATCGTGTTTTTACTATTATATAACGCTTAAGCGCTGATGAAATGAATTTTATAGGAATTTCATTAAATTTATAATCATGGACTGATTTATTAGTTTGAAAATAAGTTTTTAAAAATAATATTGCCTTATTTAAATTATCAGATTTAGATCGAAAATTTAAAGCTTTAAAAGTTAGCCTAATATTCTGTTTTATAGCATGAGAATTTTTACTATAATACTCCCATCTATAGTAATCAGGGGTAAGGTGAGGTGTTTTAATCGTTTGTATAAATTTTTGAAAATTAGTTTCAGGAACTATTGCAAATGATTTCTCACGAAGATTTTTATTAGGAACCTTTTTATCAATATGAAGTGATAAAATATTAGCTGCTAAAATACGATTATTTTGATCCAATAATTGAGCTTTATAAATTTCTTCTTTTTGATAAAAGTCAGCATCTTCTCTATAGCCATTAACCTTATGAATAAAACTGGCTATTAGATGATCATTAATTTTAAAAAATCTATGATGTACATAGCATAGTAAATATAGGCGCGCTAGATTTGGTTGTTTTAAATTTTTTAACCCATATATAGTATATTGTTCAGCTAATTCTGCGTAAAATAATACATTTTGATCAGAAATATCTAATTGCTTAATAATTTCAATAGAGCTTTGATATATATCAGCTAATAATTTGTGTTTTTCAACACTTGACCTAATTTCACTTGTAGTAAAATCTTTTTGATCTTTCTTTATAAGAGTAAGTTGATAAAATAGCTGATCTTTATCAAATAATTCTTTTAAAGATTCGCGTAATTGAATATCTATTAGGCTATATAATTTATTATTAATTCTAAGCTTTTCATTATTACAAGTAGCAGATATAAGAGTTTGCATTTTTGAATATGAAGGCCGAAGCACATTATGCTTGTAGCAATATTTTATAGCGGAATCGAATAAATATTTAGGTATAGCACTTTGCTTTATTAAAGATTTTAGATATTTGGATAAGTTATTTTCAAATTTTTTACAATAGACTTTTATATTATATTTATTAAGAATAATATTACGATTCAAATAATGTTGGCGATTATTTATTTTACCCAGCTTAACGGTATTATTAGGAAAATAAGTATTAACTATAAAATCAACATCTTCTTTAACTTCTAAAAATGTAAAAGTGAAAAAATATTGGGAAATACGAAAATAACCTAATTGTAGAATATAATCAATTTTAGCTTCTATATTATTTAGTGTATTTAAGTAATTATGATCATTCTGATCTAATTCAAAAATATGATAACGTTCTTCTTCTAAGATATTAGGTTTTTTATATAATTTATTAAATTCATCATCTGATAAGATTCTTAATCTTGTCATAATTTATTTTGCCAAAAACATGTGTTTTAGGGGTTCCTAAACTTAATACTAATTTTCTATTTTTTTTATTAAAAAATATGTTTCAAAACTAGTCTCAATTGATTTATACTATAAATACTATATTATTTAGGTTTCTGAAACATTATTATTAATAAATATACATAACTATGAAATTTGGTTACGCTAGAGTCTCAAAAAATGAACAAAGTTTAGATATTCAAGTCGAAAAATTACAACAAGCAGGATGTGAAGAAATTTTTCAAGAAAAAGTATCTGGCTCTAAAAATGATAGATCACAACTAAATCTATTGCTTAATAAATTAAGAGCTGGAGATATTGTATATGTCGTAAGACTAGATCGTTTAGGACGAAGAATGTCAAAACTTGTAGAATTAATCAATGACTTTAAGGCACGCGATATAGAATTTGTTTCATTAGAAAATAATATAGATACTACAAATCCAATGGGAATGCTGCTTTTTACTATGTGTGCAGCTTTTGCTGAAATGGAGCGGATATTAATTACCGAAAGAGTCAAAGCTGGATTAACTGTGGCCCACAAGAAAGGAAGAAGAGGTGGTAGGCCTAAATCACTTACGCCTGAAAAGCTAAAAAAACTAAAATCTCTTATAAAATCAAACGATTTTTCAGTAACTGAAATGTGTGCTATGACGGGAATTACTCGCTCAGTATATTATCGTGCTATTAATGACAAACTATTAAAATAATCTATAACTAAAGCATCTCAATACAAAATATGAAAAATACGAAAATCAAAAACCCTTGGATCAACAGGGGTTCAAGGGGGTAGTATATCGCACGTTCAAAAAACCCAACTCTCTACATCCCTTATAAATCAATGCCTATAGCAGCTTGTGAGAAAATTTGTCCTTTCCCGCAAAGAACCCCTTGTTGTGATCTTCCTTGAAACTTGCAAATATCCCGCTCTCATCCATACCAATACTCCTGATATTAGCAAGATCTGATATTGCTTTATCATTATTGCTACTCAAGAACTCATCAATCGTCTTAGCTGTATATTTAACTCTGATAGAATGTGCTAATTGTTCTTGCTTACTATCAAGCTCTACTCTCCATTCTTTACTATTAACTACTTTATATACATTATTAGCAATCATCTCTTTATCGCTATCATTTAGCCTTGTATCGCTAATATCCTTTAACTGACTATTTGCAGCTTGTTCTATATGCTCTCTATGTGCTTCGGTAAGCTCCCCAACTCCCAGCTGCACTTGCTGCAATATTGATATGTCTCTGACAATATCAGAATGTAATTGACTTTTTACCGTCTTTACCTGACCTGATTCCTGACGTTGTGATTGTCTTTGCTCATATTCTCTTTGTAAAGACTGATACTCATAACTTGCATCATTTATAGCTTTAATAAACTCCTTGTGATCGTTGGTATTGCCTAAATCTACACCTCTAGCAGTTGCAATAGTACCGATGCTATTAGAATATATTGTTTTTGATAAATATTCGTCCTTGCTTAAGTTGCCAGATTCTCTTAGCATCTCAATTGAGTCAAGGATTTTAACATGTTTGCTTGAGTTATCATTGTCCCCTTGGCTCACTTCCAATAGATCACCAACGTTCTTATTATTAACCCTAGTTTCTTCTATAGCCCCGTTAATACCAACCTTGCTAAGGTTGCTTGTATTTGGCACTACATCTGCTAAATCCCACTTCTCTGGCAATGATAGCTTGTCTGTATCTACTATAGACACAAGTCCACTATATCCATTCTGGCAATCTATGTGGTTTGCTATCTTGCTTGCTGCTCCTATTCCTGCTTGGTCATTATCTGGCCATATAGATACTACCTTGTCTTTTAACCTTGACCAATCTACTTTATTTACAGCCTGTGCTCCACCTATCCAGCTAACTACA
>JBGCFO010000004.1:0-17951 GCA_045106955.1 Rickettsiaceae bacterium | reverse complement strand
CTAGAACATACAAGGCATAGGTCTCCAGTAAATTTTTTAGTACATGTATTAGCATGCATCAATGCGTATAACGTTAAAAAAATACTCAATTCTAAGGAAAGAATAGCAATATTAAATGAGCGCTTATCCTAAATTCGCATTGATAAGTTCAATACACATGCGGAAGAAACAGCTTTAATTCAGGAAGAAACAAAATCAGATTTGTTTAAAAATACTCACAATAAAATATGCAATGAAATATATAACATGTTAAAAATATACATGTCTGATATCACTCCTGAAACGATCGATTACATAATAGAATACATGTTTGTATTTAGTAGATCCAAGATTCAACAAAATGATGAATACAACGAAATTATCAATGAATTCAAGAAATTTATAGATACTAATGTTCTTGATTATTATTACGAAACCAATCAAATGATTATTGATGGAATAGGGGAAGTGGCATCAGAGTATCAAGAGTATTTTGATCAATATTTAGATTTTTAAATTGATTTAGTGGTATTTATTTTTATTCGAATTTCAATTTCTATTAAATTCAGTGATTGAAAGTCGTAAAATTTATCTAACAAATCTTTGTTAAGTACTGACATATATTGGATTTTTACTAAATTAATATTAGAAAATATCGGCATAGTATTGTATATATCATGGATTAAGTTGGCGATAGTTTGAAAATCTTGAGCAATACAATTTAGAGTAATTTCATATTCTGTGCCATGTATAAGCTCCTGTTGATCTTTGGATTGAGGAATCGTTAAAAATCTAGAATTAAGAGATGTAGATAGGTTGTTTTTAATAAATACACCTTCAATATTAATCTGAGCATTATTTAATAAAGCATATTTATCTACAATAGAATATATCTGAGAATAAAGAGCGGCTTTATAATAATTAGGTATTTGATATGTTGAAGGCAAAATTGATTTATGTTGCTTAAGAGAGTCTAATGAACTATAAGATTTAAGCGTGTATAAATCTAGAGTTAATTGATTCAATGATTTGTTGATAACGTTATGCGTGTATTTTAACTTATCCAAATCACTGGTAAGTAATCCAAGTAATAAGAATAAATTAATAATTCCTAAAATATAAATTGTGAATTTTAAAAATATGAAATTTCTAAAATGTGTAATCGCATTTTTAATCATAATAACATTCTATGATATTTAGAAATAATATTTATTGATATTGGTATTATTGTCTTATTGTTTAATTGTATTATGTGATTGTCTATGATGTCATATTTAAAATCAATATAATTAATTTTAGATTTAATATAATTAATGTAGTTTTGTAAATCTTTTAATGCATAATATTTATTATGATAGTGACTTGTGAATCTAAAACATAATTCCAAATTAATGTAATTTATATCTGGGGCAAGCACATCTATTGGTTTTACTTGCCATGTAATTTTATCTAATATAACGTTTACTGTAGTAGAAGATTCTAATAACTTATTTATAATATCAAACGGAGTATTGTTGATATTTTCTCTAAAAAATTGTCCAAATTCATTAAAAAAAATCATGTTAGATATATTGCAATGATTGGAGTAATATTGCCGTTTTATATTTTTACACTCTGTTAATGTATTAACGTACCTATCATTAATAGATGAGATATTTTTTCTATAGTTTAATATTTGTATGTAAGATGCGATGTTTTGATACGCCAGAATGATCATAAAAACTATCATTGGCTTTAAGATGAATGTATTGAGCAAGTTTAATTTTTTGATATAGTTGATAGAATTGCCTCTTGCTGGATGTGTCATGCATTTTGCAAATAAATTTGCAATTGATAGATCTGCGCAATTTTCCTGTTCTTGTCTAGATAAACCTCCATTTTCAATTGTGACTATGTGATAATTTTTTGATGCTTTAAATTTACGAAACAAATTAATCAATTGATTATCAAGTAATAATAGGACTACTGAGCATTTTAAATGATGTTGTTTAGTAAAATCCTGAAAGCAAATCATACATTCATTGATCTCTGATTCAATAGTATCTTGTAGTGATTCTAGAGATTTATTTTGCTGATATTGTATAGTTCTAGATAGTAAAATGTTATTTTGATATTTAACTACTGACTTGATCCCGCTTGTTTTTGTTATAGTGATAAAGATTAAGCAATGATCTTTTATTTCTGGTAATTGTTTAGAAATAATATGATTGATAATAGAAGAAAATTCTAGAGATAGAAAATATACATCTACAAATTGATATGAATTTCGCAGTACCAAATCTATTAGTTTTTCTATTGTTTTAGTAGTAGGGCTATAAGAAATAATTAAGTTATTTGCATATTGTTGACCATCATTTGCATCATGCATGTAATAAGCAATTATATCATCTTTCGAAAATCTTCTTTTGATAAATTGCGATATTGGATTAATTGGTATAATAGATTGCAAATCTGGTATAGATTCTTTTTCTAATTTGGATTCTACATTATCTAGCAATATTGTAACAGGAGACCTATTCAAAGAAAGGAAGAATTCCGTCGCTTCATTGTCTATTTGATCAAGAGTAAAGAATTGATGCTTTTGCAGGATTTGCCCTTTAAATAAAGCTATATACAATCCTGAACTACCAACAAAGATAATAATGTGATAAGTTCTAAATAAAAATATATCAATGATAGTAGATAATAATTTTTTTATATAAATCACAATATCTTCATTTACAAATCATCGAAATTAGCAAAATGCATAAACATTTGTTTAGCTTTAGACAGCAAAGATATTCTATTGTTAAAAATATTCTCATCATCAGTATTGATAAACACATTATCAAAGAATAAATTAATATAACTTGTTAGCTTTGATAATATATTTAATGATAATAGCCAATTTTTTTCATTTAATGCGATATCTAAACCATGTTCATATTCTCTTAAAGCTTGGAATAATTCATGTTCATATTTGGATTCAAATCTATTTACATCAATATTCGTAATTTGAAAATTTTTCTTATCTTTAATTATATTACCTACTCTTTTATACGTTGATAATACGCTTTGATCTTCCTTTAGATATTGATCTAATATTGATAATTTATTTTGATAATCCAAAATATTATCATCAAGATGAATTGCCTTAGTTAATTTGTTATCATATTCATTTTTTAGAAAATGCTTGGTTCTATTATCGATAAAGCCAATAATATTATTGGTAATTTGATCAATATTTATATTTTCTTGGAAAAAATCTTTATATAAACTGATATTATATAAAATCAAAGACCTTAAATTAACATCTAATTTATTAGATAAAATGATTCTAATAATCCCAATAGCATGCCTGCGAAATCCGTATGGATCTTTTGATCCAGTTGGCTTTTGATTAATTAACGTTAATCCTACAATGCTATCTATCTTATCTGCAAGAGAGATTAGAGACGATGATAGATTATTCGACAAGCTATCATTAATGCCTTGTGGTTTATAATGATCTCGAATTGCCACTGCAACCTCCTCAGAATGACCATCGTATATAGCGTAATAATAGCCCATAATTCCTTGTAATTCAGGAAATTCTCCTACAACGTGAGAAGTCAAATCAGTCTTACATAGCTTCGCTGCTAAATGCAGATCATTGCTATTTGGTTTTAGAAATTTACATAATTCAATAATTCTATTTGTTTTATCTATCATATTGCCTAAATTATCATAGAAACCAACAAGGCTCAGCGAAGATAGCTTGCTTTCTAACGAAGATTTAATATCTTGATCATAAAAATATAGCGCGTCTTCTAATCGAGCTGATAGAACTTTCTCATTTCCAGATACTATAAATTCGGTTTTAGGAATATTGCTGACAAATGCGAAATATTTACCTAATTTTTTATTTTCAACATTTGATTCATTTTCTTTATTGTACAATGCAAAATATTTCTGATGAGTTTTCATCGATGTAATTAATATTTCTCGCGGTAAGGACAAGAACTTATCTTGAATTTTACCGCTAATTATAAAGGGATACTCTATTAATCCATTGACCTCTTCTAGCAATGCGTCATCCTGATTTAATACTAGATCTAAATTAGATGCAAGTGAATCTAATTGTTCTTGAATGATGCGCTTTCTTTTATTTTGATCGGCTAGAACAAATGCATCATTCAATTTCTCCAAATAATTATGCCAATTATTAATTTCGATTGCATTTTCAGCCAAAAACATATGTCCATAAGTAATGTTATTAGATTGTAGATGAGCTATTTTAAGTGGCAATACCTGCCCGTCAAATATACATAAAATATTATGTATAGGCCTAATCCATTCAAAAGTATAATTGCCCCATGTCATTGATTTTGGCCAAATATATTCGCAAATTGCTTGTTCGATTAAATTTGGTAAAATGGTTTTTACATCGATTTTTGGTGTGTTTTTGATATATACATAACGTACATTATTTTGCATTACTAGTAAATCTTGTGTAATGCCATGAGTTTTGCAAAACCCATCAATTGCAGCTTGATGAGAACCAATTTTTGGTCCAGAAATTTCCTGAATCCTTTCTGGTATATAACTGCAAATGCCATTAATATATATTGCGATTCTTCTAGAGCTAATCAAAATTTGTATATCATCAAATTTAATACTAGATCTGTCTAGGTGTTTTGTAAAAATCTCTTGATATGCATTTACCGCTTTGGTTTGCATTGATGCAGGAATTTCTTCGATTAGTAATTCAAAAATCAATTCACTCATTTTGATATTTTAAATAGCATGATTAATTAGTTATTTAGTTCCATAAATTTAGCGCAGCAAGCTTTAGCTATGTTACGCACTCTTGCAATATACGACGCTCTTTGAGTTGTGCTGATAACTCTTCTTGCATCTATTAAATTAAATATATGACTAGCTTTTATGCAGTGCTCGTACGCTACAATTGGTAGCCCATCTTCAATTAATTTTTGCGCCTGTTGCTCTAATTGCATAAAATGTTGAAATAATAACTCAGTATCAGCCAATTCCAAATTAAATCTGGAGAACTCTCTTTCGGCTGCAAAATCTATTTCTTCGTACGTTAAAGCCTTGCCTAGTTTAGCTGGTGGATTATTCCAAATAATGTCTTTTACTGAATCAACATTTTGTACGCATAATGCAATACGTTCAAGTCCATAAGTAATTTCACCAGGTGTAGGTTTGCAATTTATGCTCCCCATTTTTTGCATATATGTAAATTGCGAGATTTCCATACCATTGCACCAAATTTCCCATCCAAGGCCAACAGCTCCTAATGTAGGTGATTCCCAGTTATCTTCAACGAATCTAATATCATTCTGTTTTGTATCAATACCAATTGACTCCAGGCTTTTAATGTAAAGCTTCTGAATGTTATCTGGAGATGGTTTTAGTAGAACTTGAAGTTGGTAATAATGTTGCATGCGGTTTGGATGCATTGCATAACGACTGTCCGTTGGTCTTCTAGATGGTTGAACATATACAACATTCCATGGTTTTGGTCCCAGCGATTTTAAAACGGTTGCTGGATGAAAGGTTCCGGCTCCCATTTCGACATCATAAGGCTGAAGAATGGCACAACCGTAGTTTTGCCAATAATTTTGTAAATTTAAAATAATTTGCTGAAATGATAATTTTTCCATTTGCAAACTCAATATTATTTAAGACCAATATTAGTGATAGCCAGTACCAATTGCTCAGTATATGATTAGTTAGTAATAAAAGCAAGAAGGCATTTATACAGATAAAAACATATCAATTAATATTGAATAATAAAATTGTATAATCTATCTTTAGTAAGAAAAATACGACCCAAATGCCAATAATATCTTGACCTGTATTCATTAGAATCTTATGATTTTAGCGGTAAGAAAATTTTAGACAGTGTAATGACTTATGAAACAATATAGTGATTTTGCAAATATTATCCACAAAGAAGGATATGTGTTTATTGTAATTTTTATAGTAATAACATTTTTATTTGCATCGTTTAGTTCAGCTCTAGGATGGATTGGTTTTTTGTGCACAGCTTGGTGTGTGTATTTTTTTCGTAATCCAAGTAGATTTGTTCCAGATCATGATGATTTAGTAGTTGGCCCAGCTGATGGTATAGTGCAGCAGGTTGTAGAGATTGCCCCTCCATTGGAATTAGGATTGGGCGATGATACAATGATACGTGTTAGTATTTTTTTGAATATTTTCAATGTGCATGTTAATCGAATTCCAGCTAGCGGTAAGATACTATCATTAAACTACAACCCTGGAAAATTCTTTAACGCTTCTTTAGATAAGGCTAGTCAATATAATGAGCGTCAATCAGTTGTTATGGAAACAAAATCAGGGCATAAGCTAGTTTTTGTACAAATTGCAGGATTGATTGCTCGTAGAATTGTGTGCAACTTAGAAGAAGAAAATGAAGTTAAGATTGGCGAAAGATATGGAATTATTCGCTTTGGCAGTAGAGTGGATATTTATTTGCCATTAAAAACTGCAGTATTTGTATCAGAAGGCCAAACATGTATTGGAGGCGAAACTATTATAGCTAATTTTGCTTCAAATAAAACTCAAGAATTTCAGTATGTGAAAATCTAATGAAACAATTTTAAATAAAATATGATTGATCTAAAATATTAAATGCGTAAAAAAATTGCAAAAAAGCCAATTTCATTAAAGAAATTGATACCAAATTTTATTACTATCTCTGCTTTAGCATTAGGTGTTACATCCATTCGATTGGCATTAAATGAACGATGGGAATTTGCCGTATATTGTATATTGATTGCCAGTATATTAGATGGGATTGATGGAAGGGTAGCAAGAATGCTTAATGCAACATCTCCTTTTGGCGCAGAGTTGGATTCATTGTGTGATTTTGCAAATTTTGGCATTTCTCCTGCAATTTTAATTTATTTATGGTCATTTCATTTATGCGAGTTTCAGCTTATGACTTGGTTTGCAATATTACTATATGTTGCCTGTATGGCAATTAGATTAGCAAGATTCAATACAGCGATTAATTCTAGCGCTCATAATGTTGGAGTGATGAAATATTTTTCAGTTGGAGTTCCTGCTCCACCTGGGGCCATTCTAGCATTAATGCCGATGATGTTAGAATTTGATATTGCTACGTTTTTTGATATAGAGATATGTTCTCATGCATGTTTAATTGCATCATATATTATTTTGATAGCTATCTTGCTTGCAAGTAGATTGCCTACGCCTTTGTTAAAAAATATTACAATCAAACCTGAATATTTATCATTAATTATGATTCTTTCTGCATTTTTAATTATAAGTGTTACAATATATCCATGGTATAGCTTGCCAATTTTATCTTTGTTATACATAATGACTATACCAGTATGTTATGTAATTACACGAAAACATAACTAATTGATTATGAATAATAGACTATCAAAATTATTTTCCTACAAGCATTTTAAATTAATTCTTTTTTTAACAATCATTGCGTTAATATTTTTATCGCATTTTGTTCGTATTTGGATTAACACGCAATCTACTGATGATGCATATGTTGAAGCTCATATTTCTAGAGTTGGCATAGAAATTGATGGAATCATTGATGAAGTATTAATTAACGACGATGAACATGCTGATAAAGGCGATATAGTAGCGATTATTAAAGATCATAATTATTTAGCAATTTTACTCAAGGCAAAAGCTGAATTAAATGCAGCAGCACAGAGAATAGATGAGTTAGAGAAAAATATTTTAATAGCAGAATTGAATCTTCAAAAAGCTCAAAATGCTTTAGGCGTTGCAGAAATTACATTTAAGCTAACTGATACTGATTATCGCCGCACTGTTACTTTGCATAAAGATGATTATGCTAGCGCTAGGTTATATGACAATGCTCAAATAAAATATGAAAGTGTTAAATTGGAATATATAGAGGCAGAGCTAGCATTAGAAATTGCAAAACACACAATAGAGATGTTGCTTGCTAAAAAAGAAGCAGCAATTCAATCGTTAGAAGCTCTTAATCAATCTCTTGCAATTGCTCAAAACAATTTTGATAAAACTAGAATTAGAGCTCCAGTTAGCGGTGTTATAGGTAGCAGTAGTCTGCGTGTTGGGAATTTTGTTAACCCAGGTATTATATTGTTTTCGATTATTCCTGATAATAGTATGTACATCAAAGCTAATTTTAAGGAAACGCAAATTGCTCAGATCAAATCAGGAATGATAACAGAATTAAGATTTGATGCAATTCCTGGGAAAAAATTTAAAGGAGTAGTTCGTAATCTTTACCCAGCAACTGGCTCTAAATTTAGCTTAATTCCTACAGATAATGCAACTGGGAATTTCACAAAAATTGTCCAACGACTTCCAGTATTAATAGATTTTGAGATAGATACAAAAAAATATAGCCTAACTCCAGGCATGTCTACAATAGTAGATATTAGAACTAATCAAAAACGCAAAAAGCCAAAGGAAATGAAAGAGTCAAAATGACAAAATCATCAGACGTGCATATAAAATCGCCGAACGCAAAAGAGCTTATTGCTTTTAGCGCTATGGTTGTTGGCGTGTTCATGGCGGTATTAGATGTTCAAGTTGTATCTAGTTCGTTACCTGTAATTGGCGCTGGACTCGGAGCCTCTGCTGATCAGTTATCTTGGGTGCAAACATCCTACTTAATTGCCGAGGTTATTGTCATACCAATTACTGGTTTTATATCTAGTGTTTTATCTACTAGGATATCCTTTTTTCTAGCAGCTTTAATATTTACCATTGCAAGTTTTTTATGCGCTCTAGCTAATGGTATATCAGATATGATATTATTTAGAACAATTCAAGGATTTTTTGGCGGCGCTATGATTCCAACAGTATTTAGCGTTACTTTTCGTATTTTTCCTATAGACAAGCAAGCAAGTGTTAATATGCTTATTGGACTTGTTGTAACAATTGCACCTACTATTGGCCCAACGGTCGGTGGTTATATCACAGAAAAATTATCCTGGCATTTTATGTTTTTATTAAATGTAATACCTGGGATATTGGTTTCAACTATTATCTTTTTATACGCAGATTTTGATAAGCCAAATTATAAATTGTTAAAGAATTTTGATTATATTGGAATTGTATCATTAGCTGTATCACTTGGATCATTACAATATATTTTAGAAGAAGGTCCTAAACATAACTGGTTAAGCGATAATGTAGTTTTAGGATTTACTATCATTACAATTATTTCAGCCATTGTATTTTTTGCTCGAGAATTTACAGCTCAACATCCAGTTATAGATTTGAGGATATTTAAAAATAAAAATTTTGCATTTGGTTGCAGTTTTTCATTTATTCTAGGTTCGGGATTGTTTGGAATTGTATATTTGATGCCATTTTTTTTATTTACAATTGCTGGCTATAGCAGCATGCAAATTGGTATGACAATGATAGTTACGGGTGTTGCACAATTTATTTCAGCGCCAATTGCAGGCAAGATGGTCAATTCTGGAACGGATTTAAGAATAGTAGCTTCAATTGGTTTTGCGCTGTTTGGCCTTGGTTGT
The DNA here is from genome assembly GCA_045106955.1 of Rickettsiaceae bacterium. GTDB lineage: Bacteria > Pseudomonadota > Alphaproteobacteria > Rickettsiales > Rickettsiaceae. The sequence goes on along the minus strand of JBGCFO010000004.1, from coordinate 8,436 downwards.
TACATGAACGGATTTTTAAGTATAGACGCAAGATTTTGGGAGTTTTTTGTGCCTCAATTATTGCGAGGCATGTCTGTAATGTTCTGCTTTATTCCAATTAATAGCATTACTTTAGGATTGTTAAAAAAGGAAGAAATACCAAATGCCAGCGGTATTTATAACTTAGTGCGTAATTTAGGAGGAGCTATTTGCATTGCAATGATTGGTAGTAAACTAATTTCATGGACTGCAATGGCTAAGTTGTATTTGAATGAAAATATTCATAATAGCGGCAGTAATTCTCAGCATGTTCTTACAATGCTAAAATATGCATTTACTGGTAGTTCACACGATCCAAACTTAGCATCATATGCTGCGTTAGAATCTATTGTAGAAGCCAACGCATTTGTCATTGCAACAAATAATATATTTATGAGCATTGGGTTTTTATTTTTTATTGGTTTAGCTATAATACCATTTTCATCTCGTGTAATAATAATGAAGGAAGGAGGTGGTCATTAGAGTTTTTACATTTTTTAGCTTGATGTTGGCGTGGTTCATGTTAACAGGCGTACCTCAAGACATTGGGCAAACCATGACAATGCTCATTGTACCAACAATTAGTCTTATTTTTATCGCGTATATTGTCCCATACCCAAAACATTTGGCATGTAAACCATTGAGAATGATTCAATATTTGTTTTGGCTTTATTTGGAGATTATTAAGTCTAGCATTTCCGTGATAAAAATTATATGGGTTGGCAATCAAAACATTAAATCAGGTTTTGCCTTAGTTAGCGCTGAAAATTTTGATGAATTTAAAACTATATTATATGCTAATTCCATAACTCTGACTCCTGGAACTATTACAATTGATATTAGAAATAATCAATTACTAGTTCATGCATTAGATGTTAAATCAATAGATGATTTAAATAATAAATTTATGTATAATAAGGTAGAAAGTATTTCTAATTAAATTTAATGATATATTTTTGTTTAATCTTTACATTACTTTGCATCGTCGCCTTGGTTTTGTATAGCCTTAGCGCTAAGGAGTATTTCGTAAAAATTTTAATACTGAATAATGCTACAAGCATCACTGGGTTGTTGATATGCTTCTTAAGTAGCTTTGTAGACAACAATGCTTATATTGACATTGCAATTATATATTTCATACTTAGTTTTATAGCGTCAGCTGCATATTTACGATATTTTATATTAAGTAAGAAATAAAAGAAATAACACAATGTCAGAAATAGTAATACTTGGCTCTGGTTTAAGCGGTATGATTAGCGCTCTATCTTTTGCTAATTTCGGAATTAAAACAACCATTATAGAGCGTACAGATTTATCTTGCAATAATATTCATGATCACAATGATGTGCGTACTACAGCTCTAAATCCACGTTCTCAAGCTTTTCTAGACCAGATTAATGCGTGGCAAGATCTTTATCAATATATCTCTCCGATATCAGATATATATGTTTTAGATAACAAAACCTCGCCTATCTTGCATTTTCCTAATAATGATAGTGGGTATTTAGGATATATAATTAGCAATCATGATTTTAAGAATGAACTTTTAAATCAAGTTCAAAAAAATGAGTTGATCACTATTATAGATAATACAACATATAATGAAGTTGATCCATATACCAATACATTACATTTAAGTAATAATAATGTAATTCATTATGATTTACTTGTAGTATGCGATGGAATTTACTCCAAAATAAAGCATCGTTATTTTACAAAGAAAATAAATAAACCATACAATCAACATGCGCTTACGTTTCATATAGAACATGAGAAAGATCATGAAGGCTCTGCTGTAGAGCATTTTTTACCTTCAGGCCCATTTGCTATACTACCAATGCTACAAAAGAATAAATCTTCTGTAGTATGGACGGTTAAATCTTGCGATGCGCCTCTATTAGTAGATTTGCCAAAAGATAGATTTGAATATTTAATACAGCAAAATTTTGGCCCATTTTTAGGTCGCATTAAATTAGCTAGCACTATCGCACAATTTCCGTTGAGGGCTTATGTAGCTGATCAGTATTATTTTCAAAATATTGCGCTTGTTGCTGATAGCGCTCATATTGTGCATCCATTAGCAGGGCAAGGTTTGAATCAAGGCATTAATGACATTGATTGCTTAACTAGGTTAGTTTCGAGTGAAAAATGTATGATCTCTGAATCATTGCTTAGATCTTATGAGCTAGATAGAAAAGATGATAATCTTGCAATGTATTATATTACTGATAATGTTAACCGTTTATTTTCTAATAATTCTAGTATATTGAAGCATCTTAGAAGATTTGGATTATTTGCACTAGAGAATTGCAATCCATTAAAGCAGCAATTGATTAGATACGCATCAGGCGGGTCTCGTAAATGATCATGGTATTAAGACAAATCATAAATTACATTTTGCCTCCAAGATGTTTATTTTGTTTTGATTTTACGACATATGACGATGGGTTTTGCGGATCATGTTTTAGTAAATTTGATTTTATTACTAAACCATATTGTTTAATTTGTGGTTTTAGATTTACAGTAAATTATGACCAAGATTTGTTATGCGGTAGATGTTCAAGTAACCCTCCAGATTTTGATAAATTACGTAGCTTATATAAATTTGATGAATATAGTAAGAAAATTATTCATAATTTTAAATATCATGACAAGACCGGTTTAGCAAAGATTTTTGCCAAGTTATTTTACAATAGATATAAAGATGAATTTCATGATATAGATATTGTAATTTTTGTTCCTATGCATTGGTTAAAAAGATTATTTCGTATGTATAATCAATCTCATCTATTAGCGCGAGAAATTGCCAACAAATTAAATAAGCCCTTGGTGTCAAGTTTATTAAATAAAACAAATTTTACTAAATCACAAACTTTTTTAAGCAAAGTTCAAAGAGAGCAAAACATCAAAAATAGCATTCGCTATAATAATAAATATGATGTAAGAGGTATGCATATACTTCTCGTAGACGATGTTACTACCACCAGGACTACAATAAACGAATGTAGTAAAATTCTAAAAAAAGCCGGCGCTATTGTCTCTGTATTTACTATTGCAACAACATAAGATATTGTTATTGCTTGTATTAATATTTTAAATTACATAAAAATGTGAATAAAAAACCAATTATATCGCTTGTTGGAAGGCCTAATGTAGGTAAATCTACTCTTTTTAATAGGCTAGCAATTAAAAATAAAGCAATTGTACATGATACAAGAGGCGTTACAAGAGATCGTAAGTATAGTGATGCGCAATTATCAGATTTAGAATTTACTATTATTGATACTCCTGGACTTGAAAAGTGTGATGATGATTATCTAAAAAATCAAATGGTTGTTCAAACTAAATTAGCAATAGATGAGTCTGATTTGGTATGTTTTTTGGTAGATGCAAAAGCCAATATGAGCGCTGATGATCAATTTTATGTGAATTTTGTACGTAAAACACATAAGCAATCCATATTAGTAATAAATAAGTGTGAGAAGAATCTTATCTTTGACAATGAATATTATAAATTAGGTTTTGATAATATTGTTGCGATATCTGCCGAGCATGGGCTTGGTATGATTGAATTATATGAAGAAATTAGCAGATTTTTTTCTGAAATAACAGAAGGAGAAATAAACAGAGGAAAAGATAAATTACAAAATTCAAAGCGACAAGGATCTATCGCAGAGGAAAATGATGCAGTAGATCAATTTATTGTAGATAAAAATTTAAAAATTGTTATTGCAGGTAGGCCAAATGTTGGGAAATCTACTTTAATTAATGCTATTATTGACCAAAATAGGCTATTAGTTGGTGATATAGCTGGTATGACTCGTGAATCTATAGAAATTGATTGGAAATATAAAGATTATAATATTAAATTAATTGATACAGCAGGACTCAGGCGTAAAAATCTTGTAACTAAAAAATTGGAACAGCTTTCTACAAAAGATACTATCTCATCTATTGCATTTGCAAATATTGTATTTTTAATGTTAGATGCAAGGGGTGCCCTCGAAAAGCAAGATCTAAGAATCGCAAGTCATGTTATAGAAGATGGTCGTTGCCTAGTTATCATAATTAACAAATGGGATTTGGTACCAGAGCGGAGTAAAAAAATATTTCGAGAAACGCTTTTTGAGCAGATAAAGCATAACTTATCTCAAGCCAAAGGTGTTCCTGTTATATTTATATCGGCAATTACTAATCCTAAAGTTAAGGATTTATTTGATGTTGCAATTAATTTGTATAAATTATGGAATTGCAAAATCTCTACTGGTAGATTCAATAAATGGCTGCAGATTGCAACATCGAAACATATGCCGCCATTTTATGCGCCTAATAGAAGAATTAATATAAAATATGGCACGCAAACTAAAATTCGACCGCCTACCTTTAAGTTGTTTGTCAATAACCCAGATGGCCTTACGAATCATTATAAGAGGTATATAACTAATAGCTTTCGCGATAATTTTAGCATTCCTGCTGTGCCAATCAGATTTATTTTTATCAAAAATAAAAATTAAAATCTTTATTTTTTCATGATTGATACATTTTGAGTATTAGAAAACAATCCAAGTAGCAGCAGGTAATAAATTCTGATTTCTAGAAGTGTTGTTATTATATAAGATCCATTTGGGGTAAGATAATCTAATATTGGTTTTAGCAGAAATATTGCTCCGTTAGCGAATATCACAAGTCGAAGTACAGAATTAAACTCAAGCATTGTATAATGTTGGTATTTACGCATAAAACGCATAGATAGCATTAGTAATACAAGTATTATTATATAAAATTGTTTGATTAATATATATTCTAATATTGGTTTTAGCAGTAATACTATCGAGATAGCTAGCATTATTAGTTGAGATTTGCTCAAGGATAAATTATATGAGCGATAAACATAATTGCATATGTAAATTAACGCAAACATCACAAGAAAATTAGAGCTAAATACAATATTAGACATTTGCACTATGCACATAAAAGGAGTTAATAATGCAAAAACCCATATTCCAATATCGAGTGCTGCAAATACTTTTTCATTCAGTATTTTATGTATATTATCTTTTGATAGCAGCTCTGGTTGATTGCCAAGTAATTTGGGGTATTCAATTGTAATGTTACGGTGTCTATCGTTAATATTTAATGAGATTAGTAAATTACTGCTTGTTAATGTTAGTGGTATCGATGATTTTTCTGAATAATTCATTTTATTATTTAGATCAATAGCTATTATTTTATTACCATTAGAATCTAGAATTATTTTTGGTTCAGATAGGTTTTTAGCAGAAATTATTTTACCATTATAGTACATCTCTGGTAATTGATCGATAATTTGCTCTACAAATGTACCAGACTTATCATTGTCGAAGTTTTTTTTAAACATTATCAAATCCATCATAATAAACAAAGAATAAATCAATACAGCAATGAAAGATATAGTTGCTAGATATTTGATGCCCCGACCACGATAAACTCGTAATACATCCCAATAAAAATTTGGCGATGTTAATGATAAATATAATTGCCTAATTAAAATGTGAAATACATTGACTATGTTGCCGATAAAAGAAAATATGTTGTATACACCTTTTTCATTCCTTCTGATTGTCATACAAGTAGTTTTAATTTAGTATAGATTATATTATTAATCTGATCATTTATTTATAGTGAACTATATCAAAAATTACAAATATAACTACCAAGATTTAAGCAATGCTATAAAAATTCTTGCAGCAGACAGTATAGAGAAAGCAAAGTCTGGGCATCCTGGAATGGTCTTTGGTATGGCAGATGTTTTTACTCAGCTAGTATTTAATCATCTAAAGTTTAATCCAAATGATCCAAAATGGTTTAATCGTGATAGATTAGTGCTATCTGCTGGGCATGGATCAATGTTATTGTATGCATTTTATTATTTAGCTGATTATAAAGATTTTACTCTAGAGGATATTAAATCATTCAGACAAGCTTATTCTAAAACTCCTGGACATCCAGAATATGGGATATATGATGCGATTGAAACTACTACCGGACCTTTAGGTCAAGGTTTTGCAAATGCAGTAGGAATGGCAATTGCGCAGAAAAAATACACTCAAAAATTAGGAGGGCAAATTTGCAATTATAACATTTATTGCATTGCTGGAGATGGTTGCTTGATGGAAGGTATTTCTTATGAAGCAAGTTCTTTAGCTGGGCATTTATCCTTGGATAATTTGATTGTATTATTTGATAGTAATCATATCTCAATTGATGGCTCAACTAATCTCACTATATCTGAGAATCAAGAGTTAAAATTTCGTGGGTTAGGATGGGATGTATATACAGTTAATGGTCATAATTTTTCTGAGATTGACTTAGCTTTGCAACAAGCTAAGCACTCAACTAAACCTGCAATAATTATTTGCGATACAATCATTGCTAAATCAGTTGTTAGCAAAGAAGGCTCATGCAGCGCTCATGGATCACCATTAGGAGAAGATACGATCGCAACATTTAAAGATTCCATAGGATTTAAGAAAGAGTCATTTTTTATTCCAAAAAATATTAAGAAGATTTGGTCGGATTCATGGCGACGTAATGAAGATCATTATAATAATTGGCAAGAGTTAGTCTCATTGCAATTTAAGCAAGAACAATCTCAATATATGAATGATGTAATGATCAATGATGATATATTATCTGAACTCACTAAATCTGCTCTTGTTAAATTAGAAAAAATCACATCAATTAATAAGGAGATATCAACCAGAGCTCTTTCTGGCAAGATAATAGAACAATTATTATTACAAAAAAATATATCAGATAAAATGATTTTTGGCTCAGCCGATCTTTCTTTATCTAATAACATTAAAAGTAATTTACATGATGTATTAAATAAAGATAATTTCAGCGGTAATTATATTTATTATGGCATTAGAGAAAATGCAATGTGCGCTATAATGAATGGATTAGCTGTGTCTGGATTTATACCAGTTGGTGGTACGTTCTTAAATTTTTCTGATTATATGAGGCCTGGTATTAGGCTAGCTGCTTTAATGAAATTGCGAGTAATATATATTATGACTCACGATTCTATTGGAGTTGGAGAGGATGGGCCAACTCATCAACCGGTTGAGCAGATAGCATCTCTCAGAGCGATTCCAAACTTGCTTGTTATGAGACCAGCTAATTCATATGAAGTATTAGAATGTTGGAAGATAGCATTATCTAACGATAAAGGCCCATCAATGTTAGTATTAAGTAGGCAAAATTTACCTGCATTATTTCCAGCTAAGCACTATTTAGCTGATATTTTCAATGATATTGCAAGAATGGGCGCTTATATATTTACAATCCAAGGAATGCATCATACGAAGCAAGGTCAATGCGATATAGTAATATTTGCTAGCGGCTCCGAATTGGCTATTGCATGCCGTGTTGCAGAAAGTATGGCTTGTAATTATTGCGTATCTGTGATATCATTGCCTTGCTTTGAATTGTTTTCTAATCAAAGTAAGGATTATCTCCTTTCTTTCTTAAAACAACCAAGAATGAAGGTTGGTATTGAAGCGGCCAGTAGTTTTGGTTGGTGCAGGATAGTAGGCGATGGCGGTTTGTTCTTTGGAATTGATTCATTTGGTATATCCGCTCCTAATCAGGAAGTCTACAAGCATTTCGGCATGACATGCGAGAGTATATCTGCCAAAATTTTATCTCACATGAAAGACAAAGATTTGATTGATTGATTTTTCCTAGTACGTCTTTTATTAATTGTTAATAAGTAGACGTGCTAGAATTCTTTATTATGCGATAGTACAAGTTCGTTACCATATGATGACATGAACATATTTTAATCAGATGTTGCTGACGCTAAAAAATGGCAAGATCATTACCTCTGATTTGTATGATGCCTCTTTTAAAAAGAAGATTTACAATGTTGATCTATGATTGTTGTAGTAACGATCATAGATCTTATTCATCAATTTAATTCATGTTATAACAACCATGAATGATCTACGCTATCGTGGTGATTTAAATCCAATTCTTGTACTGCACCACCTATCATATTAATACTCATAACTAGATCCTCTTGAGCTCTTGGGCCTACTAGTTCCTGATCTATTGCATTGTGTATAGCATCTTTCAAATTATTACATTTTACATCATATGGGATTCCAATTAGTTCTGGTGATTCATCTAATTCTGGTGCTAAGCCATACTTATCATAAAGAACATTAAATACAATTTTATCATATTGAGACATTAAATCTTCATGGCCTATATTAACTAATACATTATGCAATAATCAGGAGTTTCGCGCCATCAAGTTAATTTGTATAGGGACTAATTAACTATTTCTTGTGTTTATGATACAATTTTTTCTATTTTGTTCAAGAAAATATGTCTACTCATAAATGCACAAAGGAATTGTATAGCTCCTTCATC
>JBGCFO010000030.1:0-14743 GCA_045106955.1 Rickettsiaceae bacterium | reverse complement strand
TTGAATCTGGCAATATAGCATAATCTCCATCATTTTCTAGATGAGACGTATTGTTCCAAAAAACAGTCTCAGATGCTCCTTTAATCTCAGATGATTTTGATATATTACCACTCATTTTTATTTCTGTTGTTTTTTGAGGCGAGCTTGTTTGATGTGAATCTGCCTGAATATTTCTAAGTGCACTTTCATTTAATATAGTATCATTTGCGATTTTACCATCTTCAGTTGGTATATAAAGAACTTTAGCTTCGTTTGCCAATTGAACTGTCAGACGTCCATCTGAACTCATAACTTGTTGAGCTTGGATACCGCCTACGCTATATAATATTTTACCATTATGAAGAATCGGAAAGGCTGTATTAATATCATTAGAAACAATGTGTAATTTATTGTTAGTAGTTTGATATTCTATGCTCGATGAAATTACACTAGAAGTATGTGATGTTATGGATTGTCCGTTGAAAAATGCATCAAATTGATCACCTATCGCACCACTTACACCTGCTTTAGCTAATGTATTACTTACAGCTTCTTGAGCTGATCTATTAGAACGAACCCCTATAATGTAAGGCATATTAAATTTCTTATATATTTAAATTAAAATTATTATCTGTAAATAGTAACAGCATAAATCGTGCCAAAGTTTATTTTTTATCAAAAATTTACTAATTCACTGGAAAGTAACATTATAATTTATAGTTGTATTATTAAATATTTATTATTGTGCCTTATACAAAAATAGTTAATCTTAATAAAAGCAAACTAGAGATTATGAAGGTAACCTTCAGCTTTCCAAGAATTTGCTCTAAATTATTCAGATATTTATTAAGCAAACATCAGAAATCAATGATACTATGGTACTGCTTGACAAAATAATTGATATAAAACTGAGAACATGTTAAGTTTTGGATATAAATTTCAAGATTTGATAGAATCAAATCTGAAGAAAACAAAGCAAAAAAGCAGTCGTCCTGTCAAAGTTAGTAATTATAGTTTTTTCTGCGTAGTGTTATACATTTTAAGAACTGGTGTATCTTGAGGAGATTTGCCTGGAATACGGCAATTGGCACACCATATATACAAGATACAAGAGAATGTAGTGAAAATGGTTTGTTTTGGAAGTTGCTTCATTACTTAAAAAAGTTACAAAAGAAGAAATAGAAGATATGTCATATCTATGCACTACCCAAAGATTCTTACCAAATCAAAGAAGGTTGCTATAAACTACATGTTTAGCAAGTCTAATAAGCAGTAAGGATTAGATTTAATGCATCTAAAATTTCTATAAATTATAATCAAATTGGCAAGATAAATTTAAAGCAACTGCCTTTTTGGTTAGGCATTCCAGTATTATTTTCTGCCCAAATTTTTCCCCGATGCAATTCTATAACTTTTTTACAAAATGCTAACCCTACGCCTCTATTGCCAGCTATAGATTGAGTTTTAGAGCTCACTTTAAATGGCTCAAAGATTGATTCTAGTTCTTTTACCGGAATACCTAAACCTTCATCTGTAATAGCAAATTGTATATCATAATGTTTTTGTTTTAGAGTGATTACGATGTTTCCATTTTGACAATATTTTAAGGCATTTATTATTAAATTAGAAAATGTTCTAGATATATAATATTTATTACAATTGATCATTAGATTTTCCTCAATTTTCATTGATAACTTTTGATTTTTTGTATTGCCATAAATTTTATATGTTGTATCAATAGCTTCTTTTAATATATTAGATATATTGCCTTCTTCCATTTTCAAATCTACTTTGGCATTAGACAATGAGGATAAATCAGAGATATTCGATGATAAACTTTCTAAACTTCTAGAACCCTTAACAATTTCTAATATTGCTTCCATTCTATATTTTTCAGTGAGATTAGAATATTTTTCTAATAATGTTTCGGACATGCTGCAAATACTTGTCAAAGGATTGTTGATTTCACTATGAATATTACGAATGAATTCTTCTTTTAATGCTAATGCAGATCTCAATTCTTTTCCTTTGATATTCACATTATTATCAAGTAGATAATTTTTTGTTGCTACTAATGCATATTGCTCTTGCTTAGGTTTAATAAATGCTATCAAGGCAGCACTAGATAACAACAAAGCATAAATCACATTAAAATATCCACTTCCAAGAGTGATTATAATTGATGTAGCAAATATATATTTATACAAAATATTTGCACAAATAATTCCTATAGCTATTATCACTCCTAGTATTTGCCATTTGGTTAAAATGAACAATATGATTAGGTTTAACGTGAATATTGCTAGTTCAAATTTTCCAAAATTGCTAAGCAATAGAAAAAAACTACCACAAAATACTAGCATATATATTAATGAAAAATGCCATACAAAACCAACCACTACAGGATGCTTTAATCTTGGTGACCACATATACCAAAGCATAAAGAAAGAAGAAATAACTAACATCGTTTGGTATATATGCAATATGATGCTATGTTCGCTTTTGATTTGAAACTCATGCGTTAGATATATACTTGAGATAGTTGTCATAAAGCAAAATATTCCAAAAAAACTATATACAGAATCATGCTTAGGGCGATTTTGTACTAAGTATTTTATCAAACTAAATTGCTTTATATCGTTAATTAATGAATGTATTTTTCTACTGCGCTCTAATCTTATTTGATTCAATGACTCAGGATCTAGAACTCCAACCCAACCTCCTTTTTGTTTTAATAAATAGTGACTAGCCAATAAAAATATGACATTAGCCAACATTCCTAGTAAAAGTGCATTAAGTGAAATATAGCAAATGCAAAATATAACTGTAATGAATCCTGCTGCCATGCCTATAAAAATAGATTTAGATGAGCTACGAAATCCAAAAATTAACATTAACAATGGAACGGTTACTATAGGCATATAAAAATTACTACCCATTATTGCTATGCCTAGTATATCCATATCAGATAACGCGAGAAATAGCGCTGCAATGCCACAGACAACAGTAAAGAGTCTAGATAGTACCAATTCACTTGCAAACCTAAGTTTTAAAGGTTTACAAAAATCATGAGCAAATAATATCGATGATGCGTTTAAATGAGAATCTGCGGTAGACATTGACATAGCCGTTACGCCTATAATAATCATACCTTTAAGGCCAGTTATAGCATAATTATCAATTATATATGGTAAAACTTGATTTACTTGAAGATTAGGATTAATACTATACATCAACAATGGAATCCAAAATGTAATCACTTTAACAGCAAGTATGATAAATGCAGCTGTATTAAATGCTTGTTTTGTTTGGTGAATGCTTCTAGAGATTATCATTCTTTGGTAATATGCTGGATCCATACTAGGTATTGCCCAGCATATAGCTAAACTTATTGTATTAAAGAATTCTGGATTTGCTCTTGATAAAATATATTTATATTGAAATATTGGTTGTTGTAAGGAATTATTAAGCATCGATGTATTAAAACCAGATTTATACCATATAATGATACCTATCAGAGGCATAACAAATGCAAATGTAATAAATTGTACTATATCTGTATAAGTTACAGATTTAATTCCACCAAAGGCAGAATAAATAATTACAATAAAACCTGCGAATACTATTGCAAATCCTGATGGCATTCCAAGAAAATAATTCACAATAGTGCCAAATACCTTAAATTGTACACCAACCATGCCTACGCTACCTATAAAACCAGCTATAGCGCTTATGATTCTTATGTTTTTACCATATACCTTACCCATTGATTCTGCTACGGACAGATTTCCTATAAAACCCTTTAATCTTGGTATTATAAAATACGATACAATCCACAAGTTAATTACCATAGATAAATACGGAAATAAATAGTTTATACCATTGCTATATGTTTTAGATAAAATCACAAAAAAACCGCTTCCGCTTAGCCATGTAGCTACTATTGTTGATACTAACGCAGTTTTTGAAAATACTCTATTTCCTACTGCATAATCTTTGATGTTATGTACATTTTTTCCGTGTTTTAAGCCAACTAATAAATTTACTACTAGAAATAGGATAAATATTGCGATATCTAAATTAAATGCCATGACATTATCTAAAAAACTTAAATTACTTTATCACTTCTAAGTTAATAAAATATGTTGTAAATGTATAGTGAAAATTAACAATAATTTCTATTATTAGTAAAAAAAATTATTATAATCTAGGTATTATTGCGTTTTATCTCAGCTCCGCAAGATGATAATTTATGCTCTAAATCTTGATATCCCCTATCTAAATGGTAAATGCGAGCTATTTTCGTGTATCCATTAGCAACTAATCCAGATAAAACAAGAGCGCCAGAAGCTCTAAGGTCGCTTGCTATTACATCGCTACCGCTTAATTGTGCGATTCCACTAATTATTGCGCATTTGCCTTGTATTTGAATATCAGCTCCCATTCGACATAGTTCCAAAACATGCATAAAGCGGTTTTCAAAGATGTTTTCTGTGATAGTTGATGTTCCATTGCTAATTGTCATCAGAGCCATAAATTGAGCTTGTAGATCTGTTGGAAATCCAGGATAAGGATTTGTTTGCATGTCTACTGAATTAATTTGCCCATTATACCTAACATTTATAACATCGTTTGATTTTATAGAGATCAGAGCTCCAGCATCTTGTAGTTTTGATATAACACTTCCTAATCTCAATGCAGATGCGCCAATAATATCTACATTGCCTTTTGTCATAATTGCCCCAATCATATAAGTACCAGCTTCTATGCGATCTTCAATGACTCTGTATTCATCTTTTGTCTCGCCTAAAGATTCTACCCCTGTAATATATAGATCTTTGGATCCGATATTGTTGATTTTTGCTCCAATAGAATTAAGGAAATTACATAGATCTGATATTTCTGGTTCAATAGCGCAATTTGATAATGTCGTAGTACCATTTGCAAATACAGCTGCCATAATACCTGTAATTGTTGCTCCTACAGAAACTCTATCAAAATGAAATGCAATGGCTTCTAATCTTTCACTGGCTACTTTAGCATTGATATAACCATGTTCAATTGTGATAGATGCTCCCATTGAGCGTAATACATCTAGATGTAGATCCACTTGACGAGCTCCAATAGCGCAACCTCCAGGCAATGAAACTTTTGCAACGCCAAAACGCGTGAGAATTGGAGCTAGAGCCCATATCGATGCACGCATTTTTTTAACAATTTCATACGGAGATTTAAAATTATCAATATTGCAGCAGTTAATTGTCACGGATAATTCGTCATCAAGATTTTGTAAAGATACTTCTCCTCCATGATGTTTAATGAGTTCTAGAGCTGTATAAATATCTTTGAGTTTTGGTACGTTTGCTATTGTAATATTTTTTGTTGTAAGGAGTGTAGAAAGTAATATTGGAAGAGTAGCATTTTTAGAGCCGCTAATTTTAATTTTCCCAATAATTGGCTTTCCGCCTCTAATGATTAGACTATCCAAATTTTACCTCTCTTATTATCAATTTAATTTAATTAAAATATGTTTTTTTTTACCAATAGATAATTTAAGTATTTGATCATCTTGTAGATTTGTTGAGTCAATCTTTTTGTTTTCATCTAACACGGTTTCATCATTTAGCTTAACTCCGCGACCTCTGATAATTCTACGACCTTCTGATTTAGAATCAGTTATTTTGGATCTTAGTATAATATCATATATAAAGACCCCGTCTTCTAATTCATTTTTTGTTAAAATGATTGTAGGAAGATTTTCGCTAGCTACATTCTGTTCAAATAGCTTTACAGCAGTTTCAAGAGCATCATTAGCATTATCGACACCATGGCATATTTTAGTTAGTTCAAATGCTAATCGTTTTTTTGCTTCATTGATATTTGTTTCTGATAATAATTCAAACTCTTTTTGTTGTTCGACTGAGAATTCTGCGTATAATTTAGCAAATTTAACAACATCAGCATCTTCGGTATTGCGCCAGTATTGATAATAATCATACGGGGAAAGCATATTTTCATTAATCCATATTGCGCCAGAAATAGACTTGCCCATCTTTGCTCCAGATGCAGTTGTAAGCAATGGCGTAGTTATAGCGTGCACATTATTCCCTGTAAGTTTTTTGATAAAATCTAACCCAGTTATTATGTTCCCCCATTGATCACTTCCGCCAAATTGTAAACTGCAATCATAATGGGTATGTAGATGATAAAAATCATATGATTGAAGCAACATATAATTAAATTCTAGAAATGTTAAATGCTCTTCTCTTTCTAATCTTGTTTTTATTGATTCTATGCTAAGTATACGATTTACAGAAAATAATTTGCCATAATCGCGTAAGAATTGTATGTAATTGATTTTATCTAACCATTCAGAATTATTGAGAATTATTGCGCTATTTTCTTTTTTATCAAATTGAATGAATTTGGATAATGACTTTTTGATGCCATTCATATTTTCTGCGATTATCTCGTCTGAGATGAGCTGTCGCATTTTATCTTTCCCAGTGGGGTCGCCTATTTTTGTCGTAGCACCACCTACTATAATAATTGGAGTATGACCATGTTTTTGCAATAACTTCAGTATCATAATTTGCATTAAGTTACCTACATGCAAGGATTTTGCTGTGCAGTCAAATCCTACATAAGCAACAATCTTTTTTTTTGACACCTCATCCCTTAAAAGATCTAGATTGCTACATTGATAATAGTATCCACGATCAATGAATTCATCTATAAAATTATTGTACATATTAATTTAGTTGATGTTTAATTAATTAATGCCTTTGAAAAAGCTTCTGAATCAAAAGGTTTTAAATCTTCGACTTTTTCGCCAATCCCAATGTAGTGTATTGGTAGATGGAATTTTTTTACAATACCTACCAACGCACCCGCTTTAGCTGTTCCATCTAATTTTGTTACAACTAAGCTATTAATATTGGCAATCTTACTAAATTGTTCTACTTGATTATAAGCATTTTGTCCAGTAGTTGCATCTAATGTTAACATTCGATAATGCGGCGCGCTATTATCAATTTTTTTAATTGTTCTGATGATTTTAGCTAATTCATTCATCAAATTTGTTTGATTATTAAGCCTTCCAGCTGTATCGATAAATAGAATATCAATGCCATTTTCTTTAGATTGTATCATAGCCTTATAGGCTACACTGGCAGGATCGGAATTTGATTGGCCAGTAATAAATAATGCTTTATTGCTCCAATGTTGTAACTGCTCTATGGCAGCTGCTCTAAATGTATCGCATGCGGCAATAGCAACTTTTTTTCCGTTTGAACAAAAGTAATTAGCTAGTTTTCCTATAGTGGTTGTTTTTCCATTGCCATTAACTCCGCATACGAGAATTACATTAAGTTTATTTGCATGAATTTGCAGTTCTAAGCAATCTTGATCTGAAATATTTTCTGTTAGAATGTCTTTTATCAATAAAGCCAATTCCGACTTTATTTCATCAGCAGATATTTCTTTATTGAATTTTGTTTTTCTTAATTTTTCAATAAGCTCAGATGCGGCGTTACTACTCATATCTGATAATATAAGCAATTCTTCTAACTCCTCCAATGTTTCGTCGTCTAAGCGTTTTTTAGAAAAAATTGATTCAATGCCATCAGAGATTTTGCTAGAACTTTTTGTTAAAGCTTTTTTTAAAGCTCCAAATATACCCATTGATACTATAATCTCCTATTCATTAATCAATTGTGATCGATTATCAGAGAGTAATTTTTGCATATAATCAATATTTAAACTTTTTTCTAAATCTTGATAATCTATCTTAGTTCCGCTAGATGTTAATAAGGAAATTAAATTATTTAAAGTGTAATCTTCTTGATTAACTAAGTTTTTTAATCTATTTAAATTTCCTTCTTGGTTCATCATATAATAAGAAATTGCAAGCCTTAGAATTGTTTGACGTGATTCATTATCATTTGACTTTATTAACGTATCGACATTAGGCTCAATTAACGATATATAATCATTCCATTTTTTTAATTGGAAAATTGCTTCTAATCTAAGAGTTTGAGCTTCTTGTGTAAAATTATTTTGTAAGTAATTCAATGCTTGATTAAATTGTTTCATAGCGATCAAAATTTTTGCTTTTAATATCATTCTTTTTTGATGTTCGCTAAATTTAAAATTATCTTTATCTGTATTATCCAGTATATTTAATGCTTCTTGGAATTTATTATCTAACAACAATATCATTGCAAGTTTATTTGCTGCGATGACTTTTTGCTCTCCTTCCAGCCTATAATTTACTTGATGTGATAGCAATTCTTCCGCTTCTTCTAATAAATTCAGTTGTACTAGCATTTTAACTATTGACAAGATTACTGTATCACCTTTATTCCCTATTGGATTGAGATATTTAAATTCATTAAATAGCGCAACCGCTTTAAATGGATCTATATTTTCTATCATACCACCTGGTAAGAATATATTATTGAAAATTTTTGCCATTTCTGAAGTTATATAAAAATTACTAATTTTGTTGCTAAATGCGTTATGTATGTACATATAAGTTCTTAAGGCATTTATTACATCATCTAAGTCATTGTAATAATTGGCAATGAGCATTAATAGATCATATTCTAATTTGTCTCCGCGCCATGTAAACCTTATAGAATTTAGCTTTTTAATTGCATCTTGCTTTGTAATAATTTTTTGATCCAATTGGAGCTTTACTAGATCAATTGTGCTACGAGCGCGATTAAATGGATCATAGATATCATTGGACAATGTAGCTAGCAACTCTAGAGCTAAATTTAATTGTTGTTTTTTATTGTAGTAACGAGCCTTGTAAAAAGAAACACTATTATGATCTTGATAGGATGATGCATATCTTAATCGCTTAAATATTGCTTCAACTTGCTTAAGTTTATTTTCTGAGAGCATTATCTCTAATTCAGCAAATGCAAAATGCCAATATATTAAATCAGGATAAAGATTAATATACCTAACATTCTCTAAAAAGTTCATTGATTCATTTTGCGCTCCGGCTGCAAAGTTATTGTATTTTTTCCATAAGTCAATTTCTTCTATTGTAGTTGGAGCGATTATCTCTAGAATATCACTATATATTTTATGAGCCCTATTTACAGAGCCGAGAATCGTACAATTGACTGCTGTTAAGAAATTAGCCTGTAAACTTTGATTATATTGTATAGGAGTTTGATCAGAGCATAAATCAAGCATTCCTAGAGATTCATCATAAAATTCATATTTAAACAAGAATTTCGCTAATTCAAATCTACTATTAAATAATTCGTCATCATTAGATGATTCCAGAATGTTTGCGATTAATTGCTCTTTTAGCTTATTAAAGTTTAAAATATCCAATGTAGGATCTAGCAATGGAAGCAATGTGAATTTCTGAGATAATTCTAGCGCTGCATCAAAATCAGAAAAAGACGTGATATCTTGTAGCTTGGTTGAAATCCCATGAGCAGATAGTACTTGTACAAACTCTTGATCTTTGATTATTTCTACATCATCATTAGCTGTAGCGATTGCTAATCCTTGAATTGATGGCAGAATACTAAAATCAATAAAAGATAGAGAGTTAGAAATATAATTCATAGATTCCATTGGCATCAGTTTAATTATATCTCCTATCTCTGGATCTGGTATATTAATGATTTCTGTATCTTTAAAATTCCCTAAGATCTTAATAGATTTATCCATTTCTTCTATTTTCATAGGAATCTTATTGCTCATATTGGCTTTATTAGATATTAGTAACTCCCAATTTTTGCCGTCAGATTTTGCTACGTCAAAATAATATTTTTGATATGATTCGTTAATTTTAAAACGCAAGATAGTAGCTGATCGATTATATAGCTGAGCAAAATCATTTAGTACAGAGTTGTTTTTAAAGGAAAATTGATATGGATGATTAAACGCTATCCATAAAGAATTGCCTCTAGTAAATGCAGCCATTTTACTATTAGATGATGAAGTTAGGAAGGTCATTTTATGTATATCATTGTTTGATGAATACCTAATTTGAGCCTTGTTAATTAGAGTGTCAGAAGTTTTTAGCGTCTTTCCTACATCTGGTGTTGGCGTCGATTTATCCTTGGATTTAACATTATTCTTAACATCATCATTGCTATTTTGGTTGTCAGTAAATTGAATTGCAGTTAATTTTTCACCAAGAATAATTGAATGTGATTTATAATTATTTTTTACAGAAAAAATGATTGAGCGTCGATCGTTGCTGAGTTTTGGTGTTGCAGCTAATTTATTAAAACTGTTTGGATTGATTATATCAAACATTAACTCTTGATCAGCATCAGCGATAATTATTTTTCCAGAGCTTGAAATATTAAGTTGCACGTCACGTGGATGATAAAAAACAAATGCAGTGTTATTGTCATATTGTTTGTCTTCGATTTTTATTAACAATTCTGCATTAGCAAGGCTTGTGAAAAAGCATGGCAAAATAAGTAATAAGATAAATCGTATCGTTTGCAAGGTAAACTTCATTTCAATTAAAATAAATATTAATAACATGCAATATAATAATTAAAGTTACATTGTATGTAAATCATTTAGATATAATTTTACCAGTTTATTTATTATTTTTGACATATTTAAGAAGCAGATGAGAGGCGTATTGAGTTGGATCAAGGTATGAATCATAATTAAATTGCGTATTACTTCTCGAATCCGTATTTTTTAAGCCCATATTGTTCTTTAAGATAGTTTGTACAGATTTTATTTGATTTTGAGCGTAGGCTTTATTGCATATTAATTGCAATAAAGCTTCAGAAAGCAATGCTGGTTTGCATTTGAATTGTATATATTCCGGAATGATTTCCTTATTTGCAGCAATATTAATTAAAGATGCATATTCAATTGATATCATAGCTTTAATCAACATATAGCTGATAAAATGGGCCTTGTAGGCTACTACCATTGGTGTTTTAGACGCTGCAATTTCTAGTGTATTGGTTCCAGATTTTGCAAGTGCTACATCTGCCAAAGCAAAGCTTGTAAGTTTATCTTGGCTAAATCTATATCTAAATCTGGCTGTCTTTAGATATTGCTTAATTAATTTTTCATGACTTTCACTCAAGATAACAAAGATAATTTCTAAATCATCGTTTATTTTTAAGCTTAACATATTTAATGCCTCTACGAATATTGGCGTATGTATTTTAATTTCGCCATTTCTACTGCCAACTGCCACTGCAATAATTTTCTTGTTTTTATCGATTTTCATTTCTCTTCTTAAAGTCGATTTGCAAGATACAAATGATTGTTCAAATATTGGATGCCCTATATAATGAGACTCTAAGCCGTATCGTTGAAAATATTGCGGTTCAAATGATAGTAATGTAAATATGTAATTATATATTGCGGCATATTTTTTTGCTCTAGAAGGTTTGTATGCCCATACAGATGGAGCAACGATATGCAACATTTTGATTTGCTTATTATTCTTGCGTACAAGACTTGCTACTCTAAAGGTAAACCCAGGAGAATCAATTGTAATTAGCAAATCTGGCTGGTATTGCTCTATATCCTTCTTGGTGTCATTAATTAAAGCTTTGATTTTAAAGATATGTGGCAAGATTTCGGTGAAGCCCATGAGATTAATATCATCCATTGGAAATAAGCTTTTTAGATCCTCTTTTTCCATTTTAGGGCCACCAACACCTCTAAAGCTACAATTTTGCTCTTGTCTCTTTATATGACCCATGACACGACTGCCAATAAAATCCCCAGACGCTTCCCCAGCAACAATGTAAATTTTAATCATTGAGTTTAATTGCCGATTCATTTAAAGAAAAGAGCTTGGTATGCGCTATGTAGATATTGCATAGGAAAATATTTTACTATCACATGATTATATGGGTCAATAATAGAGCTAATTGTCCATAACAGGCAAGCCGAAGCTATTATTTTATTGATAAACAATCTTGAATTACTAAAGCCAAAATACTTGATTGTGTACAGCGCTATACCAATAGAAAAAGCTACCCAAACCACCAATTGAGGTTTTATTGCCTGATATATACTATTTCTACTAGATCCAAATATTTCCCTCATTGAATTTTCATTTGGTATTATATCGAGATATAGCGTAAAATAACTTGCAATTGCTCCAGTGATAAACAACGATAGAGATATAGAAACGAAAAGAGCATTGTGAATTGTTATGCCAAAAAAGATTACAAACAAGATGCTATACAATAAAGCTATATTTTTCCCTGTTATAATCAAAGCTTGAGCATTAGATTGATATGAATCAAATTCTTTGTATAATACAACAAAGTTAAACATTATTAAATATACCAAGGCGAATATAGCTGCAAGAGCCACTAAGCCAACATCTAATTGCTTTTTAATAGATTTTAACATTGTGAAAATTTGAAAATTATATATAACCCTAAAATTTAATTATCATGACAATACATAATCTGCAAGATTTTTTTGAGATAATAGATCAAAACAAACCAATTCTTGGCATTGATTATGGTAAAAAGAAAATTGGATTTGCTATATCTAACTCGTGTAAAACTATTGCAATGCCATTAAAAATAATTTCAAATAAGTCAAATCAGTATGTTATTGATATTATAGAATCTTTGATTGTTCAATATCATATATGCGCTGTTGTAATTGGTTTGCCACTTAGTCTCGATGGATCTAGCAATGATCAAACTAGATTCACAGAAGCTTTTGCGCAAGGATTATCCACTATTTGCGATATATCAATTTATATGCAAGACGAAAGATTTACATCTAAGGCTGCCGATAACATGCTAAAAGCAATAGATATAAAACGTAAAGTTCGTAACTCTATTGATGATTCTGTTGCTGCATGTGTCATTCTAAATAATTTACTATCTAAACTAAAAACCAATTCATCATGATACAAAACGACGTATTTGTTCAAATCTCTAACGATATCATCAATAATAAATATGATTTTTTAAATCTAGACAAGGTTGATGTTGATCATATTTTATACATAGCGCAAGGCTTTGATCATTACAAAAACCTTGTGTTAGTTGGCTTCGGCGCCTCTTTGCTTAATACTAGGGCAATACTAAGCTCTATTTCAAAAACATCCAAAAATTTTATCTACATCGATTCTCTTGCAAGTGATTATATAGATCAAAAACTATCAAATATAGATCTAAGTGAGACTGTGTTTTTTTTGGTCAGTAAATCTGGGAATACAAGCGAAGTCTATCATATCGCTAAATATATTTATGATCAATATAGCCCTGATCCGCCTAATATTAATGTTGTTTGCAGGAAATCTGATAATTTATTATTTAATTTTGCAAAAACAATTTCCGCTAATTACATAGAGCATGAGCAAGTAATTAGCGGTAGATTTGGCATTATTCAACCAACTGCTCTACTAATCTCCTCAATTCTTGGTGTAGATATATCTAAATTCGTTAAATCAGCAAAGCTTTGCATTGCAAATTTTCTCAGTGACGGCGCTAACGGTGCAAATAGCAAGGCAATAAATCAAGCTAATTGGTATTTAGAGAACTATAATCAGGGCAAGTCTATTCTCGTTATATTTAATTATATAAATCAAATGGATGGATTATGCAGATACAAGCAGCAAATTATTGCGGAGTCATTGGGGAAGGGAGGTTTTGGCATTACGCCAATTGTGTCCTATGGAAGTTTTGATGAACATAGTCAATTACAATTATACCTCGATGGGCCAGATGATAAATTTTATGAAATATACTCTCTAAGCAATATAAGAGATTTTGATAGAAATAGAGCTACGCTCGATCAACAAATCTACAATCATTGCACAAACACATATCACTCATTGTTAAACCATTCAAGAGCAGCCCAGATCATCTCTCGCAAATTCTTAGATGAAACCATCATCGCAAATGAGATTATACACATAATGATCACAATAATTGCAATAGCAAAAACCCAATCTCACAATCCATTTGATCAACCAATGATAGATCAGATTAAATCAAAACTAAATAACTCTAAAACATATAAAACACATCTTTTGTGTCATATTGACAACTAGAAAAAGATCTACAATGGTATATTCACATGTAACATAAAAGTTTATTCCGCTTTTAAGGGCGAGCAAAGCTTCGAATTAATTGTTTAAAACATTGGCGTTGCCTCAGTGATACAGCGCTTCTGCGTTGATAGTAAGACTCTTTCTTACTATTTCTTAATAATTTTTTAATGTTGAAATATTTTAGTATTTCTGATATCATCATACTTAATGATGTCTATGAGAATCAGAGAGTTTTTTTAATAAGAGGAATATAATATCATGGAAGTAACTAAACAGTCAGCAATTCAAGGAGCTTATCAGAAAAGGCTTGGTGAGGCAACAAAAGTAGCTGCATCTGCAACCAAGTCAGGGCGAGATGTGGTAGATTTAAAACCAAGTCAAGCTCGTGAATTTCTAATGGCTTCTAGGAAATCAAAACAAAATGAGGCGTTTTTAGCAATCTCCAAAAGAGTGAACGAGGAAGCTTTATCATTGAGGAAAGCTAGAGTAAGTCAAAAACAACAATTAGTTGGTGTGCTAAGTGATTTAAAAGTTGTATTAGAATCTGTCCCAAGAGCTACTGATGCTGAGGTTCACGGTGCTCAAGCAGAATTCAGACCACAAGTGGATCAATTACTTAATGAAGTTCGAAGACTAGGAAGTGGAGGAGTTTTTAATAAAACGGGTAGAGTATTGTCGCTGGATATGATATCAGAGCCTATTGGTGTTGATCAACAC
>JBGCFO010000003.1:0-80036 GCA_045106955.1 Rickettsiaceae bacterium | reverse complement strand
TAAATCGGATATCTTTGGAAGCAGATCTTCTAATTCGTTTATTTCTGATTCAGACAATCCGTCAGCCATCAGCAGGTCTTTCTGTGAAATCGCTTTCTTATATAAATCAGGCATCTTATTTAAGCGCCAATCTGGAACACCTAGCTCTAACAAGCTTTCAACATTATTGCCAATAGAGATTTGTAATTTTGTAAATTGATCAATAGCTTCGCACATCAAATCAACATTGAATTTCTTCTTTAGGATGGTGCGTAGAGAAATTCCGGCATCTTTCATCAAAAAGGAATTTAGCTCTTTATTATCAGCGATAACTTCTGGAACAGATGCATTAAATTTGTTTTTTAGATGCTTGATGATATCTGCTTCAAGCGCTATTTTCTCAGGCATGTGCTTAAGATAAACAGTACCGGCTGCAGTATTGACCGCCATTACACTAGACCAAGGCGTTTTAAGAAGCATCTTGCTTTCTGCAAATATTTTCTCATCCGATATGTTTAATTCGTTCTTGGCCCATGCAATTATCTTAGCATCATTGCTTTTATTTTCTTCGTAACGCCAAGAGGAATCTAGTGGAGGCAGTAGTTTTATACTCTCACATGTAAAATAATAGTCAGTGGCATTATCTTTTGTTACACTTGGCTTAGTACCTTGTTTTTTAAAATTCAGCCGCTCTGCAACCGCGATACTTTTGCTATTATCAACTTCCATTCTAATCACAACAATTTTCGCTTTAAGCTCTTCAAGAGCGTATTTTGTCAAAGCATTAACGTATTCGGTAACATAGCCTTTGCCCTGATAATCAACATCACACCAATAGCCAATCTCATATAGCCCATTTTTAGGATCGCTGCGATCATTGTATCCGCTACCACTAATAATTTTCTGGTCCTCTTTATGAACAACAACCATCGGAAAATCAGCTATGCTCTGAGAGCTTTTAGCAAAAACGCCTTTTTGAATAAAGTCACGAGTTGTTTCTAAGCTAGGGTCATTAGCCCAAGGCATCCATTGTTGTAATGACTCAAGAGAATTATTTACAGCCTGATTTAATTGAATTTCATCACCCAATTGCACTGGTCTGATTATTAATCTAGGAGTCTCAATTTGTTTGAGGGTATAGAATTTATTCATCACAATATCCAAAATACATGTATTACTAAATCAGCGATAAAATGACTTAGCATTGATGCTACAAGTCCATATCTCCAGTACAACAACCCAAATGCAATTCCAGCAAACCCATTCAAAAGCAGAACCCTTACTATGTCATATGTATTGGGGTCTACGGCCATTTTATAAAGCATTGGAAGATGCCCAACAGCGAAGAGTAGCGCGCACAAAATAATGGATAGTATCGCAACAGATTTCTTGTTTAATTTTGTAAATTTCTGCAATAACATCGCAACACAAGATACGCCAAATAATCTGAGCAGCACTTCTTCATTTATAGCGCCATAAAATGAAGCTAAAACCCTATATAGCAAATCTACATCAGGAAGATTGTTAAGCAATATATTGGCATGATGCTTAAATATGAATTGATCTAGCAATTTGAGAATCAGCCCTACAACAAGACCAGATATGATAGATGGAATAATACACTCTTTAGATGAAGTGATTTGGAAATTTGCTTTTTCGGCAAATCTGATGCCAAAAAATGTAATAACCGCATATATTAGTGTGGCTTGAATCAAAGTTCCAAACAGCACAGCTGTTGATAATTCGATACTAGCTTGTGCAGTTGCATATGGTAAAACCGCAATAGCTCCTAAAACTGAAGCTAGCCACAGCAAATAAAATTTTTTATCTTTTATAATTCTCACTGCCATTTATTCCACCTTGTACTCATATATGAGAACCGGTATGTTTTTATAGGTTCCATTCTTTAGAAAATTCATACCAATTTTCTCGGAAATTTTTACTGAAGGTTTGTTTTCTTTTTCAATGTAAGCAATAAACTGATTAACCCCAACGCTTATAGCGTAATCTCTTACAGCAATAGCGGCCTCAGTCGCATAACCTTTGCCTTGGAAATCAGGTAATATTCTATATCCAATTTCATATTTTGAATCATCATCGCTTAACGGCATTAACCCACATATGCCAATTAACACATCATTATCTTTTTCTATAACTGCCCACATACCAAGAGGATACTTTTTATAATGCTCTGTAATAAAGCTAATCCAATCTTCTGTCTGCTTTTTGGAATATGGCCCATGCACAGAGTAGCGCATTACATCTTCATTACTAAGAAGACCATATAGCGCATTTAAATCATTTGCTGTAATTTCTCTAATTGTTAGACGAGCCGTATCAATTTTGTTGTTATTAATCCAAGCAGCTACTTGCTCAGCAACTTCTTTAATATCTAGAGAAGTTGTATCGATAATTTTAGTGCTGACATTGGTTGGCCAGGTTAGACTCCGATCCCAAGAGGAAAAATCTAAACCATCCCAAGAAGCATCTTTGATTACTTGCTGTGTCCATTGCGGATCACGGGTGTGCATACGAAGCCAAGCAGACCAGTTCAACATATTTTGATCAGCGCCGTAGGTATTGCGTTTTTTCAAGCGTTGGATTCGCTCAAAGTCACTTACATCTAACAAGCAAAAATTAATGTAATCTAATTTTTTAGCAGAAGGACATGCTATGATTTCGCCTAAAACAATTTGGCCAAGCAAACAGGCATCTTTGCCATCTGAAAGTAATTGTTGCAACCACTTTTCTGTAGATTCTTGGCGCCATTTTTTATCAGCACCTTCAGGTACTCCAATATCATCAAAATCGTAGACCTTTATTTCGCTGCCTAATATTTTTTGCAGTTCTGGCATAATCGCTGTCTTGCCGCTACCGCTGGCGCCGCCTATAAAATATAACTTCATGAAACATTCCTCATTTTGTCAGCATGATATGCTCTTTCTATTGTGCCGTTTGGCAAAAAATTAGGTTTTAGATGTTCAAGAGCCTGCATCCGATCATCACCGCCTTCATCAGACAAGAAGATGTATTCACAATATTCAGCAATATCTTGTAATATGCGACTAAAACGATAGTAACAAAGTGCATCTTGGTTTATATTGGCTTGCCCATAGCCTTTATAAAATAATGATTCTTCTTCAGTTGGTGTGTAGCAACTATCCCAAATGCCTGCACCAATAAACATTAAATCACGCTCCTTTGGTGCTAAGACCAGAGTATCCCAGTCAATGAGATACAAATGATCATCTTGATCGATCAACAAATTCCAGCCGTGCATATCAGCGTGACATAATACATGTTGAAGGGATTGATTTTGCAGTATGGAGCCAAGTTCTTCTGTTCGTTTTATCAAGTCCAAAATGATATCATTTTTAGACTTTAATAATGCAGCCAACTTTGTGGCTACAGCTTCATCAAAGACTTCATTTTCTATACGCTCAAGGAATAATCTTACCGTTTGGCAACACTTTAATGAGAAAGTTTCTTTTGGTACATTGCTAATAATAGACTCGGGAATATCAGCAGTATGTAATTTTTTTACTGTCTCCCCAAATTGCTGCCATTGTTGTTCTGATATTTGACTATCCACAGCATTACGCCCATCAATATAAGGATACAAGGCCACATTAAAGGCATCTAAATTTGTCCAACATTCGTCTGTTTTAGTTGCAATAGGAGGGATAATATTTTGCAGACCAATTTGTTTTAAGTGATGTGGAACTAATACGCTGGGCTCACAAAAATCTCCAGATCGTAGCTTTAGAAAATAGTCTGTTTTATCTGTTGTCGTAACTCGGTACACGGCAGTATTAAAATCAGCACCAAGTGGTAGAAAAGAAATTTCAGCGATATCTAAATCATAGTTATCGTGCAAGCATGCGATAATTTTTTCATCTTTAAGGTTAGGCTTAGTTAACATCTTCTGCCACCGTTAATTTTCGTAAAATTACTATCAAATCTTTTTCCTGTTTTTTCGGAAGCTTGGCAAAAAAATCCTCATCTACGCCTTCTACAATAGGTACTAGCTTACCGGCTAAAGCCACCCCCAATTTTGTTAATTCCACGGATTTAGCTCTTGTGTCCTCTTGGTTTTCATGTCTTGCTACTAAATCCATCCCAACCAATTTCTTTAATGATTTTGAAACAGTCATCTTATCTAGTTTAGACATTGTGACAATATCAATTTGAGTTACTTCTCTCTTCTGACCATGCCACCAAAGCAATATAGCCATAATAACAAATTGGGCATGGGAGATATCATGTGGCTCTAATGCTTTTTTGATCATACGTTGCCAAGAAATAGTTGTTTGCCATAGCAAAAAACCAGGGCTATCTTCAGGTGCATCAAAACCAAATGGTGGATTTGTCATATCTTTCAGCCTTTATTCCTAGCCAGATTAACCAAAGAGTCCATCTCATCTGGAACTGTGTCTGCAACATGCTTTGCCACAAGCTTGATCCACAGCCATTTTAAGGGCCCTGTAACCACTAATTTATTGGAAAGCAGAACACCACCATCTTTCACTTCCATGCTGTGGGTATCGTACATTTTAGCCCCGAAGAACTTTGTGCAGTCGGTAAAATTCTGCATCTCATTAATTTCAGTCAGCATAATCTTAACTGCTGGCGCGCCTTTAGGCTTCAGCATAAAATGATTTCCCACCTTGAAGTCGCCATCAAGCTTGCAATAATCCAAATCTCCATGCCAACTGGGCCAGTTGTTAATATCTATCCATATCTTCCAAATCTCCTCAGGGGATACGTCGGGATAAAATTTGTTATGCTCTCTAATCCACATAAGTTACCTACATTAAAAATTGATTCTGCCACTCATATTATATGCAAGTTTACTAATGTTAGGTACTGAAGTCAAGAGGTTTCTCTTACTCTGAGTACCCCGCACACCATCCGCCAAAAACGAACCTCAAAATGCCGAAATCGCAAAAATCCAGTAAAATCAAGGGGTTGATAGATGCGTACCTTCACGACCGACGTTCGCATGTAACGGAGAAACAGAGAACAAAAAGGGAGAATTTGGGGTGTTTTTGGTGATTTTTGGATTCTCTAGGTACGCATGTGTTGCGTGACTTAAATGCGCTAAAGCCCATGAATACTGGGGTTTAGAGGCGTATTTATGAACCCAGAAAATCCAGCGAAAACTTTTCGAGCATTAAAAACTGGCGGAGAGGGAGGGATTCGAACCCTCGGTAGGGGATTGACCCTACACTCCCTTAGCAGGGGAGCGCCTTAAGCCACTCGGCCACCTCTCCTTATATATAAGAGTTTTAAAGCATATTGGTCAAATTATCAATAGCATAATGCTGTAATTCGTATAATTTTTTGATATTTGTTCCACCAGCTTGTGCAAGAGTTGCTGTACCTCCACCGCCTTTGCCATCTAAAAACAACGAAATATTATTTACAAAATCTTTAGCGCTAAATTTATCTTTAAGGCTTTGAGATGTTGCAACTATTATTGATATTTTACCCTTTAAATTAACAGCGTACAAGATAATGAGGTTATCTGTTTTTCCTGCCGATGCAATTGCTGCATTTCTAATTAGTTTAATATCGTCAATGCTATCGATAATTTTAAATACAAATGAAATATCCTTTATTTTTGTAGCAGTTTTATTGATTTCATCTGTTGATAAATCTAATTTAGATAGAGATGCATTTACCAATGCTTGTTCTAATGATTTGCTATGATCAATTAAATAGCTAATTTTCGATAGAATATCATTGTTAGGAACTTTAAGAGTTTGTGATATTTGATTTATTGTATCTTGATAGTTGCGAGTAAAATCTAATGCAAATTGCCCGCACACACCCTCAATGCGTCTAACACCAGCGGCAATAGCCTGTTCACCTACGATTTTAAATAACCCAATCTCTCCAGTATTATTTATATGCGTTCCACCGCATAATTCTATGGAATAAAGATTATCGTATTTTTCATCTCCAACACTTACAACGCGAACTTCATTATCATATTTTTCTCCAAATAATGCCATAGCGCCTTTGTCAATCGCATCATCTATCGACATTATTTGTGTATTGAGCTTTAGATTGTTTCTTATGATTTGATTGATATCATTTTCTATCATCAATAGCTGGTCATTAGTTATAGCGCTTGGATTGCTAAAATCAAATCTCAAGTAGTTTTGAGCAACTAACGAGCCTTTTTGTGTAACATGAGCCCCTAATTTCTGTCTTAAAGCGCTATGCAGTAAATGAGTTGCAGAATGATGCAATTTTAAGTTTTGTCTATATTGATCATTTATTTCTAAATAGATAGTATCATTAGTGTTGATACTGCCTTTTTTTAATTTGCAAATATGCGCATGTAGACCAAGATATTTTTTAGTATCTATTACTTGAATTTCGCAATGATCAGATTTAATCGCGCCAATATCGCCCATTTGACCACCAGATTCAGCATAGAACGGAGTTTGATTAACAATAACAATAAATTCTACATCTAATATACCAAAATTTTTAATTTGTTTATTCTTGTGAATTAACTCTAATACCTTTCCATATGCTTTGTTTAATGTATATCCTAAAAATTCTGTAGAACCATATTTTGATTTGATATCAAACCATGTCTGATCAATCTTACCTTCGCCAGATCCAGACCAAGCTTTACGAGCTCTATCCTTTTGAGCTTTCATTTCCTTATCAAATCCATCAGTATCTACTGTAATATTTTTTTCTTTTAATATATCTTGAGTAAGATCTAAGGGAAAGCCGTATGTATCGTATAATTTAAATGCAGCTTCTCCAGTTAATTGTTTCGAAACTAATTTATTTTCAATTTCTTCGGTCAATAATTTCATTCCCCTACCAAGAGTTTTAATAAATCTTTCCTCTTCTTGATGTATAATACTTTGGATAAATTCGTATGATTTATCAAGTTCTAGATAGAATGATCCCATAAGCTCTACAAGCTTTGGTAATATTTTATAAATTACTGGATTTCTAGCTCCAAGTGTATGCGCATGTCTCATCGCTCTTCTCATAATACGCCTAAGTACATAACCTCTACCTTCATTAGAAGGCATTATCCCATCTGCAATTAAAAATGACATTGCACGCAAATGATCAGTGATAATGCGGTAACTAAATTGAGCTTGACCTATATTTTTGACCTTAATTACATCTTCAGATGTTGTTATTAGCTCTTTAAATAGATCTGTGTCGTAATTATCGTGAATACCTTGTAATACAGTTGCAATTCGCTCTAAACCCATACCTGTATCTACAGATTTTTTTGGTAATAAAACGCGAGTTTTTTCATCTATTTGTTCAAATTCCATGAATACTAAATTCCAGATTTCAACAAAACGATCGCCATCTTCGTTTGGACTTCCTGGGGGTCCTCCTGCGATGGATGGGCCATGATCGTAGAAAATTTCAGAGCAGGGCCCACATGGTCCAGTTGGCCCCATGGACCAAAAATTATCAGATGTTTTAATTCTAATTATCCTATCATCAGATAAGTTTGCAATTTTCTTCCAATATTGAGCAGCTTCTTGGTCAGAATGATATATTGTTATGTATAACTTGTCTTTTGATAGCTCTAGATCTTTTGTTAGCAAGTTCCACGCATGATAAATCGCTTCCTCCTTAAAATAATCGCCAAAGGAGAAATTGCCAAGCATTTCAAAAAATGTATGATGTCTAGCTGTATAACCTACATTTTCTAAATCATTGTGCTTGCCTCCAGCGCGCAAACATTTTTGACTACTAGTTGCTTTAACATATTCTCTCCGCTCTTGATCGGTAAAAACATTCTTAAACTGAACCATTCCAGAATTTACAAACATTAAGCTTGGATCATTGTGAGGAATTAAAGAGCTAGATTTAACATGTACATGCTGATTTTGTGTGAAATATTCTATAAATTTATTTCGAATTTGGGATATAGTATTTGTACTCATTTGGCTATATACAGGTATTAGTGTTAATTAATGTTAGATATAATATTAGCATTGATATTTCTATTTCTTATTTATAAAATTTTATGTTAATTGATTGTTATAAAAATTGATAGCCATATCTAAATCATGCTGCGTGTCTACTGAAATTGGAATGTTATTTATATAACACACTCCTATATCGATATTATTGTATAAAGCTCTGAGTTGTTCTAAATTCTCGGTTTTTTCTAAGCTAGTTACTGGCAATGATACAAATTTTGCTAATGCTTGTACGGTAAACCCATACACGCCAATATGATATAAGAATTCCTCTCCAGAGTGGGGTATCATGTTACGGGAAAAATATAATGCTTTATTAGTTTTGCTGACTACAATTTTAACATTGCTAGCAGTTTGAGCCGTTTTAAGATCTACTTTTACTGCTGGCGTCATGATTTCAAACTCATTTTTCTTCAAATTATCAATAACAGTAAGGATAGTGCTTGGTTCTATAAAAGGCATATCTCCCTGGACGTTAATGACATACTTAAATTGAGTTTTATTTGGTAAATTATTAAAAGCAGCGAATACTCTATCTGTACCTGATGCTAAGGATGAATCTGTCATAATATATTTACCTCCGATCCCTTGAGCAATTGATGCTATATCCTTTGAATCGGTCGCAACATACACATGTTGTAATTTTGTTTTATTTATTTGAGACAATACATGTTCTATCATGGAAGTCTTACCAATGAGTTTCAGCGGCTTTCTTGACAATCTAGTTGATTCTATCCTAGATGGTACGATTATGGCAACGTCATCATGTATTTTTCTAAACATTTGATTTATATTTTTTGAATTTATAGGTTGACAGATTAGTATTTTTTCGTCATAAAGTAAATATAAGATCTTGAGTTATTTGTCTAATCCTTGGATGTGTGATCATTTATTTTCAAGCTTCTTTTCATTTGTATTGAAACATATAAATGAGCCCGTAGCTCAGTTGGTAGAGCACTTGACTTTTAATCAGGGTGTCCCGGGTTCGAGTCCCGGCGGGCTCGCCATGATAATGAAATTATTGCTAGCATTGAATAAATGCTGTGTCTTTCAGTTAAATGGCAAGTCACTCGTAACATTTGATAAAACGATTTGTAGTTTTTTGATATCGCTATAAAAAATGTTATGCAACTATAACAAAAAGATCCTAATTATTATATGTTTGATAATCCTAAATTTTTATTGAGCGCATCTGACCCTAAACAAATTCCAAAAAATCCTCATGTTGTTGATCTGGTATTTATTGGTAAATCCAATGTTGGTAAATCTAGCTTGATTAATGCTTTGTGTAATAATGGTCATTTAGCTAAAACATCTAAAACACCAGGGCGCACTAGACAGATAAACTTTTTTTCTTTAGCTACTAATGTTGCATTGGTTGATTTACCTGGTTATGGATTTGCAAATGTGCCATTAGATATAAAGCAAAAATGGGAAAAGTTAATAATATATTATTTAAGTAATACTCAAAATAAAAAGATTCTCAATCTGTTAATAGATGCTAGAAGGGGTTTACAAAAAAATGATATTGCTATCATAGAATTGTTACTATCTTATCGACATGATTTTCATATAGTTTTTACTAAAATAGATAAAATACCAACTGCTGATGTTGATTTGTTGTTAAATGATGCGCATTGTAAATTAACTGGAATATTTGGCTCTAAGGTGAATTTAGATCTAATATGTGTAAGTGTTAAAAATAAATCCAAAATACAAAGTTTAAAAGCTTATCTTAGTAAGGCAATTAGAGATACTAAAGCTTAAAAGGCTCTATGTTAAGTAAATTAAATCGCTCTATTTTAATTGGTAATATATTAGATCATTTTGATGTTGCAATTTATTCTTTATTAGTGCCAATTTTAGCCCCTTTATTTTTTCCAGAATTTGATTACATTGTATCTTTGATTTTAGGTTATAGTGTAATTAGCAGCTCTATTATTACTAGGCCACTAGGAAGTATTATATTTGGTTTGATGGTTCAGCGTATCGGTGCGATTAAATCATTATCATATTCATTATTTGGCGTGTCTATTAGTACATTATTAATAGGACTTCTTCCAACTTATCAATCAATTGGATTTAACTCTACTTTAGCATTGATTACATTGCGTTCATTGGTTGGTATTTTTGGAGCTGGGGAATCTATAATTGCATCATTATACATATTAGAAGGCAAATCATTAGAAGGTGAGTCTAGATCTCAAGCTTTCCGTATTTCTAGCTTATATAACGGCTCAACAATGTTTGGCATATTATTAGCATCTTTTGCATCTTGGGCTGTGATTGCACATCAATCTTGGAGTGAATCTCAATTTTTAAAAGAACATTTATGGCGTGTATGTTTCATATTCGGGGGCGCAGGAGGCTTTGTTGGATATTTTTTAAGACAAACTGCAAAGGAATGTAATATCAATTCTTTACGAGATAAATTATCTCTTTCTCTAATTCTAAAGCAAATCTACCAGTCTCGTTACGTTGTTTATGTCATTGCTATTACAAGTGGTTTTTCATACATGACCTATGCTATACCGTTCATTGTAATGAATAGTTTTATTCCTTTAATTACCAATATTACATTGCCTGAGATGATGGAATATAATGCATATCTAATGATCTTAGATTTGATATTAATATTTATCATAAGATCTATATTTTCAAATTTTGACATAAAACTGATCTTATTTTCTAGTAGCTTAATTTTAGGTTTAACAATAATTCCTTTATGGTATTTTTTGCCTCATGCAAGCATTCTATATGTAATGTCAATTAGAATATGGATTATTATTCTTGGCGTAATCTTTGCTTGCCCACTGAATATATGGTACAAAAAATTATGCAACTCACAATCTAATTATTTAATTATTGGGATTGGTTCTTCCATTGGATATGGATTTTTTGGCAAAATTACCTCTGCATTTTGTTTGTGGTTATGGTATGTCACAAACGCGCCTATATCAATTGCGATTTACTTTGCATTTTTTGGATTAATATCTTCGATTGTCATTATAAAGATGCGTTCAAATCTTTCTAATAGGATAAATGTCTTTTCATAAATGGTGATTGATTCTTGTAAATATCAATGTTAGTACATACGACATATTTTCTTAATATTTAATTAATAATTATATTATGAAGAATTTCTTCATCCAAGTTGCAGTTGTCATACTTGCTTCTTTTTGTTTATTTGGATGCGCTAGAGATTTGTCTAGCTCTACTTACACAAGCGATTCGACGCTAAATATCGTATTAGAAGGTCAAGTATTATCTGTGCGTAATGTTCAGATTAAAGAATCTGAAAAATTAGGAGATAATACCGCTGGTGCATTGATTGGCGGGGCTGGCACTGGTGTTGCAGCTGGAGCTTCAGGAGGCAATAATGCAGTGATTGTTGGCGGTATTTTAGTTGGAGGTATTTTGGGCGCCGTAACTGAGCAAGCGCTAGGTACAAATCATGGAATTGAGTATGTTGTTAAAGTAGATACATCAACCATGAATCAAGATTATTATGAAGGTAGTGCGTTGATGAGGAATGCGTTGGCCGCCGTTAAAGCCAATGGCATCATTACAGTTGTGCAATCGAAAGAAGCCAAAAATACTCCATGCATCTCTTCAGGACAAAACGTACTTGTGATAATTTCAGAAAAAAGAACAAGAGTTATACCTAATAATATTAAACAAACTGATACTACGAAGTGAGCATGAAACAAAATATTGTATTATTGTTTTGCGTGTCAATGATTCTTGCATCATGTACAAGAACTACTACTGTAAGAAGAACTTCTGATTATACGAATGCCCTTGCCAAAAGCAATGGAATGATAGCATTATCTCCAATGGTTGAGGTAAGTACAGTGGATATTGCAGGCAAAGCCACTCGTAATTATAATTACGAAAATCAGGTTGAAGATACTATAATAGATGTATTGTTGCCAAAGTTAAAAAACAAAGGCTACAATGTACGTTTCTTTAGTAAAAAGGAAGTGCACAATCATGCCATATCGAGAGATATATTAAGTTTTAAAGAGCAATATCAAGAGCAAATTAATCCTTTGTATGTGCCAATATTATGGGAAGAAAAAAAAGCGTTTAATATAAATTCTCTTGTAACTAAAGGAATAAATGTTATTCATGATACAACAAGAGCTGATATTGCCGTATTAGTTGAATATAATGGACGTATTAATACATCTGGAGCTTGCATGAAGAATTTTGCTATTTCATTTTTTATAGGAGTAAAAGATGATGATTACGCAGCAGAATCAACCTCAATTAGATTGACTATAGTTGATATAATTAATGGCAAAATATTATGGAGTAACATTACACAAGCATATTATAGTATGTTTTCATTTGATAGCATATCTTCTATAGATAAGGTAGATCGCAAGAGATTGGATACATTATTTAATACATTGTTAACACCATTGCTCTCTCGAAGCTAGTATTGATGCAATTTTAATCCACCATCATTAGGTTGTGAAATGCTAATTTAATTGATGAGATCTTCTTAGTAACGCCTTTCTTCTTAATAGTTGTTGCAAGAGCTATTGATAATTTATGAATTTTACTACTTGTATTTTCTAATGGAACATAATATAAAAAAAGAAGCAAAAATATTATTAATCAATTATCATTTCATTGATCGTGTCGAAATTTCTAAGATTTATTTTAATTGTTGTTTATTTAAATAACATTGCCTTTGCAGCTGACTTAATTAAACAGATTTCTGTTGAAGGAAATCAGCGTATAGAAAGCTCTACTATTGAGAATTATTCTGAGTTTAAGGTTGGAGAGGAGTATACTGAAGCAAAAAAAATAGAAGCAATTAAAAACTTATACACACTTTCTATATTTGAAGATATTAAAATTACCTTCAATAAAGGTGAGCTATTGATTGATGTCAAAGAAAATCCGTTTGTTAGCGGAATTGAATTTAAAGGCAATGGTAAGATTAAGCAGAATATTTTAAATAATGCAATTTTATCTCAACCAGGCGAGTCTTTAAGTAATGCAAAAATTGCATCAGATATAGAAAAAATTAAATCAATTTACAAGCGCTCAGGTCGATTCGCAACAAAAGTTAATGTCAGCCTAGATCCTCAACCAAATGACCGCGTGAAGGTTATTTTTAATATAGAAGAAGGTCCAAAAACTACAGTAAAATACATATATTTTGTTGGCAATGAGCATTATAGCAATAGTAAATTAAGATCCATTATTGTTACAAAGGAATATAAGTGGTTTAAGTTTTTAGACACTAATGACGTCTATGATCCAGACCGTATAGAGTATGATAAGGATTTATTAAAAGATTTTTATCAATCTGTAGGTTTTGCAGATTTTCATGTGATTTCAGTATCAGCAGAGCTTTCAAAGACTAAAGAATATTTTACTGTTACTTATTCTTTAGATGAAGGGCAAAGATATACCATTGGATCTATTAATGTTGATAATAAAATCAATGATGCTAATTTTGCAAAGTTAATCACAGTTAAGCAAGGTTCAAGATTTAATATGTCAGAGCTAGAAAAAATAGCTCAAAATATTTCTACTGAACTTGCTAATAATGGATATCCTCAAGTTTCTGTATATCCATCTTTTGATCTTGACCATCAGGCTCAATTAGCAAATATTACATTTATTATAGAAAAAGCACAGAGAATATATTTGTCTGAAATTAATATCTCTGGCAATGTCAAAACCCGTGATAAGGTGATTCGTAGGGAATTTAGAATTAATGAAGGTGATTTATTTGATCGTAATTACATAGTACAGGGTCTTCGCTCTGTTAATAATTTAAATTTTTTCAGCAATGTCGGCACTAGTTTGCAACCTACAGAAAGTTATGATAAATACAATCTCGATATTAAAGTAGAAGAAAAATCTACTACGTCCTTTGATGGTAGCATTGGATACGATACCATTCGCGGACCTTTTATGAGACTTGGGTTTAATGAGGAAAATTTACTTGGCTCTGGTAAATCTGCTGGTATTTCAACTCAAATTGGTAAGCGTAATCATGGGTATAGTTTAGATTTTCATGATCCATATTTGTTTGATCGTAATTTATCATTAAGTAATTCTATTTTTAATCAGTATTCTGGCCGTGGCTCTGGCTTTGATACTGGTGATCAAAATTACTCTTTAAGAACAATAGGTGATAAAGTTACTATTGGATCTGATATTACAGAAGATTTGTTGCATGAATTGGATTACACAATTAAACGCACTAAAATGACGCCAAGATCTGGGAAACTTTCTCTCGCTATAGAAGAGCAGAGAGGAAGTAGAATTACCTCTGCAATTGGCCAATCATTAATATACGATAAAACAGATAATAAAATTGCTCCAAAGCATGGTTATATTATAATTGGCAGCCAAGAAGTTGCCGGCGTTGGAGGTGATAGTAAATATTTCAAGAATGAGCTTGAAGCGAGGATATATCATTCTTTCATAGAAGATAGTTTTACCTTTTCTTTATCAGGATCTGCTGGTCATATAATTGGCTTTGGAGATAAAAAGCAAGTGCCTATCAATGAAAGGTTTAATTTAATGTTGCGTGGATTTGATTTTAGTGGAGTAGGTCCTAGAATGCGTAATACAAAAGAATTTTTAGGCGGTCAAGAATATTACAAGCTAGTTTCAGAATTAAGTTTCCCAACTGGGTTACCAAAAGAAATAGAAGCTCGTGGATTTATTTTTGCTGATATGGGAGCTTTATATGGGGTTAAATTATCTAAGAATGCTTCTTATAACAAATCACAGATTTATGATCCTCATAGTCCAAGAGCATCTGTTGGGTTTGGAGTACTGATCGTTACACGCATGAGCCCTATACGTTTAACATGGGGTTATCCAATAAAAAAGAAATATTACGATGAGAAAAAAACATTTAATATAACATTTTCTACTCAATTTTAATGACATTATGTAAAATAAGACGGTTATTATTATTTGTAATATATGTTTCCTCTGTTTGTTTCTTAGGGAATGTAGATGCAAATGACAGTTGCTCGAAAATTGAAATTGCTGTAGTTGATGTGCAATTGGTTTTGGAAAGATCTTTAGCTGTGCAAAACATTAAAAAATCTATTGCAAATCTTACAGCTTCTATACAGAAGGATATATCGGAAAAAGAAGCTAAATTGAAAAGCGTAGAAGAATCTATCAAGAATAAGCGTAATGTGATTACTACTGATGAGTTTGAAAAGGAAACTAATGAATTCCAAAAAAGTGTCAATAATTTGCAAAAGGACGTGCAAGATAAAAAAATACGCTTAGAACGATCTCATGCTGAGGCCTTTGATCGTGTTCATGATGTATTGATAGCTATCATCCTTGAATTATCAAATAAACATGATTTTTCTGTTGCAATACCTAGCTCGCACATTTTATTTGCTAAAAAGAATCTAGATATTACCGATGAAGTTTTGTCCTTGTTAAACGAAAGAGTTCAAGATATTCAATTAAATTACGATTATTCCAAGTGAGAATTTAGAGGTATATAGCTGTATATCAGTATGTTGTTAGATGGGAAATATTTCAAATTCAAATAATATGTCATTAATAGTACAAAAATTTGGAGGTACTTCATTAGAGGGAATTGATCGAATTAATGCTGTTTCTGATATCATCATTTCATCTTTGCAAAAATATGATCAGCTTGTAGTAGTTGTGTCTGCCATTGCTGGAGATACAAACAATCTTATTAGTCTATGTAGTGCCATCTCTTCTTTGAATAATTCGGATAATCATGAAGAGGCTTTACTTGAAATTGACAGTGTTCTATCTAGTGGTGAGGTTGTATCAGCTGGTTTATTAGCTTTAGCCCTTCAAAGGAAAGGCGTCAAAGCTAGATCTATCCTAGCTTGGCAATTGCCAATACTAGCATA
Organism: Rickettsiaceae bacterium; assembly: GCA_045106955.1. GTDB lineage: Bacteria > Pseudomonadota > Alphaproteobacteria > Rickettsiales > Rickettsiaceae. Next base: position 64,177 of record JBGCFO010000003.1, on the reverse strand, counting down.
TGAAAATCAATATGGCCAAGCACGAGTTCTGGATGTAAACGATAGTTTGATAAAACAATGTTTATCTGATAAGGTTGTGCCGGTTATTGCAGGGTTTCAAGCGATTAATAGTGAGTCTCGTATTGTGACATTGGGAAGAGGAGGTTCTGATATCACGGCTGCACTTATAGCCGCTAAAATTAATGCAAATTTATGTGAAATTTATACTGATGTTGACGGTCTATTCTCAGGAGATCCAAGGTTAATTGTTAATGCAAAAAAGATAGATCAAATTAGTTTTGAAGAAATGTTGGAATTGTCTACCTCAGGAGCAAAAGTTTTACATTCAAGATGTGTAGAAATCGCAATGAGGCATAACATATCTATTAAAATTCTATCATCTTTTGATCCAAAATCTACTTACACATTAATTACAAAATATAAAAAAGATATTATGGAAGATTCTATTGTTAAAGCTATTACATATAATAAAAATTTATTAGAAGTGATAATTCAAGATTCTAACGTGATCAATATTATTGAGTTACTTAATCGCAACCAAGTTCATATTGAACTTTTGGTGTGCAATGAAAAAAATAAGTTTATAGCCCAATTGATTGATAAATCTCGATTAGAGCAATTATTTCTTCAAAATAATATTTCTGCTGATTTTAATGATCATATTGCTGCCATTGCTATTATTGGATGTGGTTTTAAAAATAATCATGATGTTTTGATTCACATTACAGATATTTTAAAATTCAACAATATAGATGTTTTTTTATTGCAAATCACAGAAAATAAAATTTCTATGATTATTCACGATTCTCAAGCAGAGGAGGTAACTAAATTATTGCATAACAAATTACTATAAATAAAATTTTATAGTTAACTAATATCAAATATTAGTTAAAATTGCTTGCATTTCTTCTATATTACCACTGCAATGACATAGAATATCGCATCCAGCATTTAATGACTGACTAGCAATATTACATAAGCTTTGTATAAATTCAAAATGACATTTTTTACCTTGCATGACTAATGGGTCAACTGGATTTATAGGATTTCTTGAATTAAAATATTTAGCACCTATACCTCCGTGCAGTGCAAGCATTCCTATATCGTCCGAAATAATTTTGCCTTTAAAGCCTATACTATGACGAATATACTCAATTGCATCAACAGAAGTTGTAATTGGATTATCTATGTCAAGAGCAGTATAAACTATATGAGCAGTCATTGCATAATCTAAATTTGGATTTTTCACCAACTTTCGAAATACATCGAAATCAGTTCTATTAAGCTCCTTTATATTTGTATCAATAATTGGCAAGGATAAATGAGAATCAGATCGAGCTCTGCCGTGTCCAGGGATATGCTTTATAATTGGAATGCCATTTGTACTAACAATTGCATCTATCGATGCATTGCATAAATCAACAACTTGATCAACATCTCCTCCAAAGCTACGATCACCTATTACATCATGCGTATGCTCGAAGTGTAAATCTGCAACTGGAGCGCATGGAGAATCTATTCCAAAACTGTTTAGATCATTCATAATGGAAATGTAATGTGCGCGTACTTTATCAATTGCGATATCTTTTGCTCTAGGATTATACAGATCTGAAAAATATTTTGCTGGTGAGTAATCTCTTGATATAATCGGTGGTTTTAATCTTCTTACCCTGCCACCTTCTTGATCGATAAAAATTAACGGAGTATGCTTACCATTATATAAAGATTTAAGATCTGTCACTAGATCCTTCAATTGCTCAGATGATTCTATATTCCTAGAAAATAAAATAAACCCAAAAACAATATGCTTGCTAAATAACTCTATTTCTTTTGCATTAAGTTTTGGACCAGATATACCAATAATGATTGGGCATAAATAACTCATTATTCTGCCATTTTATTTTCTTGAGATAAGCTTTCTAGACGATCATCATCGCCTTTTTTGAGATTTGATACATTGCCAAATTTAGAGTGCATTGTATCATAAAATAATGTCACGCTCCCAACTGGACCATTTCTATGTTTAGCAACAATTATATCAGCTTTATTATGCACATCATCAATATTTGTTTGCCAATTATTATGTTTATCGCTACCTCCTTCAGGTTCAGATCGAACAACGTAATATTCTTCACGGTAAAGAAACATTACAATATCACTATCCTGCTCAATTGAGCCTGACTCCCTTAGATCTGATAACATAGGTCTTTTATCCGATCTTGCCTCGACTGCTCTTGATAGCTGAGAAAGAACTATCACTGGTATTTTCAATTCTTTTGCAATCGCTTTTAGAGATTGTGTAATTTCTGTAATTTCTAAGTTTCTATTGTCATGGCGGCCACTAGCTCTTATCAATTGCAAATAATCAATAAATAAGATTGATAAATTATGCTTACGCTTTAATTTTCTTGCACGACTTCGTAATGCCGATATTGAAAGGGCTGGAGTATCATCAATAAATAAATTTAACTTTGAAAGCTTATCGGAAGATTGAGAAAGAAGATTATATTCTGATTCTATGATTTTACCAGAGCGTAATTTCGTTCCAGGAATATTTGCTTCCATAGACAATATACGATAGGCTAATTCTTCCGATGACATCTCTAAGGAGAAAAATCCTACTGCGCCTTCTTTTTTTTCATCTCGTTCTTGTAATGCATAGCAAGCATTTATAGCTAAATTAATTGCAAATGCTGTCTTGCCCATTGACGGCCTGGCCGCGATAATAATTAAATCGGAATTGTGAAAACCAGATAATTTTTGATCAAGGTCATAGAATCCGGTAGATATTCCGGTAACATGTTTTGGGTGCTTTATGATGCGATCTATGCTTAGTAAAGAATCTGATAATGTTTCAGATAATGCGATAAAACCGCTTTGAGTTTTGCCGGTAGTAGCAAGATTATATAAAGATGTTTCTGCATACTCTATTTGTTCCATTGCATCTTTTTCTAAAGACACATCATAAGCATTATTTACTATATTTTCTCCAAGATTGATTAAATAACGTTTTAAAGCTAAGTCATAGACTAATTTGCAATAATCATTAACGCTAATAACCATCATAGACATTGTTGTTAATTTGTTGAGATATTCCCTGCCGCCAGCATTAATAAAACTTGGTTCTTGATTCAACATCATAGAGACAGTTAATGATGTTGGCGTCATATCTTTGTCTAAAATCTTAATTATTGAGTTAAATATTTTTTGATGTAATACGTCAAAAAAATGATCTGGTATAAGTACTTCATGTACTTGATAAAACAATTCGATATTAATTAAAATTGCTCCAAGTAAAGTTTGCTCAGCTTGAATATTATACGGCAATATTCTATGCAAAGTAGGATTTTGTTGTTCTTTGACCTCTTGTTTCATTGAATTTTACCCGTCTTTATCTATAATGATTATTTATTATTTAAAAACTTCTCTGCTTCTAAAGCTGCCATACAACCAGTTCCGGCAGCGGTCACTGCTTGTCTAAAAATCTTATCTTGCACATCACCAGCTGCAAATACTCCTGCTACGCTAGTTTGTGTTGAATCTGATTTGGTGATGATATACCCTTCGTCATCTAATTCTAATTGATCTTTAAACAACTCTGTGTTTGGCTTATGCCCAATCGCAATAAATACTCCGCTGCATGGCATGCTTGTCACTTGATTATTTGTAACGTTTTTGATCTTAACGTGAGTTACAGATTTTGGATTCTCATTGCCTAAAATTTCCTCCAAAACATGATTCCATATTACATTAATTTTCTTATTTTTAAACAATCTCTCTTGTAATATTTTTTCTGCTCTTAGACTATCTCTTCTATGTATTAAATGAACCTTGTTTGCATGATTAGTTAAATACATAGCTTCCTCTACGGCGGTATTGCCGCCTCCTATAACCACTATTTCCTGATCTTTAAAAAATACACCATCGCATGTCGCGCATCCAGAAACACCAAATCCCTGATATTTTGTTTCAGATTCTAACCCTAGCCACTTAGCCTGCGCTCCTGTACTTATAATTACACTATCTGCTGCATAAGTTTTTCCTAGTCCAGTTTTGATGATAAATGGCCTTGTTGATAAATCAACACTTGTTGCATAGTCAAAGCATAATTTTGTACCAACATTTTCTGCTTGTTTTGTCATTTGCTCCATCAGCCAAGGCCCTTGAACAATATCAGCAAATCCTGGATAGTTTTCAACGTCAGTTGTAATTGTAAGTTGTCCTCCAGGCTCCATACCTTGCAATAATATTGGCTTTAAAGCCGCTCTAGCAGAGTAAATTGCCGCACTTAAACCTGCCGGCCCTGAGCCTATAATCATTAATTGTGTTTGAATTTTTTTTGTCGTTTCCATGTTATAATTCTTGTTACTAATTTAAATATTTTTGCTATTTTATCTATTTAACTATAGTTGTTAATATCATATTTCCAATATATTTAACAATATTGTTTTTAAAAATGCTAACAAAAATTTTACTAAGATATATTATAAAAATCATAAACAATATACTGTATAATAGATCAGCTGGATAATGCATTGCTAGACTAATACGAGATAGTCCTACTAATACAATAATTATTATACCAAATATTGTCTGCATCTTTGATAGGCAAGGTTTAAAACAATATAAAATTAAAACTGCAATAGCTATATGAGCACTAGGAAAGCCAGATAAACATCTTTCTGCATCAATGTTGGCAACTGTATAATAGCTTTTTATAGAACAAAACGGCCTTGGAAAATTGATAGAAAATTTTAAAAATGCATATGTACATCCTAACATAACATATGTCGTTCCAATCAGTATCATATGATTATATTTAGACCAAAAAACCTTCTCTAATGCTTTTTGGCTAAGTTTTGCTTGATTATTTCTGAATGTTATATAGTAATATAAACAAATCATAATGTAGTATATTGAAAAATGAAATATATCAAAAAAATGAGAAGTAAATTGCAATAATGATGGTAATATGCCAATATTGGTTATTTTATTAATCTCTAAAAATAAATATTGATTTAATCCTAGCCAATTATAAGCTACATCATATAATTGCAACATAAGCAAAATATATTAATTAGACGAAAATATAATTAAATAATCATGGTTAAAATTACAATACTTGGTTGTGGAGCCTCTTTTGGAACTCCAGTAATAGGCTGCAAATGTAACACATGTTTATCAGACTCACCATATAATAAACGCTCAAGATCCGCAATCATTATTGCTAAAAATAATAAAAAGATATTGGTTGATTTTGGATTCGATATAAAGCAGCAATTGCTAAGAGCTAAGATTGATAATGTTGATTATGCTATTTTAACTCATGATCATGCTGATCATGTTGCTGGTATTGAAGAATTACGTATTTTCTCTTTTTATCATAAAAAACCAATAGAAATTTTCACTGATTTCGATTCTGGTAAATCAATTGCAAATAAATATCATTACTTACTAAGGGATAATGTGATGAATATCAACATTATAAAATATCCAGATAAAAAGACAATTGGTAATATCGACATGATATTTTTTAAACAACATCATGGATCTGTAAATAGCGCAGGCATAAGAATTGGAAATTTTGTTTATTCTACGGATGTAGTTAGTTTTCCGAAGGAGTCAGAAGAATTTTTGCATAACATAGAACAATGGGTTCTTGACTGCGCTAGTTATGAATCTAATTTTAGCCATGCAGGATTAGACAAAGTCCTTCAATGGAATGAAAAATATAAACCAAAAAAAATATTACTCACTAACATGAGACATAATATAGATTATTTTGAAATACAAAAATATTTGCCAAGTAATATTGTTCCTTTATATGATGGTTTTGAAATCACTGTTTAAATTACTTATTTTTGAATTATTACTGGTTTGTTAATTCCAGAATTTAGAAAATAAAATCGTAAATACACAAACAACATGATGCTAGGTAATCCAAAAAACGCAGTAGAAAGTAAAAATATTTCCCACCCAATCAATTCAACTAAATGACCAGTGTAGATAGATACAGTATCGTTGGCAAATGTAGAACAACTGCTAAATAAAGCGTATTGAGTAGCTGAATAACGCTTATTGCACAAATAGCTAATGTATCCAACTAAAGCTACCGTTCCCATTCCATTCCCAATATTTTCAAGAGTAATAGAAATTGTAAGAGCGTATAAATCACCAGGGTGATAATTTAACCATAGAAAGCCAAGATTAGTTACAGACTGAATCAGGCCTGTTACAATTAATCCATTTAAATTGCCAATTTTATATATAATAACTCCTCCTATATAAGACCCAACGATAGTTGCGCACAGACCCCATAGTTTTGTAATAGATGCAATCTCACTTTTAGAGAACCCTAATTTTAGATAAAATACATTTGCTACAGATCCTAACATCACGTCTCCAATCTTAAACGAAAACACTCCTAATATTATAATAATAGATCGATTCTTATGAAAAAATTCTAAAAAAGGTTCTAAAATAATGATTTTGAATGAAGATATTGAAATCCCATCTAAGCTTCTAAATATTTTTTCCTCATTGAGGAAATACACAAAAACTAACCCCATGGCAAAAATCAAACTAAGCATTTGAAAATTACCGCCCCAACTTGTTAATTCAGAAAAATATAGAGAACCTGCTCCAGCCATTAGCATGCCTATTCGATAGCCAAAAACCATACTAGCCGCAGCCAAGGATTGCTTATGGTTGTCAAATCTTTCTATCCTAAAAGCATCTGCATTAATATCAAAAGTTGCAGCTGAAATGCCTAGTAATATTGTCCAATAATATAATTGCGCCAAATGTTCTGATGGATTTAAAGATGAAATTGTAAATAATATAGTAATATTTATAAGTAGACATATCATCATCCAGCTCTTTCTTTGGCCAAATCTACTTAAATAAGGTATAGATGTATTATCAACAACGGGAGCCCATAATGGTTTAAATGCAAAAGGTATTTTAGCAACTGCGAATGTTGTAATCACTGATACAGCAATATTAGACTCATATAGCCAAGCGCTCAATGCTACAATCAGAATAGACATAGGCATACCGCTAATAATCCCAAGTACAAATATTTCAAACAATTTATAGTTTGAAAAAACCTTCCATAAACTCATAAACGTAAAGTTGTTATATATCTAAGAATTTTTAATAACATTATTTAATATACCGCCGTGTTTTAAATAAAGCATTTCATTGTTAGTAAATATCTGTAATTTTAATTCAAATTCCTTTAGCAACTGACCATCTTGGTTTTTAAGTTGCGCTTTTACCTTTTGATAAGGAGTTACATTATTATCAATTCCATAAATACTTAAATTTTCGTAACCTGTTAAATTTAAATCCTTTCTTGTCATATTATTAGCAAATGTCATAGGTAGAACTCCCATCCCTACTAAATTTGATCTATGAATACGTTCAAAACTTTCTGCAATTACTACCTTAATACCAAGCAATAAAGTGCCTTTTGCAGCCCAATCTCTGGATGAGCCAGTGCCATATTCCTTGCCAGCAAATATTACAGATGGAATTGATCTTTGCTTGTAAGACATCGCAACATCATATACAGATGCTTGTTTTTTTGTTATTGCATTAAGAGCAATTCCACCTTCTGTTCCTGGGCATAATTCATTACGAATGCGAATATTTGCAAATGTTCCCCTGATCATTACTTCATGATTTCCTCTTCGTGCTCCATAAGAATTGAATTCCGATTGCGATACTCCATGTTCTAATAAATATTGACCAGCCGTGCTATTTAAAGAAATATTGCCAGCTGGTGAAATATGATCAGTTGTAACTGAATCTCCAAGACTTAATAGCACATTGGCGCAAATGATATCTTTTAATGCATTAGCATCCGATTTTTGAATATCATGAAAATATGGAGGCTCTTTAATATAAGTGCTATTTGCATTCCAATCATAAGTAGCGCTTTTAGATACAGATAGATTTTGCCAAACATGATCTCCTGTAAATACATTATTATATTTATCGAGAAACATATTCTTGTTGATAATGGATAATATAGAATCTATCTCATCATTTGTTGGCCACAAATCTTGTAAATACACATCACATCCCTTTTCATCTTGAGCAATAGGTTGTTTTGATATATCAATGATCATATTTCCAGCAATAGCATATGCAACAACTAATGGTGGAGATGCAAGATAATTTGCTTTGACCAATGGATTGATTCGTCCTTCAAAGTTTCTATTGCCAGATAAAACAGAATTGACAACTAAATCATTACTTATAATTGTTTTTTCTATGTCTTTGTCTAATGGGCCGGAATTGCCTATGCATGTAGTGCATCCATAACCAACAAGGTTAAAACCTAACTCATCTAGATATACATCTAAACCACTTTCCCTTAAGTACTGAGTAACTACTTGAGATCCAGGTGCTAATGACTTCTTTACCCATGGCTTTGTTTTGATCCCTAGATTGCAAGCTTTTTTTGCAAGCAATGCTGATGCAATCATAACTTTGGGATTTGATGTATTGGTACAACTTGTAATTGCAGCAATTACAACATCCCCATGAGATAAAGTATACTCCTTATTTGGTACTTGATATTTATCAAATGATTTGTTTGGTAACATTGATTGAAAACTTATCCCAACATTACCTAACGAAACTCTATCCTGAGGGCGCTTTGGTCCAGCTAGACAAGTTTCTATTTGTGATAGATCAATTGTAATATTATTACTATAATGAGCATCTCTAGATCCGTCATACCAAATAGATTGAGACTTAGAGTATTTTTCTACTAATTCTATTGTATCGGAATCACGTCCTGTTAGTTTGAGATAATTAATTATTTGCTCATCAATTGGGAAAAAGCCACATGTAGCACCGTATTCTGGAGCCATATTAGCTATAGTTGCTCTGTCAGCTAGGGAGATGTGTTGCAATGCATCACCGTAAAATTCTACAAATTTACCAACAACAGATTGACGTCTCAAAATTTCTGTAATAGTTAGCACTAAATCTGTTGCATTTACAGATGGATTAAGTGTTCCTGTAAGCTTTACTCCTACCACTTCTGGTAATATCATAGATATTGGATATCCAAGCATTGCAGATTCTGCTTCTATTCCTCCAACTCCCCATCCAAGAATTGATAACGCATTAATCATTGTTGTATGACTATCAGTACCTACAATGCTATCTGGATAAGCTAAAAGCGAACCATTCTCTAATTTCTTTGTCCATATGATCTTTGCAAGATATTCCAAATTTACTTGATGACAAATTCCTGTTCCTGGAGGTACCACTCTAAAATTATCAAATGTTAACTGTCCCCATTTTAAGAATTGATATCGCTCAAAATTACGATGCATTTCAAGTTGAACATTTTTTGCAAATGCCTGGTTTGTGCTAGAAAAATCTACTTGCACAGAATGATCTATAACTAAATCCACTGGCACAACTGGATTGATCTTTAATGGATCGCGATTCAATTTACGCATTGCATCTCTCATGGACGCCAAATCTACTACAGCTGGTATACCTGTAAAATCCTGCATTAAAACTCTTGTTGGCATAAATGGTATTTCTGCATCTGATTTGTTATCAATAAGCCAAGTTTTAAATGATAACAACTTACTTTCGTCAGCGTTATTTCTAAGCAGATTTTCTAAGAGAATCCTTAATGAATATGGTAATTTATGTATGTCCAATTCAAGCTTTTGCGATAGTTTATTTATATCAAATATTGTATAATTTTTTGCTGAACAATTTAATTGTGATATATATTGATTTTGTTGTATATTTTTCGATATCGACATAAGTGTATTTATTTAATAATTTTATAATGCAATGATATCATTTGATGATGTATCTTATTGTATATATGACAGAAAGGTTTTTTGCAACATAAGCCTAACTATTTTATCTGCCTCTATAACATATCTAGAAGGTCTAAATGGTTCAGGTAAGACATCATTACTCAGACTGATTGCTGGTATACAAAGACCAACTTCTGGAAAAATTATCTTATCTTCTTCTAAATTAAATTATATCGGTCATAATCTAGGAATTAAAACAGATTTAAGTGTTTATGAAAATATAAAATTTTGGGCTGATTTATATAATACACCAAATGCGGTAGATATAGCGATAGAGTATTTTAATTTAAATAACGTTTTATATCAAAAATGTTATACATTATCTGCTGGAAATTGCAAAAAAATTGCTCTAACTAGATTAATATGTTGCCCGGCCGATATATGGTTACTAGATGAAATATTTGTGAATCTTGATGATAATACTACACAATTAATTCAAAACTTAATTACTGCAAAAGCTAATTCTGGAGGTGTAGTAATTATAGCATCTCATGCAAAACCTAACATAAAACCATTTCAGGTAATTAACATGAAAGATTATTTGCGGATATAGAATCTAAGCTCCATCTTGCTTTTGGAGCAAAGTCTAGATTTGTTCTAATACCAGCATTAAATCTTTGTAAACCAGTGTAAGCAATCATGGCTGCGTTATCTGTGCATAGATTACTTGGTGGACATACAAGATTATAATCAATTTCAGCTAGATTTTTTGCAATTATTCCTCTTAAGTAAGAGTTAGAAGCAACTCCTCCAGATACTACTATATTCTTTTTATACGATCTATTAGAGTTAGTTATTTGATATACAGATATGGCAAATCTGATTTTTATTATTAAAATTTCAGCAACAGTTTTTTGGAAGCTAGCTGCAATATCATACTTATCTTGCAAGCTTAAAGACCCTTTTTCTTTTATTAAAAGCATAATTGCAGTTTTGAGGCCTGAGAAAGACATATTACAATCTCCAGAATCTTTCATTGGCTTGGGCAGTATATACTTATTTTCATCGCCATTTTTAGCATATTTTTCAATTTCAGGACCTCCTGGAAAATCTAAATCTAGCATTTTGGCGACTTTATCAAATGCCTCACCCAATGCATCATCTAATGTTTGCCCTATGACTTTATATTTACCTAGCTCTTGGATAATAACAAATTGACAATGCCCTCCAGAAATTAGCAATAATAGGTATGGATATTGTATGCCATTAGTAAGTTTTGCAGTTAATGCGTGACCTTCTAAATGATTAACGGCTATAAATGGCTTTTGCAAAACGCTAGCTAATGTTTTAGCAAATATCAAGCCAACAATTAAACCTCCGATTAATCCTGGTCCAGATGTAGCAGCAATTATATTTATATCTTCTATTGAAACCTTTGCTTGATTTAAGGCTTTCTTAGTAACGGCGTTAATGTTGTCTATGTGTGCACGCGCAGCTAATTCAGGAACTATGCCTTTGAAGATTTTATGACAATTATGTTGCGATAAAACAATATTAGATAAGATATTGCAATCTTTATCGAGAACTGCTACGGCTGTATCATCGCAACTAGACTCTATGCCTAAAATATATTGGTCTTTTTTGTTCATCGTTAAGGCAAAGATGATTCTGTGTGATCGTCATTATTTGTAGTTTTGTAATACTTATCTCCTAATGCATCAATAATCTTTTGCAAACCCTTACAAGTCAACGGTAGTTGATCTTTGTAATATTGTGTTTTTTTTAAATATGATTGAGCCTGCTGGGATAAGCGTTTATATAAAATAATTTTTTCTTTGTTTAAAACATCAATGGCATGCCTATATTGGATAATCTCATTTCGTAATTCTGGAGAAATACTATTTACATACGCCTGATATTCAGACATAATTTGTTGTGTATGAGAATCTAATTTGTTCTGATGTTGTACGTGAGGGGTTTCACCCGTGTTATCATTATCTGTTGTGCTTGTATCACCTAAATTATCAGCATTTGATATAGGTAATTTTATACATAAAATAATCACAAATATCATGATACACTTAAATCGAAAATAAAATTGAGTATAATGTTTTTTCATAATGATTCTCTTAAAAACAATGAGTAATAACAAAATTATATTGTGATATAATATACATCTACAATTTATTTGTAAATGCGTCTTAATAATATATAATCAGAGTTATATAAATACTTGTTGCAGCTGATCAGTATTGACAAAAATTAATAATTATGATACATTTACATCCAAGATGTTTTATTGAGCAGTAATCATTAATTGTACAAATATCAAAATTAATAATTAATAATAAATTATATATAATGTTTAACTATTCATTCTCAGATCTACGAAAAGTAGTATGGCCTATAGAGTCTCATGAAATAAAGAAATTTTTACCTATGGCATTGATGATGCTTTGCATCTTAATGAATTATTCAATGCTAAGATCTATGAAAGATGGATATATAATTTCAATAGGCACAGAATTGATTAGTTTCATCAAAACATATGTTGTTTTTCCTGCTGCTATAGCTGTTATGATAATTTACGCAAGATTATGCAATAAATTTACGCAGCAAGCAGTCTTTTATATTATAGTATTAACATTTGTTTCGTATTTTGCAGCTTTTGCGCTAGTAATAGAGAATTTTTATGATACTTTGCATCTATCACGCGATACCATAGATAGACTAAGTCTTGCTTATCCAAATATTAAATGGTTTATTCGTATTGCAGGCAATTGGGGGTATGTTAGTTTCTACACGATGTCTGAGCTTTGGGGTGTAGTTGTAACAACTTTATTATTTTGGCAATTTGCTAACAAAATTACAACTACTCAAGAAGCAAAAAGATTCTATTCTATGTTTGGCGTAATAGGCAATGTAGGATTAATCATTACTGGTTTCGCTATTATGAATGTATTGAAAGTAAATATTGATATGGATTCTGTTGGTGGTTCCAGTGGATCATCGCAAGATTTCTCTAAGTTATTTTTTATCATCATAGCCAATGGTTTAATAGTATGCGCAATATATAGATGGATGAATCTTTATGTATTGACTGATCCTAAATTATATAACCCATCTGACCAAGATCATGCTAAACCAAAAAAGAAATCTAAAATATCTTTCTCCGAAAGTATGAAGATTATCTTTACATCAAAATATCTTGGATTAATTGCTGGCTTAGTTATATTTTATGGATTTTCTATTAATCTGGTTGAAGGAGTTTGGAAATCCAAAGTTGGTGCATTATACCAATCAAAAGATCAGATAGCATTATACATGGCTAACTTTCAAACTATGCAAGGGATTACAAGCATCATTTTCATGATTATTGGCGCAAATATTCTGCGTAAAGTGAAGTGGGGAACAGCTGCAATACTTACTCCATTAATGATATTAATCACTGGAACAACTTTCTTCCTTATGGATATATTCGATAATACCGTATCACCTTATATGGTAGCTATTTTTTCTGCTACTCCATTAGTTATGGCTGTTAATCTTGGCGCTTTGCAAAATATTTTAAGTAAAGCTACCAAGTATTCTTTGTTTGATTCAACAAAAGAAATGTCATACATACCTCTTGATAATGAATTGCAAACAAAGGGTAAAGCTGCTGTGGATGTTATTGGCGGAAGATTAGGTAAAATGTCTGGAGCAATCTTTCAATCAACTTTCTTCATATTGTTCCCAAGTTATGGTTTCACTGATGCTGCTCCGGTATTTGCCGCTATATTTGTTATAGTAATGCTCCTGTGGATTTTAAATGTACGAGCGCTTAATACTAAATATCAGAGTGCGCTTGAAGAAAATCATAAGCAAGTAGAAAGAGATCAAGGCTAATTTTTTAGCAATGGGGCGCTGCTTTTTGTTTAAAGTTTTATTCAAGATGTGGCGCACGCGATTGGATTCGAACCAACAGCCTTTGCCTTCGGAGGGCAACGCTCTATCCAATTGAGCTACGAGTGCTTTAATAAGTAATGCAAGTATAGCAAAGAAGACAATACAAAAATAGCATTAATTTGATGGCAAATTGCAAGAATAAAGTTCACATGATAAAGTACTGTAAAAGCTCCAGTGATGACTTGTAATACAATTGCGCTTAAAATTAAATAACAACAATTTCTCAATTGCACACTGCCAGATTTTAATAGCATTGCTGATAGTGCTATTGCGCAAATTAATATTTTTAATGCAAATAATCTATGTATAAAATGCACAAACACTGGATTATATAGATCATTCACGTTCAAATGAGTCAGGATTAATTCGCTTGGTATCCAACTATCTCCCATCAACGGAAATGTATCATATACTAATCCCGCATTGAGACCTGCTACCATTCCGCCTATAAAAATTTGAATATATACTAGCGCTAATATGATTGTACAAAGTAGCTTTGTGTATCTTATTTTGCAAGATCTAGGCATTATTAGAACTTGGGAGCTATTGACCATAATTTGCCAAAATAAAAGACTATATATAATAACTGCAATGATAAGATGAGTGCTAAGTCGAAAATGACTAACGGATGGAATATTTACAAGCCCACTCTTAACCATATACCATCCCATTAACCCTTGGCAGGCAAATAGAATTAATATAAATATATACGAAAAAATCGATCTAAATTTAATGATGCCAATGGATATAAAAAATAACAATGGTAAGACATATACTAAGATAGTTAATCTAGCTAATATTCTATGAATAAATTCAACATAAAAAATCTTCTTAAATTCAGATAGATTGTAATGATATTGACTATATTCTGGAAAAGTTTGATATTTTGCATATTCTTGGGCCCAAGCAGCTTCAGTGATAGGAGGGATAATACCCGTAACTGGTTTCCAATCAACCATTGATAATCCAGAGCCAGATAAGCGAGTAATGCCTCCTATTGCAATCATCATAATGACCATTAAGCAGCACATAAATAACCACCGATTCGGTATTTTTGTATATAGTAACAACATAATGTAATATTAATTGCATGTAATCGGATATCGCCAATCTTTATCCAAATCTCGACTAGATAATTTTATCCCTAAAGCTGACTGCTTACGTTTAAATTCAGCGCTTTTTACTAATTTTAATACTAACTCCACTTCTGATTTTTTAAAACCTCGCCTTATTATATCATTGAATCCTAGATTTTGTTCGATATACATATATAATATCTTGTCAAGAATTTCATATTTAGGCAAATTATCAGAATCTTTTTGATTAGTTGATAATTCGGGCGATGGCTCTTTAGAGATAATGTTTTGTGGTATTTTTAGAAACTTAGCGAGATTCATGACATCTGTTTTATACAAATCTTTGATCAGATTAAACCCTCCGCACATATCTCCATAAATTGTAGTATATCCTACGGCCAATTCGCTTTTATTGCCAGTTGTAAGCAATAAATGATTATCATCGTTTGCAATAGTCATTAACGTTAAACCCCGAGCTCTAGACTGTAAATTTTGATGAGTAATGTTAAAGGTGATATTAACCTGATTTAATATGCTATCAACAGCTTCATTGATTGAAATAATTTTGTAATTAACATTCAAAGAATGCGCTAAATTAGTTGCGTCCTCTATAGACTCATTGCTAGTGATTCCATAAAATGGCATCATAACAGCATACACATTTTTAGCTCCAACAGCATCTGCTGCAATATGACAAGATAAGGCCGAATCTATTCCTCCTGATAATCCAAGTAATATTGTTGTAAATTCATTATCTTGCATATAGTCTTTTAGACCCAGGATAATTGCTTGATATAATTCTTCTTCTATACAAGTTGGACGAAATGTAATATATGGATGAAAAGATTGTATTTTATCAACCTTATCAATAATAGCTGTTGTAGTATTTACTGAGATTTTTACTATGTCTTCTTGGCAATGATTAAATGTATGATTTGTAACTCCATCGTAAACCATGCTTCCTCCGTCGTATATAATTCCATCATGACCAAGGACTTGATTGCAATAAATAATTGGTAATTTGGTTTGATCAAATCTATCCTTAATTATCTCTAATCTTTGCTGAGGTTTGCCTTTCCAATAAGGTGATGCATTAATAACAATGAGTAATTGAGCTCCATCATTTTTTAATTTATTTACTACATCATCAAACCACATATCTTCGCAAATTAATACACCAATTATATTGCGATTGATTTTAATAATAGAAGCTTGACCTTGTTCAAAATATCTTCGTTCATCAAAGATGCCATAATTTGGCAAATGGAACTTTGTTGTTTTAGCGATAATCTTTCCATTTTGCAATGCATATACGCCATTGTATAATTTTTTGCGAATAATCATCGGAGAAGGAAGGAGTAGGGTAGTGCTTGACGTAATAGGTAATAATTGCTGTATTTGGTATTCTAAATCTTTGATAAAAGATGATCGTAATAATAAATCGCCTGGAATATAACCTGTAGTAAATAATTCTGGTAAAACACAAAGATCCAATCCTAATTCGAGAGATCTGATGTAATAATGTTGAATTATTTGAAAATTATTTTTCAGATTACCAATTTGTGGTTTGATTTGAAGTAATAATATATCCATTTAGATATAATGATTAAATTTTGTGCTTCATCAAAAATGGAAGTTGAGAAATAATAAAAATAAACATAACTCCCATGGTGCCAAAGACTTTGAAATTAACCCAAATATTTTCATCAAAATTCCTCCAAATAACCTCATTAGTTAATGCAAGCACGGCAAATAAAATTGCAAATCTAAAATTTAATACTTGCCAATTTTGTTGTTCTAATTGTATTCCGCCGCCAAAAACATATTTAATTAATGGTTTATTAAACATCTGCCCAAATAACAAGGTGATTGCAAACGTAGAAAAAATTATAGTTGGTTTCATTTTAATAAAGATCGTGTTACCGCTAAACAGAGTTAATCCAGAAAAGACTAATAATATTGCTACAGAAACAAGCTGCATTTTATTGATTGTCTTTTCTTTGATATATGAGATAGTAGTTGTAGTAATGGTGGCTGCAACAATGCACGCAGTAGCTGTCATAATTCCACCGAATTTATACCCAATAAAAAATGCAGCTAATGAAAGCATCTCTAACATGGTTTTCATAGAAATCGTACTTTGATTAAGTGACAATATTACACATATATTATATTACTATTATGAATAGGTACAAGCGAAAAATGAAAATATCTTATACTATCTCAGTATATTATAAACAAGAGTTAGGTAAGATGCATGATATCGATTGTCAAAAATAGAGCTATTGATCTTAAGTCGAAATTATGGTATTTAACTTAAATACTGCAATTGAATATTGTATATTCGGGGCATAGCGCAGTCTGGTAGCGCATCTGGTTTGGGACCAGAGGGTCGGGAGTTCAAATCTCTCTGCCCCGACCATTTTGTACTTTTCTCATTAATGATCTTATTATGTTTGGTTCTTATCTACTCAATAATGAATCTGATTCTATAGAGCTTAGCTCTCTCATTGCTAAATCATTGACGCCAGGTTCGATGTTACTGTTCAATGGAGATTTGGGAAGTGGTAAAACATTTTTGTGCAGAAATATTATTTTACATATAATTAATGATAACATTATAGTCCCAAGTCCAACATTTAATATATTACAAGTATATAATATCGATAATTACGACATATATCATTATGATTTATATCGTCTTAAATGCCAAAATGAGATATACGGATTATCATTTGAAGATGCTTGTAACGCTCAAAATATTTGCCTCATAGAATGGCCAGCAATTATTAATAATCTCTTACCAAAAGGATGTATCGAGATCAATTTAACTATAAATCAAGGTAGCCAAAGAACATGCGAAATAATACCTCACAATCCATTTGCCATCTAATTTGTAGGTATTTATAACAAACTTTGTTGTGCACCTTCAAACAATTATCTAATTATCAGATGATTGCGCTAAAACATTACACTCCATTTCTTAAGATGGATCAGATTCTATTGGCACTGCTATAAATAATGTTTTTTCTTTGCGCTTGATAAGTAGTACGATGTTATGACGACCGCTATTTACAACATTTTTATAAATAGATTTAAGCTGATCAACATCTTGAACATACACATGATTCGCAGCAATTACGATATCACCTGGATGTAAATTAATATTTTGTTTGGCATTGTCATTGTTAAATCTTTCCAAAACTAATACACATCGATCTTTATTATTAACTCTAAATTTTTTACGTAAATCATCTGTTAAATTAGAGTATAATATATCGCCTTCTTTAATCGTCTCGTTGCTATGTTTATTACTTGCATTGTCAGAATTATTGGATGATGCAAGCGCACCATCTGTATCTGAAGTGATATTGCATATTAATTTCATCGGTTCATTATTGCGTAATATCTTAATAGTAATTTTTTGACCAATATTAGCTTGTGCAACAAGCACTTGTAAGCTTCGTCGATTTTTAACTGCATAATTGCCAAAATTTGTTATAATATCGCCAGCAAGTAATCCAGCTTTTTCACCGCAGCTATTCTTTATAACTTGCACAACTAGCACGCCCTGAATATTTTTATCTAAACCAAGACCTTCAGTAATCTCTTGTGTCATATCTTGAACAATAACGCCAAGATAGCCACGATCAATCTTACCATGTTTTTGCAATTCATTAATGACGTATTTAGCTATATTTGAAGGTATAGCGAAGCCAATACCAATATTACGAGGAGTAGCAATTGCAGTGTTGATACCTATAACATAGCCATTAACATCAAATAATGGTCCCCCAGAATTACCTATATTAATTGCTGCATCCGTCTGTATCATTTTATCTACGATATTATCATCAGATAAAGCATCTCGACCTTTAGATGAAATAATGCCAGTAGTTACTGTCCCATTAAATCCAAGAGGATTGCCAATAGCAATGACCCAATCGCCAATTCTTGATTTATCAGAATCTTCGAATCTTACAAACGGCAAATCATTTTTTGCATTGATTTTAATCAAGGCCAAATCAGTTTTTTGATCGCTACCGATTAAACTAGCTACAAACTCTTCCTCTTTGTCGTTATTTAATTTTACTTTAATTTCTTCAGCTCCTTGTATCACGTGATGATTTGTAATGATAAGACCATTAGGATTTATAATAAATCCAGAGCCAAATCCTTCAGATTTATATTCGAATGACTTATCAAATAATGGAGGAATATTATCAAAAAAATCCGCGAAATGTTCAAGTGGAAAATTGTTATACAAGGATTTCTTCGAAGAACTTACTTCTTGCTGCCTCGTAACATATACACTAACAACAGTTGGTATTAATGGCTCGACAATCTCTGCAAAGCTAGGGTAGGCCTTATTATATAATTTTGATTTTGCTTGAATAGATGCATCTTTAACCTCACTTACTCCAAAGGCATTACTATAAGTAAATGCCAATATTATTAAATTTAAACAATATAACAATCTTTGTATCATGTTCTTTCAAATCGCAATAAGTTTATTTGATGTTCAAATATCTTAAAAACTCAGATTGTGTCGATAATACAAAAGAAGAATTATCAGAATCAAATATATTTTGATATACAGACAATGATTTATAGAATTTATAAAATTCTTGATCCTGAGAATAAGCTTCATTGTATATTTGAATAGACTCAGCATCTCCATCGCCCTTAATTATTTCGGCTTGCATATGTCCATTAGCTACCAATATTTCACTTTCTTTGTCGGCTCTAGAGCGAACGCGAACAGCTTCTTCTTCTCCTTCTGCCCTAATTTGCTTAGCTTCCTTTTCACGTTCTGTTTGCATACGTTTATAAATTGCAGCGCTATTTTCTTTAGGCAAATCCGCTCTCAAAATACGTACATCAACTACTTTAATTCCAAAATTTTCCGTTTCCTCATTCACTTTACGCAAAGTATCTGACATAATTTTTGTTCTTTTTTTATCCAAAAGAGCAGTTAATGGTACTTTACCTATTACTTTACGCATAGATGATTCTAGTATTCTATTTAGCCTAACTTTAACACCATGGTCATTGTTAACTGTTTTATAAAATATTACAGGCTCTGATATAATGAATTTTGCAAATGTATTCACAATTATTCTCTTTCCATCTGAAGCAGTTAATTCTTTAGCTTCAGCATCGACATGTAAAATTCTTTTGTCAAAAAATACAGTGTTTTGAATAAATGGTATTTTAAAATATAAACCAGGGTTTTTAATAGTCCTCATTGCCTCCCCGAATTGAAAAACAACCACATATTGTTTTTGGTTTACAACAAAACACGATAGTGAAATAAATAATCCAGCTAGTAATATTAGTCCAATTAATATGTAATGTAATCTATGCATTGTATAATTCTATTGTTGTATATTCATATGTGGTAAGAAGTTATTGTGATTTCCTATTACAAATTTCTTCACATTTTGTAATATTGATTGCATGCTATCGAGATAAAATCTGTCTTTAGTAAGTTGCTTATTTTTTAAGTATTGGGTGTATATGGCTGTAAATTTATGAGCATCTCCTTTAGCTTTAGCAACAATACTTTCTTTATAAGCTTCAGCAGCCTGAGTTATTTTTTCTGCCTTACCTCTAGCTGCGGGTAATATATCATTACTATAGGAATAAGCTTGATTAATAATTCGTTCTTTATCTGCCTTTGCAGTTTGCACATCTCTATAAGAATCAATTACCTCAGCTGGCGGCTCTGCTTTGAGCAGTTGAACCATTTCAATAGTTACTCCAACTCCATACATATCTAATATTTCTTGTATTAACTGTTCAACATTATCGGTTATTTCTTGTTTTTGGTTGGACAATATCGACAAAATTGGCGTCTTGCCTATTACCTCCCGAATTGCACTTTCAGAAACAGTTTTAACTGTATCTTCTGGATTAACAAGAGCAAAAACATATTTCTCTATATCATTTATATGCCACATAATATCAGCATATAGTTCTACAATATTTTCATCTCCAGTAAGCATTGAACTTTCAGATGAAATATTATTATTAGAACTAGATCGGTTAGTAGATATCATGCCAGAACGATAACCAATTTCAATGCGGCGTGATTGATTAATTTTTTCTATAATAACATTTTCTATTGGAGAAGGAAGATGATAATTCAAACCAGGATGTCCTTTTCTGACAAATTTCCCAAATCTTATTACAACAGACTCTTCTCCTTCTTTTACTTCATAAATTCCAGAAGTAAGCCATAATCCAGCAATCACAATTAATATTAAAAGAAAAATTTTTCCATTGAATTTGATATTAAAATCACCGTAATTAAATTGAGGTTTACGAGGTTTTTTGAAGATATTATCTTGATTTGGATTATTCCAAGGAGAATTAGCAAATATAGCGGAACAGAATTGACCCTTGTATGTCATAGAAAAAGTTATAATATTGATATATTAACATTAGAGAAGATTATATAAACGAATAATAACAAATGCAAGTATGAATAAGTCAAAAAAACATCTTATTTCCAATGTAAACAATATAATAGTAGTTGCATCTGGAAAAGGAGGGGTCGGTAAATCTACATTTGCAACATTACTCGCAGATAATCTTTCTAAAGAAGGATACAACGTGGGATTGGCAGATTTAGATATATATGGACCATCGATACATCGTATGTTTAATGTCAAAAAAGCTCCTGAAATATACAATAAAGAATTTATTCCAGTTATATCACGTAATGTGCAAATTATGTCCATTGGTCTTATCGTAGATGAATATAGTGCAATTGCATGGAGAGGTTTAATGGCAAACAAAATGGTGTATCAAATACTTTCCAAAAGCGTTTGGAACAATTTAGATTATCTCATCATTGACACTCCACCTGGTACAGGAGATATTCATTTAAATATATTACAAAATTATCATATTAATAGCGCTATATTTGTCACAACACCGCAACAAATTGCAAAATTAGATGTAATAAAAGCAATTGATTTGTATAGAAAATTCGACATACCTATCGCAGGTATTATAAGTAACATGAGCTATTATTGTGATCAATCTGGTAATAAGCTAGATATTTTTACTGGAAATAGCGCTGAAGAAATCTCTAAAAAATTTAATATACCTATTATACTTAATATTCCAATTACAACCGAAATATCAAATGCTTGCGACGAAGGAAAGAATTTATCCGAGATTATATCTATATCAAAAGCTAGTATTTTTGATAAGATCTAAGTTAAAAAAATGAAAAGCAAATTAAACAATAATAATAAACTAGTATTTTCATTAATATGTTTATTGGCAAGCATGGTATTATTAGCATTTGCATCTGTGCCTTTATATAATTTATTTTGTAAAACTACAGGCTTTGCTGGAACTATTAGACAATACGATTATTTAACCCATTATAGTAAAGGTACGCGTAAAATTAATATTGAATTTGATGCAAATCTTGATAGTAAATTACCATGGCGTTTTACTCCAAAACAGCGTATGGTTAGTTCAATTGTTGGATATAATACATTAGTATTTTATGAAGCAGAGAACTTAAGTAACCATGATATTATTGGAACTGCAGTTTATAATATCACTCCAAATAAGGCTGGAAAATACTTCATTAAAATACATTGTTTTTGCTTTGAGGAGCAGATAATCAGAGCTCACGAAAAATTGATCATGCCAGTATCTTTTTTAATTGATTCAGGATTTGAAAGTGATCCAGCAATGAATGATGTAACAACCATCACATTATCTTATAGTTTTTTTAAAGTCAGAGATATATAAAATAACATCAAGATATATTGTGTTTAAGGAGATTGACTAATTACAATCTCGATGAAATAATAATTATTATCGTTTCGATCATTAGTTATTTGTTATTGAAATGATTAATAAGAGATATCTAAATTATTAATATCAGCTATGTATAATATATTGAAGGATAGAGTGATAGTCAAAATCTCAGGGAAGGATGCATGTGATTTTTTACAAAACTTAGTTACTAACGACGTAAAGAACAATGACTATTGTTACAGCTATATGATTACTAATCGTGGAAGATATTTGTTTGATTTTTTTATTTTAAAAGACGAAGGGCGATTTTTACTTGATGTTAATCTTAATCAATCTCAAGAATTGATTAAGAAGCTAATGATGTACAAGCTAAATGCTAAAGTTGATATAGAGCTTGATTCTAATTACACAGTTTTGTATGCCAAGGAAGCGTTGGTTATACCTAATATTGTAATAAGGGCTATTGATCCACGTTACAAGGCTTTAGGGTATAGGTTCATCGTACATGGTAGTAAAGAATGCATGAATAATACATTACTCAACTTATCTAATACAATGAATGAGTTTAATAATATCGATGACTTGTATTTACAAGATAAATATCGATATGCCATTGTGGATGGATATTGTGACTTAATACAAAATAAATCAATACCTCTAGAATATGGCGCAAAAGATCTAAATGCAATTAGCTATAGCAAAGGATGTTATGTGGGGCAAGAGGTGATGTCAAGAACAACCTATCAAGGTGTTTTAAGGAAAAGCATATTTAAGCTTACGTCTAGAGAAGAACTTGATCATTTAACAAAAAATAACGATATTATGATTGGAGATACAAAATTAGGTATATTATTATCTAGTTATCAAAATCAAGCACTTGCTTTAATTAAGAATGAAGAATATGAAAAACTATCAACAAAGCAAATTTGCATTGATAATATGACTCTAGATATATCTAGACCGCAATGGACAAGTTGCCGTGATTAACGAAATGAAGTAAGAATATATATTATTATGAGATTATTGATAGTCAAGACTACCAATAGTGATGTAACTTCTGCTGTAGAAACTGCAAAATCACATGGTTGTAAGGTGATAATGGCAGATAATATAGAAGATGCATTACAATTTTTGCGCAATGGTAAAGGATCTGATTTAATTTTAATTGATGCAAAAATGGATATATCATCTTTAGTTCAATCTCTATCAAATGAGAGGATTTCTGTTCCAGTAGTGTCCTATGGCATAAAATGCGACCCTAAAGATGCGATTAATTCAATTAAAGCTGGAGCTAAAGAGTTTATTTCGCTTCCTCCAGATAAAAAATTAATCGTAGCAATATTGAATACGATCTCAAATAAATCAAGCATGATTACGGGTAATTCAAATCCGATGAAATCTGTAATGCAAATATCTGATAAGATCGCTAAATCTAATGCTAATATCCTGTTAACTGGCAAATCAGGAACTGGAAAAGAAATGCTTGCTAATTATATTCATAACAATAGCGAACGAGCTAATTCATCATTTGTGCGAGTAAATTGCGCTGCAATACCAGAGCATTTATTGGAATCAGAATTATTTGGTCATGAAAAGGGAGCTTTTACAGGAGCGCTTACACGTAGGATAGGTAAATTTGAGGAGTCGAGTGGAGGCACATTGCTTCTAGACGAAATTAGCGAGATGGATACGCGTTTACAGGCAAAGTTATTACGCGCTATACAAGAAAAGGAAATTGATCGCGTTGGTGGTAATAGCCCAGTTAAAATTGATTTGCGTATTATCGCCACTTCTAATCGAGACTTACAAGAAGAAATTGCAAAAAATAATTTTAGAGAAGATTTGTATTTTCGTTTGAATACGATCACGATAGAGTTGCCAAATCTTAATCAAAGAATTGAAGATATAGAAGAACTTAGCAATCACTTCATATCAAAATACGTTATGAATAATCAAATGAAGCCTAAAGCTCTATCAAAAGAGGCGTTAAGCAAATTACAAATGCATCCATGGCCTGGCAATATTAGAGAACTTGAAAATGTAATGCATAGAGCAGTTTTGTTATCATCAGGTGATGTGATAGTAGAAGGCGATATACAAATGCCTACTAAGCAATTTGTTGGTAAAAAAATATCTGAAGCAGAAAAAGAGTTGGTAACAAATACAATGAATTATTGTTTAGGAGATTTAAATAAAGCATCTGAAATACTAGGTATCTCTATCGCAATGCTAGAAAATAAACTAGAGGTGTATAAAAAATCAAATTCATATAATAATCAATAAAAAGTACTTGACTTATTGCAATTTTTGGTATAAATAATAACCATTCGTCTTGTTAAGATAGCTTTTTAAAATTTTGAGTTGCCAGATGATAAATTATAACTTTTTTCCAAGTAATGATTTACGAAGGATCGATGATGTAGTTGGTAGAAATATTAAAGCTTTAAGAGTATCGTTAAAATATACTCAAAAAGATTTAGCAAAGGCATTGAATTTAAGTTTGCAGCAGGTACAGAAGTACGAGACTGGTGTAAATAGAGTGTCTTGTTCTTATTTATACTGTATCGCCTGTTTTTTTAAAGTTTCCTCTGATTATTTCTTCAATGGTTTGCGGGCTGATCATTCGGTCATTGCAGAGCCTGGCATAGAGTATAAGACTTACAAGTATGATAATTACGCAAAAGAAGATAAAGCGCAGCTAATGTCAGTTTTTAATGAGATACTAGATCATACATTGCGTTACCAACTATTAGATTTAGCAAATTGTTTGTTATCATTTGATCTCAAAATAGGAACGTTGTGAGATATATCGATTTACATTCAAAAAGTTTTTCCAGTATATTTTATTTAATCCTAACTACTTCTTAGTCGGACTAAGTATCTAAGATGTTTTATTTAAAATACTGGCTCCAAATTGCTGAGCTCTATTAGTTTAATGCAATTGTTCAATGGAGAGGATACTGGTACATATTTTATCGATTCTAGCAAATTACAAATTTGTCATAATAAACGCACATCTAACAATAGAGTATTAGCTAGAATTGCTAAGGTAGGCAAATCTAGCTATGGCTGGTTCATGGGATTTAAATTACACATGATTATTAATAATAAAGGAGAAATTATGACTGTTAAAATTACAAAAGGAAATAGAAGCGATATACTTCCAGTAGCTAATTTAGCATTTGGTTTGACTGGTAAAATCTATGGTGATAAGGGTTATATTTCAAGTAATTTATTTTTAAAGCTGTTCAATCAAGGCCTGAGATTATTTACCAATCTCAGAAAAGATATGAAAAATCATCTGTGTTTAATATGCATCAGTGCGTATAACGTTAAAAAAATACTCAATTCTAAGGAAAGAATAGCAATATTAAATTAGTTATCAGAGTATTTTTATCTAAAAATTCAATAAAATCATTGACAAAACAATTCAGTTAAATCCTTCTAATAAAATCATTAACATGGTGAAATTTATTTTCATTGCTACTTGTTTTTTCGTTAAAAAAAGATAAAATAGCCTATAATATTAATCAAGTCTGCTAATAAAACATTTTACTAACTGGCGACTGAGGTTAATTATAATATAATTAAATATACAATAGAGGTAAAATGAAAACTAAAGATGATGTATTTGCAGCAAATATAGTAAAACAATTACAATCTAACTTAGATCCTGCTACATTAACAGAAAAAATCAAATCTCAACTTGCACTGCCTCAATTAGTACAATTATCTAAAGCTTATCACGGATTTGGTATACATATCTTAGAAGATCCTGAATTATGTAATGAGCTAAATGGAAATGATCTAGGGATACTAGCTTCTAGTAACTCAGAAGCTGCCATGCGTATATTAGCAGAGTCTGAATTATGCAATAAGCTAAATGGAAATGATCTAGGGATACTAGCTTATAATAACTCAGAAGCTGCCATGCGTATATTAGCAGAGTCTGAATTATATAATAAGCTAGATGCGCATGGTCTAAGGATGCTAGCTTATAATAACTCAGAAGCTGGCATGCGTATATTAGCAGAGCCTGGATTATGTAATAAGCTAGATGGACATGGTCTAGGGATGCTAGCTTTTAATAACCCAGAAGCTGGCATGCATATATTAGCAGAGCCTGAATTATGTAGTAAACTAGATGGATATGATCTAGGGATGCTAGCTTATAATAACTCAGAAGCCGGCATACGTATATTGGCAGAGCCTGGATTATGTAATAAGATATATTCCCTAGATGGATGTGCTCTAGGGATGCTAGCTTCTCATAACTCAGAAGTTGGCATACGTATATTGGCAGAGCCTGGATTATGTAATAAGATATATTCCCTAGATGGATATTATCTAGGGATGCTAGCTTCTCATAACTCAGAAGCTGGCATGCGTATATTAAAAGAGCCTGAATTATGTAATAAGCTAGATGGATGTGCTCTAGGGATGCTAGCTTCTAATAACTCAGAAGCTGGCATGCGTATATTAAAAGAGCCTGGATTATGTAATAAGCTAGATGGATGTGCTCTAGGGATGCTAGCTTCTAATAACTCAGAGGCTGCCATGCGTATATTAAAAGAGCCTGAATTATGTAATAAGCTAGATGGCCATGATCTAGGGATACTAGCTTCTAATAACTTAGAAGCTAGCATGAGTATATTAGAAGATCCTATGAATCTTATAACAATACCAACATCTTTTGTGAAGCAAATGCTCACTACATGTACTGCTAATATGGATGATATAAGACCAATCGCAGAGAAAATAATACTTTCAAAGCAGCATTACCTCATTCCAGCGTTATTACGAGATTTGCCAATAGATAATTATAAGTCAATTCTGCATATGGCACATAGTATGCAAGAAGAGGATTTTTGTAGGAATATGTTCAAATATGTACTACCTACACTAGATAAAACAATCGATATTACGATGCTAATAAATGATATCATAGACATGAAGTTGCCAATTAATGAGAAGTTTATATCTCATGCTATAGAATATCTTGAAAAATTTGGCCAGAAACTTGATGTTAGTGGAATCGTAACACATAATATGGTAATGGCTAAAGATGCTAACTTAATGAAAATATTATTAGCCTTCATAGACGCGAATTTTGTTACATATGATCATCCCGATACGTTTGAAAATTACATCAATCATCAACCTGAAATATATATAAATTTCCTTCATGAATGCATTAATGATTCTCAAACGTTTAAACAGTGCAAGGAATTATTCCCCGATACATATAAATTGTTAGAGAATGTGCATGCTTTTTTTGGGTGTGATAATTGGTTCTGGGAAGTATAAATCTATGATAAATGCTCCTGTGACTTATATACGTTGGAGGCGTACCATAGTTCTGTCGCATCTATTGCTTCAGTTCGCCTATCTTTATAAATCTAACCTTTAGTTATACCAATCCCTTATTTATTTTGTTTAAAAAAATAACCTATGCTCTAATTAAATCGTATTATCTAAACCATTTTTCCAATACGAAACTGGGGTTAATTAATAAGGAAATCAGTCAATATTATTAAACACCTAAGAGCAATGAATTTCAGTTTATATTTTTAACATATTTTGTTCTACTAATTCTATTTGGTCTCGAATTTTTGCTGCATCTTCAAATTCTAAGTTATTCGCAGCTACGTGCATTTCTTTTTTTAATTTTTCTACATACTTTTTTAATTTAGATGGATTTTTCAATAAAACATGCATTTCTTTTGAAATATTCTTTGTACTATCTTGCTGAACTGAGTTGATGATGTCATGAATTTTTCTATTGATTGTTTTCGGAGTAATATTATTTTGTTTATTATATTTTATTTGAAGCTCGCGCCTTCTTTTTGTTTCATCAATAGCATATTGAATTGATTTAGTAATGTTATCCGCATAAAGTATCACTCGTCCTTGGTCGTTTCGAGCAGCGCGGCCAATAGTTTGTATCAATGAGACCTTTGATCTTAAAAAACCCTCTTTATCAGCATCAAATATTACAACTAAACCACATTCTGGTATATCTAATCCTTCTCTGAGTAAGTTAATACCTACTATTATATCTATATTTCCTTTACGCAAATCTTGTATAATTTCTATTCGTTCTAAAGTAAGTACCTCAGAATGCAGATACGATGCTTTGTAACCTATTCCTTGTAGGTAATTTGTTAAATCTTCTGCCATTTTTTTAGTCAAAGTAGTCATTAAAACCCTCATATTTAAGCTTATTGCTAATTGCAATTCAGATAAAACATCTTCAACTTGATTCGTAGCTGGTTTGATTATACATACAGGGTCAAGTAAGCCAGTTGGTCTAATCACTTGCTCAACTATAGCATTATTAGATTCTTGAATTTCAAATTCCGATGGAGTTGCAGATACGAAGATAGTTTGAGGTCTAAATTTTTGCCATTCTTCAAACGTCAATGGTCTATTATCTCTTGCAGATGGTAGTCTAAATCCATGCTCAACTAAATTATCTTTTCTAGATTTATCTCCGTAATACATTGATTGAATCTGAGAAACTGTCACATGACTCTCATCTACAAATAATAATGCATCGTTAGGTAAATATTCAAATAAGGTAGGAGGGGGCTCTCCAGATGATCTGTTTGTGAGAAAGCGAGAATAATTTTCTATCCCTTTGCATCGATTAGTTTCCATCATCATCTCTAAGTCATATTTAGTACGACTTGATAACCTTTGTGCTTCAACTAATTTTCCCGTAGATTCTAAATAAGTTACTCGTTGATTTAATTCTTCTTTGATTGAAATAATTGCTGATTCAATAATTTTTCTAGAGCTGACAAAATGTGAATTTGCATACACAGTAATTGTATCTAGAGATTTATTTTTTTGTCCAGTTAGGGGATCAAATTCATGTATTTCTTCTAACTCATTTCCAAAGAATATCATTCTCCATGCACTATTCGAGTAATGCGATGGAAAAATATCTACATTATCTCCTCTTACTCTAAAATTTCCTCTCTCAAATCCAACATCATTGCGTTCATATTGAAGATTAACTAGGTCTTTGAGTATATCTTGCCTTGCATATTCTTGCCCTAAAGTGAATTTGATTTTCATTTGAGAATATGTTTCTGGAGATCCTATACCAAATATGCATGAGACTGATGATACCACTATCGTATCACGTCTTTCTAGAAGGGATCTTGTGGCAGAATGGCGTAATAAATCTATTTGCTCGTTAATAGAAGCGTCCTTTTCGATAAAAGTGTCAGTTCTAGCGACATATGCTTCTGGTTGATAATAATCATAATAAGACACAAAATATTCTACAGCATTATTTGGAAATAACTCTTTCATTTCTCCGTAAAGTTGAGCTGCAAGGGTTTTATTATGAGCCATGATCATGGTAGGGCGATTTACATTTTGTATGATATTTGCCATGGTAAAGGTTTTGCCAGAGCCTGTAATACCTAATAACACCTGAGATCTCAATCCATCATTGATACCTTTAGTTAAAGTCTTGATTGCTTTTGGTTGATCACCAGATGGTTTGTAACTAGATTTAATTTGAAATTGACAGCTTTGATCGTTTGTCATTATAGAAGATTATCGTACAAGATTTAATTTTAAAATATTATACAACGAAATTCTTAATATAATAAAAAATATAAACTACTAGCAAAAATTTAGATCAAAAATTTCCCTCCTCATCCGTTGATACATTGCCCATATTTGAACTACTTGGTGCAAATTCTAACATAGTTGGTACTTCGTCGCTGGAGTTTAATGCGAATCCTGTTATACTACTTAATTCATTGTTAGTTAAAGTATAATAATATTCAAATTCATCATTTTCTTCTGGTAGAGAACTCATTATTAGGATGTCATGAAATAATATTTCTAAAAAGTTGTAATATATTTTTCGTAAATTTGAATTGAAGTTTGTGACATCCTCGATATATTTTGAATAACTTTGATTGAATTCATCGATAATACTAATGTATGTTTCTTCAATTTCACCATATTGATATATTCCAAAGCCGCTGTATGTCGAAATAATAAATGTACGCAGTTCTTGCAAGTGCAATAATTGATGATCTAATGGATCAAGGTTAATATATAATTCATTGTGAGTTAATGAAGGATTATGATGAGTTAATGAAAGAATTATTGTTTCCATGTGCTGAACATCAACAATTGCAATATTAACTGGTAAACTTTGATGAATATATTGCGGCACTAATTCCTTTAGCACATCTATTAATACTGGAGATAATCTCTCTGGATTATCGTCTAGAGGTTGAGTAACAAATTGCTGTATAAACTCTTGCTTATCATCATCACTTTGAAGATTTACAAAATATTCATTTATTTTTTGTAAAAAATTTGATAAATACTCAATATTGTTTCGCGCCCTAGGATCTTGGGCGCTTAGAGGATATTGTGTGTTTTGATTTAATATTGAATGCTAAATTGCTTGAGTTCTTTTAATCATATGTAATTATTATTTAATATTAAAATATATTATGAATGAATAGTATTTAAGTTTATTTAAACAGTCAAGTATTTTATTCGAAGTTATTTCTTTAAGATTTGCAAAATGATAAACAATAAATTTAAAAAATAATTCAAAGCAATAAGATGTTCTTAGCGTATTAATTTTACTTTGTTAATGTTTTTATAATGTTAATTTAGTAATTAAATATTATATATTGATGCTTGGTCAATTATTAAGCGCTGTAGCCTGGAAGTTAGCTGGTAATGGCATATTATCTACAATTGGTCGATTTGCTGGCCAAATGATTGGAAATTATCTTGAGAATTCATTGCGTACACCAGAAGAGCGTCAATTTTTTCAGACATTATCAGAAAGTTTTTCTTCCTCTGTTCTTTGCTATGGAGATCCAATATCATTGATTTTTGGTTTTGCTAAGGTTGAAGCCAAGATATTTTGCTCAGATAAAATTCATGTAAAATCTATATCAACTGAAAAAGCTAAGTATTATCATCATCCATTTGATATTCTACACAAACAAAAAACCTCGATTTCATATTACACAAACTATGAATATTATATTTCATGCGCATTTATGATTTGCGAAGGAGAGATTGAAGATATTATTAGAGTTTGGACTAATGGTGAGATAATTGATTTAAAGCGATATAATTTTAGACTATATAAGGGTTCTGAAGATCAGTTGCCGGATGAATTATTAATTAAATTACACGATGGAGTTGATAAAACCCCTGCATTTCGTGATTTTGCTTACATTGTGTTTGAAGAATTACCATTGATTGATTTTGGTAATATGATACCAAAGCTTTCTTTTGAAGTATTAAGAAAAGCTCAAATTGATGAATCAGCATTAATTTGCGTTGAAGATATGATCAATTCTATGGTAATGATTCCAGGCTCAGGAGAGTTTGTGTATGATACCAAGATTCAATATAAATATGTAAATAATGACTATGGAGTTCAGTTGTCATCAAAAACTATCAATATGCATAATTATTTAAATATTGCAGATAGTATTCATAGTTTAAATCAATTGCAGCAAGTTTGTCCAAACATAGAATGGATATCAGTTGTAGTATGCTGGTTTGGCAATGATTTAGACGCGTCAAAATGTATAATTCGTCCTTATATAGAGTTTAATGATTCAAATGTAACATATTCTGAAGAATGGAGAGTAGGTCGATATAATCGATATAATTCTCCGCTTATTTCTAAAGATCAATTAGGAAATCCAAATTATGGTGGTACCGTGAGCGATGAAAGTTTGTTACGTTATTTAGATGAGTTAAGATTACGTGGAATTAAAGTGGCATTATATCCAATGGTATTTTTAGACGTTCACAGTAAACCTTGGCGCGGCCACATTACATGTAGATCATCAGAGGTTGCAGATTTTTTTCACAAAGATGAAGGTTATAATCAATTCATATTGCATTATGCAAATTTATGTAAAGACAAAATCGATGCTATACTTATCGGATCTGAATATATTGGGCTTACTAAAATTATAAATGGTGATGATGAATTTCCAGCTGTAAATGAATTTCTTCAATTAGCTCAGTTAGTAAAAGATATAGTAGGAAATCATACGATCGTTACTTAAGCAGCTGATTGGTCTGAATATCACCATACAGATTCAGGATGGTATAATCTGGATTTATTATGGTCATCGGAATATATCGACTGCGTTGCAATTGATGCTTATTTTCCGATTACAAGAAACAATAATTCGAATATTAGTTCGCAAGAAATATTTGAAGGTTGTTATTCTGGAGAAGGTTATGATTATTACGTAGATTATTATAATGATAATAAACATTTTGATATAGATCTAAGATATGCCTGGAAGAATATACGCTATTGGTGGGAAAATGATCATTATAATCCAGATGGAAATAAGACTTCATGGAAGCCAAGAATGAAAAAAATATGGTTTACAGAATTTGGATTTCCTTCAATTGATAAAGCTCCAAATCAGCCAAATGTTTTTTTTGATCCTAAATGTAGAGATGGAGGAATTCCTAGATACTCAAATGGATGTGTAGATTTTGCTATTCAAAGGAGGTCTATCAAAGCATTTATTGAGTATTGGCAAAAAGAAGAATATATTGAGCAAATGTTTCTCTGGACATGGGATGCTAGACCTTATCCTGCTTGGCCTCATATGAATATTTGGCATGATGAATATTTATGGGAGAAGGGGCATTGGGTAAATCATAAATTTTCTTCTGTTACACTCGCAAAGATATTATGTGAATTATCTTTAAAATCCATGATAGAGATTGATAGAATCGATGTAACACAGCTTGATGAATCTATAGATGGTTTATGCTTTAATAAACCTAACATGAGTGCTATGGATATAATTAATTTATTGAGAGTATGTTATTTTTTTGATTTGATAGCAAATGATTTTGATCGAATTTCTTTTATCAAGAGAGGGTACGGTATTTCTTATGATATTACTTCGCAGGATTTTATAAAATTACAATCTAATGTTAGTTATTTCCAACGAGAAGACATATCAGAATCAAATATTATCAATGCAATTAATATTTCTTATATTAATTATCATGACGATTATAAAATAGATACATGCTATACTCATTCTGAGCGGAAATATTCTTGTGTAAAGACTAGTAATATTTCTTTGCCAATTGTAGGATCGTATCAAGAGATTAATAGGCTAGGAAATATGATTTTACAAAATGCTGCAATTGAAAGTAAAATTGTAAGATTTATACTACCTGATTATGTTTTTGCTTATAGACCTACAGATTTCGTTCGTTTTACTCATTTAGGTTTTGAATATAACATTCGTTTGATAGATATAGAGTTATCATCTAGACATGTAAGAATCACAGGTATTGTTGATAATGTTTTGAGCTATAATATGCTAAATTATAGGCCACTACAATCATTGAAATGCAATGTAATCGATCAAGATGAGTTGAAAATTCTAAAATTGCCGTTTTTAATTGATAATGATAATGCAGCAATTATGATGCCATATATGGCTTTATACTTATCTGGAGCGCAATCAAAAAAACTATATCTTAAAACTAAAGAAAATGAAGATTATTATTATATTGCTCAAATTAGCTCTAATAGTGCTATAGGAATAGTTTTGTATTTTAATCAAGAAGATAATATAGAAATGGAAGTAGGAGAAGACAACACTACGATTCAAGTGCAATGTAGAAATTTTAAAGATAGTGTCAATAAAAATTCATCTAGCTTAAATCTGGCGATGTGGGGTGATGAGATTATTCGATTTGATTCATTTGAATCATTAGGTGATGATATATACCAAGTTACTAGGATATATAGAGGTTTATATGAAACTAATCGAAGAAACCATTTTTATGGCGAGCAATTTATAATATTAGCATCATATTCATACTTATTACCAATAGCTCATTTAACAAAAGATACGATACTCCATTTTAAGCTTGATAGTGATATTGAAACACAAATACCAATTGTTTAGAGCTATTCTATTGGATAGTACATGTAATAATATTGGCCAATATTGTATGTGGACAACGTCATTTGTATTTTTAAGGTGTAAAAACCTTCAAAATACATTGCCAAAATAAATCATTGTTTGTCAAAATTTCTATCAGGAGAAAATGCAACGGTTTGATTAGTTGATTGAGTGTTAGTATTTTTTACAAACAGATATGGAATAATTATCAAATTAGCGTTAATGAGATTTGCAGCATTTAATTGTTCTATGATCAAATCATTCCTTTCTTAAATCACTGCATGCTTTTTTGAGTTTAACATTATCTTATTATTACATTGCTTTACGATAGCCAGGTATTTCCATACGTTATATCTACTATAATTGGAATTTGTAATATAGAATTAGTTTCCATTATACGTTTTATAGCTTGCACTACTTGATCTATTTCATCCTCAGGAGCTTCAAATAAAAGTTCGTCGTGTATTTGAAGTAGAATTTTAGTTTTAAAATTATTTTTTTGTAAGAAAGAAGATATATCAATCATTGCTATTTTAATCATATCTGCACTAGTACTTTGTATTGGAGCGTTGATACAGCTACGTTGAGCGAATTGACGAATAGCAAAATTTTTATCGTTAATGGAAGGTATAAATAGTTTGCGATTAAATATATTTTTAACGTACCCATGAGCCTTAGCATAATTTATTGTATCTTGCATATAGGTTTCAATTCCAGGATATTGATCGAAGTAATGCTCAATATATTCTTTTGCATTTTGCGTTGATATATTAAGCTGTTTCGCTAATCCAAAAGGGCTAATTCCATATATAATGCCAAAATTAATTGCTTTTGCACTCCTTCTATGCTCACTAGTAATATTTTCCTGACTGATATTGAATATATCAGATGCAGTTTTGCTATGTATATCATGACCATTAATAAAAGCTATTTTTAGCTTTTCTATATTTGCCATTTGAGCAAATATTCTAAGTTCTATCTGAGAATAATCTGCAGAGATTATCTTACAATTATCTTTTGCTATAAAGGCTTTGCGAATTTTTGACCCTTCTTCTGATCGGATTGGGATATTTTGCAAATTTGGATGTTGCGAGCTTAAACGAGCTGTGATAGTTGATGTTTGCAGTAATGTTGTATGTATTCTATCTTGAGCTTGAGCATGCTTTGGTAATGCATCTGTATATGTATTTTTGAGTTTTGTAAATTGTCTCCACATTAGTAATAAATCTGCAATAACATGACCTTCGGAGCTAAGTTTTTCTAGTATTTCAACTGATGTGCTATAAGATTTTGTTTTTGGAGATGATTTTCCAAAAGGCAATCTCATTTTATCAAATAATACATTACCTAATTGCTTTGGCGATGAGATATTAAATTCGACTTCACTAATTTGAAAAATTTGTTGCTCTATATCATTGAGTTTCATTTCAAGTTTTTTAGATAGCAAGGCAAGATATTCTATGTCTATTTTTATTCCATGACGTTTAATTTGATTAAGTATGTGAGATAATGGAGTATCAATATCGCAGTATAAATTTAGCAATTTTGTATCTCTTATTTGTCCGAGTAAATCCCAATATAAATCCCTAGTATGATTAATAGATGTGATGCAATAATCTAGAAATTCATCTAAATTACCATATTCATGTTTTTGTTTATTTTGATCATGAAATTTTTCTCCAGATATTAGATATTTCATAAGCTCAATTGATTCACAAGAGTGAATTGTAAAGTCTTGAGAATTAAGTATATTTTCTAGATTTTCATATAATGCTCTTATGCTGTATGTTATTTTTTTAACAGATTCATCTTCTATAATTTCCAATATGTCTTTTAGATAACTATTATTTACTTGGCAGTAATAATAGTTATTTGATACATTGATTAGCAATATTTGACTAAATTCCTTACAAGAAAAAATATCAATTATTACAATGCCTGAACTATTCTTTAGATCAGTGAGTTGTTTGATATTATCCTCGCTTAATACCTCAGTCTTTATCTGATTGATTTTTTTAGGAGTATGAGATTTATGATTATTAATAATTTCTATTTGAAATAAATTTGCTATTCTTTTATGTAAAGATTTAAATCCATGTTCATTTAAAAATAGAGATATTTCTTCTTGATCAGGATTTGTAAATAGAAAATCATCTAGAGGAATTTGTAAATTAATATCTGATTTTAAACCAACCAATTCAAAAGACAGAAGAGCCAAATCTTTATGCATTTCAATGGCAGATCTTTTTCTTTCATTAGTAATTTGATCTATGTTATTTAACATTTGATCGAGAGATCCAAATTGTCTTATTAGATTTGCAGCTGTTTTTGGGCCGATAGTTTTTACCCCAGGTATATTATCAGACTGATCTCCTGTAAGAGCCATTACATCACGTATTTTATTTGGCAATACCCCAAATTTTTCTACAATATCATCATTGGTGATGTATTTTGCCTTAATTGGATCATACATTTTCACTGAATCTTGATCAAGAAGCTGCATTAAATCTTTATCAGAAGATATTATGATTTTTTCTAGTGCATTTCTATTTATTGATGTTGCAATTGTAGCTATTACATCATCTGCTTCATATCCAGCTAGATCAATCATATACAACCCCAAAGCCTTTGCAGCTTTGCGAACCAATGCAAATTGTGGTTTTAGATCCTCAGGGGATTGTGGTCTATTTGCCTTATATTGATCATATAAATCATGTCTAAAGTTTTTTTCTCCAGAATCAAACACAACTACAGCATATTTAGGTTTAAAGCTATCAATTGTTTTTAGTAACATTGATGTAAATCCATATACAGCTCCAACTGGATCGCCATTTGCATTGCTTAAAGGAGGTTGAGTATAATATGCTCTAAATACGAAATTATATCCATCTATGATTAATAATCGATCATTCATTATATATTTATATTATTTTACATGTTTCATCAAATTCTAATCTTGGGCTTTTTGTTGAAGTTTCATTATCGTGATTTTTGGCATAACCTAAATTACATAAAAAATTTACACGCCAATTTGAGTCATCATTAAAGAATTTTTCATTTATCGCATCTTTATTAAAACCTCCCATTGGCCCTATTTGCAAACCAAATCCTCTAGCTGTAATCATAAAATACGCAGCTTGTAATAAAGAATTTTGCATTGCTATATTGTGCGCTAGTTCTTTAGATTGAGCAAATTTATTCATTAAATCGCTTGAATGAGGAAATAATTTTGTCATTTTTTTATAAAATTCATCATCGTGGGCAAGAATCGTAGTAATGGGCGCAGATTTTGTTTTTTCGATGTTTCCAGGAGAAAGACATTGATATAATTTCTCCTTTTCTTCTTTACTATGTACAAATACCATCCTTAGGGGACAAGAATTGGCTGAAGTAGGACCAAGCTTCATGACGTCATATATTCGACGTAGTAATTTTAGATCTACAGCTTTATCTGAAAATGCATAGCATGTTTTTTCATTAAATACTTCTTGAATATTTTTCATTTTTATACCTATATTTTAATATTACGCGTTGCAGATGGTAAGAGAAATTTTTTTCCCTGGCAATTTTCATCTATAATAATTTGACAACCAAGTCTTGATGTCTCGGTTAATCCAAATGCTAAATCTAGCATATCTTCCTCTTCTTCAGATGGTTCTTCTAGTGTTTCATAAAAATCTTTTTCCAATATCACATGACATGTTGCACATGCTAGAGATCCTTCGCAAGCTCCTTCTAGATCAATATCATGAGCATGAGCTACCTCTAAAACGGATAATCCAATTGGAGCATCGACTTCTTGCTCGTGATTACCATCTGAAATAAAAGTGATTTTTACTGTCTTCATATTCATTTTCGTATGCTATTTATTTGATTTTGTATTTTGTCAATATTTTTACCTTCTAACTTGTCTGAAATGGCTAGATTGAGCATAATTTCGCTAAATTTTTCATACCAAGAAGATAACGATTCTGTATTATATATAATTTTATCGTAATCATCTTCTTGTATTGCTAGATTTAATTTATGCAACATATTCTTTAATTTCTGACGTTCTGCTGAGCTCATAACTTCTTTAATAGTATGTTGATTTTCTTGCGTTGATTTTATCAATTTATTTGCATTGAATTTTACTTCGGATAATAATCGACTCTCATGATCTGCTCTGGAGTATCTGTAAGCTTTTTCTAATATTTGATCTATTTCATCCTTGCTTAAACCATAAGTTGGCTTAACTTCAATTGTATGAGAATTGCCGCTAATTTTTTCGAATGCACTAACAGATAAGATACCATCTGAGTCAATTGAAAATATTACTTCAACTTTAATTTGACCAGCTTTAGCTTTTGGAAGATTTGATAATTCAAATTTAGCTATAGACCTGCAATCTTGGGCCATTTCACGCTCTCCTTGAACTATATGAAACATTATAGCATTTTGATTATCAACATATGTTGTAAATTCCTTTTTTACAGAAATTGGGATTGATGTATTGCGCAAAATAATCTTTTCTACCATAGATCCATATAGTTCTATTCCTAAAGATAGAGGAAGAGCATCTATAATTATATCTTTTGATTGATCTGATGATTTAGTTAAATTTTCAGCTTGTAGCGCTGCTCCAAACGCAACTATTTTATCTGGATCAATATCAGATAAAATTTGTGTCATAAATTCTTGTTGTAATCGTTCTTTTATCAGTAACATACGAGTCGAACCTCCCACTAAAATGATTCCATCTAATTTTTGTTCATTTTCTAATGTAGATAAGGTATTTTTTACTATATTAATCATAGATCGCATTATCGGCTCGATTAATTGAGATAATGTTGTTCTATCCAAGGAAAATAAAGTATTATTATGTTTTATGCTTACTGAGTCTTGATATGTTAGTTCATGTTTTATTGTTTTTGCGATATATATAATAGAATTAATATCGTGAATATTGTGTTTTTCTGATAAATGCTTTGCGATTAAATAATCGATATCATTTCCTCCTAAATTATTATCACCATTTGCAGCGATAACTTTTAAAATTCCATGATTCAGCTTAATTAGTGATACATCAAATGTGCCACCGCCAAGATCGAACACTAGGTATGTTGCATGTGCTTTTTTTTCTATGCCGTATGCATAAGCAGCAGCAGTTGGTTCTGAAATTAAGCGTAACACATTAAGTTGAGCAATTTTTGCAGCAAACATTATCTCTCCTTTTGCTGTATCATCAAAATAAGCTGGTACAGTAAGTACAACATCGGATATTTCTTTATTCAAGGCTCTTTCAGCTTGATTTTTTAATGATGACAGGATTTGCGCAACTAGCTCTGATGAGGTAAATTTATTATCGCCAATATTTATCAAAGGCCTAGATGAATTTTTATCTAAATATTTTTGAATAAAATTTGTTGTAGTGGAATTTAAAAGCTCTTCCTTAGATTTGCCTAATATACGCTTTATTGAATGTATTATTTGATCATTTTCAAACCTATCTTTCCCAATCAAAACTTGATTATTTTCAAAAGAAATAGTAGAGGGAATTAACCCTCTTGAATTATCGTCTGGAATAATTCTAGGCGAACGATTTTCGGAAAAAGCCACTAAAGAATTGGTGGTACCAAAATCAATTCCAATTGCAATAGATTTGTTTTTATGAGAATCTGGTTCTGCAATATTAAATATTTTCATATTATATTTTTGCCTTTTATAGCTTTAATTAACCTATTTATGTATTTAAGATGAACAAAATGCGTTAATGCGGATTGAATATCATTTTTATCATCCAAACTGTTTTTGATATTAGCAATTAACTGATTCTTTACAAGGATTTTTTTATCGTACATATTCTTTAAATCTTCCAAGTTATTTGTGTTGTCTATTAATTCAAATTGCTTGTATATTTCATTCAAATCGATATTTTTTGATATGCATGCATTTTCTACATTTACATTATTAAGTTTTAGGAGATATTCTGCTCGTTGAATATCATTTTTTAATATTTCATAAGCATTATTAAGAATACTAGATTTTTCTAAAAACTCTAGTCTATCTTCCTGGTAGTTAATATTATCTGGGTGATATTTCGCCTGCATTTTTAGATAATTATTCTCTAATTCATCTTTATCTATTGAGTATGTTTGTTTTAAATTTAATAGATTAAAATAGTTAGTCATTATAAAATATATTTAGTTATATCACTATAGCCAAGCAATCATTTTGGTAACAGTTTTAAAGGATCAATAGGAACATTATTTTGTCTAATGGCAAAATGTAATTGTGGAGAATTAACGTTACCAGTATTTCCAACATACCCAATGACTTCGTCTTGCTTAACTATATTTCCTACATTTACAAGATTTTCTTCTAGATGTGCGTACGCAATAGCTAAATTATATTGCTTTGATTCTATTATGACAATATTTCCAAATTTTTCATCATAACCTGCATGCATTACCTTTCCATTGATTACCGATACAACATCAGATCCTTCATCAGTCGAAATATTTATGCCTTTATTAATTGATCCGTCAGGCATTTTTTCGCCAAAGCGCGATACGACATTACCATTGACTGGCTTAATCAATGATATATGTTTTAATTGATTATCTGTGTTAATTTTTTGATTTAATTGATTAATAACATCTTTTGTTGTTTTAATTTTTATAATTTGTGATTCATGAATATCAGATGGGCTATCTATGTCATTTAATATAAGTATCGCTGAGATAGTGGTGTTATAATTTTTCGCTATCTGATCTAATGTTTCTCCAAACATAACTTCGTGATATACGATTTGTTGATCTTGATATTCATTTGGGAGTACAAAATTTACATTAGGTTGTGAATTTGTTAAATATTCAGTATTTACCTGCAAATCATTTTCTTGCACTAATATTTCCTTTGATATGATGTCTGCATCATCTTCTCGATCTGAGTTGTTCTGAATTGATATTGATCCTGTTTCTTTAACGCCAGATCTACTATAAATTTTATTATGATTGTAATGAATTGGAGCTGGATCTTGCTGGATACAACCTGTTAAATTATTGATTAATAATGTGTAAATTAAGCAAAGTTTAATTTTGTTTGGTTTATTCATAAAATTTAGTAATTTTCATTATGATATGGATTATTATTAATATATAATACATCTGTTATCAATTAATTTAAAGCAAGTTTTGTCATAAGATGAAGGCTCACCACATTGCCATTGCGAGTGACCATAGAGGTTATCTATTAAAAAAAGAAATTGTAAAATATATAATGGACCTTGAAATCTCAGTAAGAGATTTAGGTGTTCATAATAATAAAGATTCTGTTGATTATCCAGATTACGCTGATTTTGTTGTTGATGTTATAGAAAATGATGAAGCTGATTTAGGAATTTTGATTTGCGATACAGGAATAGGTATGTCGATTGCAGCAAACAGGAGATCTACTATTCGTGCAGCTTTGTGCACAGACGAATTCATGGCAAAAAAATCTCGCTTGCATAATAATGCGAATGTATTGGTTCTTGGATCGAAATTAGTTAATAATGATCTTGCGATAAAAATCGTGGAATCTTTCTTATCAACAAAATTTGAAGGTGGTCGACATATTTCAAGGCTTAAAAAAATTTCGTAACATTCCTAAGAATAATACAGATTATAATTCAGAATTTATTATTTGTTTATTTGGTTTTATTAGCGGTTTTACTCTGGTTATAACAGGTAGCACATTGAATTACTGGTTAGCTATAGATCAGATAGATATTCGAACTATTGGAGTGTTTGCAATTATTTCTATCCCATACGCCATTAATTTTATTTGGGCTCCAATATTAGATACAATCTATCTAGGTAAATTAGCTGATATTTTTGGCCATAGGTTATCATGGTTAGTTGTTATTCA
Organism: Rickettsiaceae bacterium; assembly: GCA_045106955.1. Lineage (GTDB taxonomy): Bacteria > Pseudomonadota > Alphaproteobacteria > Rickettsiales > Rickettsiaceae. Next base: position 21,703 of record JBGCFO010000003.1, on the reverse strand, counting down.
TTCTCTAATGATTGTATTGATATTATTATTAAGTATAGTTAACCCATCTCATAATCTTCTTGTATTTGGCATTATTGCATTATTTATTTCATTTTGCAGCTCGACTCAAGACAGTATTTTAGGTGGGTTTAAAACAGAAATCATTAACAGAAGTGATCAAGGAAGAGTATCTGGATTTTACGTGCTTGGATATCGTGTTGGCATGTTAATCGCTAGCTCTGGAGCAATCATGTTATCTAATTATATAGGATTTCAAAAAATATATTTACTATTTGCATTAATTGTTAGTTTTTTTCCAATTTTATTATTTTATTCATTTAAAAGTTCTAAAACTAAATATTTTGATACAGCAGTAAATAATTTAGTATTTAGTAAGTTTTTTAGACAAATTATAGCTCATATTGGCTTATATAAGCATGTTGCAGTAATTTTAATATTTTTAATTCTATATAGATTACCAGATAATTTTATTGGTATTATGATTCAGCCATTTCTACTGCATCTTGGCTATGATTCTTTTGATATTGCAATTGTTGGAAAATTTTTTGGAATTATCTCTGCTATCATAGGAAGTTTTATTGCAAGCTTAGCTATGAAAAGATTAAGTATTTATCGTGGATTATTAATCTTTGGATCTTTACATGCTATAGCTCATATTTTATTTCTATTTCAAGAAGCTCATGGTAAAACATTATGGTTGTTGTGTATAGTAATTGCATCGGAAGGAATTACTGGAGGTATGACAATGGCTGTTTATATCGCATTTATTTCTTCTTTATGTTATGGTGCTTTTAGAGCAACTCAGTACTCATTTTTTTCTTCTATGATGGGATTATCTAGATCTATTTTTCCTAGTGTTTCTGGCTATGTAGTACATAATTTTGGTTGGTATAGCTTTTTCTTACTAATGATTGTTATAACTATACCAGCTTTGTTGTTGATTAATTATGTTAGAAAAATACTCAATTGATTGACGTTTTTATTTTATGTATTTATTTATTACTAGTCCTATTCGTTGGATTATATTCAAGGTCTAATTCAAGTAATTTTAAATATTACTCTAATGTTTTTGATAGTTCGCAAAATAATCTGCTAATCTTGATCGCTACTATTTTTGTTGCATCGATAGGCGGTGGAACTGTATTTGGTTTAGCAGAAAAAGTTTTTGTTGGTAATTTATCTTATAGTTATGGGTTAATTTTAACCATACCTGTAGATATTTTGGTGGCAATATATATTGTGCCAAGAATAGCAAAATATTATGGCACTGATACTATAGGGGACATCATGGCCAAATATTATGGAATATCTGGCAGAATTATTTCTGGTGTTTCTGTTATTTGTATTTCTATTGGGTTTTTAGCTGCGCAAATTAGTGTAAGTGCTAGAATTTTTCAATATGCCTTAAATATAGATTATATTTTATGCACAGTGATTAGTTATAGTATATTAGTAATTTATACTACAGTAGGTGGTTTTAGATCTGTTATTTTTACAAATTTATTACAATTTTTTGCAATAACAATTGCGATACCAGTTCTTACAATTGTTGGAATACAAAGTTTGGGGTTGTATAAATTTATATCTAGTATTGATCACAATCAATATAATATTTTTGATAATAAAAATTTAATAAGCGATACTATATCTATTGCTTTAGGATTTGCAGTTATCTCTATTCAACCAACATTTATAAAGAGGATATTAATCAATAAAAATCCATCTTTTACAATAAAGGCAATATACATTAAATCAGCTATATATTTATTATTTTTGATTTTAGTTACACTAAATGGATTACTTGCTTTTCATTTTTATCCAGATCAACCTAAAGAAATTGCTCTATTATCATTAATAGACAATATTATGCCATTAGGGATTAAAGGGTTAGTAATTGTTGGATTTTTTGCAGCGGTGATGTCAACTGCAGATTCTGATTTAAATATAATCTCCATTACTTGTGCAAAGGATATTTTTTATGGAATCTATAAGTGGAAAAATCAAAAAAAGTTACTAATGACAGCTCGTATTATCAATGTTGCAATTGGTAGTGCATCGATATACGTCGCTCTTTTATTCGATAGTGTAATAGATTTAGTGATTTTCATGTCTGGATTTTGGAGTTCTTTCGCTCTTGTGCCATTTATTTTTGCCGTATTTGATTTAGTTATTAGCAAAAAAAATATGCTGTTTTGTAGTATTTGTGGATTTCTTGGATTTTTATTATGGGAATTATGTATAAGCAGTATGTTTAATACTAGCTTGAGAGGCGTTTTTATTGGAGTTGTAATTAACGTATGTTTATTTACGTATTTTTTACTTATAACTGATCGTTTTAAAGTAAAATAAATAATAAATATATAATATATATTTTTAGTAAAATTTGGTATAGATATGTTGTAATTATATGTGTTTAGATTTTTTTGAAATAAATCTTGATTTTTTGTTTATTTTCTCTTTCATTTCTATTTGTTTTGTATTATATATGTACGTATATATTCTAATCTTATGTGTTTTTAACGGTTCTATTAATTAGATGTTTGTCTTTTCTAAGAAAATACCTTGGGTCTTTTGCTTTTTTTATTCTAATTAATCTATATATGAGTTATATTATGTATCTAAATGGTTTTATTGAACGATGTAAGTTATTTGCTTATCATTTGAGTTTGATGAATCAGTTGCGTAAATATAATATCAAACACCGTTCATTTATTTAGTATATATAAATGTTTAATTTCATATTATTACCAATTAATTTAGATTATATGACGTGTACACCAGCTTATATACGTATAGTTTAGATTTTGTTATTTAGCAAACGAGAGGGTTTAATGGTTCGTCCTTTATTTTATAAACAGCGAGTTAGAAGAAGTTTTCAAACTATTGATCAAGTTATATCGATACCAAATTTGATAGATATGCAACTTGAGTCTTATATGAATCAATTTTTACAATATGACGTTATAGATGGAGAGCGTAAGGATAGCGGATTGCAGTCAATTTTCAATTCTATTCTGCCTGTACATAACCAATCTGGAATGGCAAGTTTAGAATTTGTACGATACACTTTAAGTCAACCTAAGTATGAAGTGAGAGAATGCATTAAGAGAGGGGTGAGTTATGTTACATCCTTAAAAGCTACTTTAAGATTGAATGTGTGGGATGTAGATGAAGATACATCAGTAAAAGAAATAAAAGGCATTAAAGAACAGGAAGTATATTTAGGTGATATACCATTGATGACTAATGATGCTACATTTATTATTAATGGCACAGAAAGGGTGATTGTATCTCAAATGCACCGTTCGCCTGGAGTATTTTTTTATCATGATAATGGCAAGGCTCATTCCTCTGGTAAATTGCTGTACTCTGCTCGAGTAATACCTTATAGAGGATCTTGGCTTGATTTTGAATTTGATGCAAAAGATATTGTATATTTTAGAATTGATAGAAAACGCAAATTATACGCTACGACGTTACTTTATGCTCTTGGTATGTCGAAATATGACATATTCTCTTTTTATTATGATTCTATAGAGTATTTTATTAAAGATGATAAATGGATTGTATCCTTTGATCCTGAAAAAATTACTCCAAATAGGCTAAAATACGACTTAATTGATGCTGAGACTGGAGAAGTTCTGTTATCAGAAAAGCAAAAAATTACTACTCGTATAGCTAAAAAATTGGCTTCTCAAGGATTAAAGAATGTTGTTATTAATCCAATGCAACTAATTGATCAATGTTTGGCTCAGGATGTATTTGATAATGAAGGTGTATTATTATTGCAAATAGGCGATGTGCTAAATGAGGAGAGAATAAATTTAATTAATACTTTAGGAATTGAATCTATTAAGTTGTTGGATGTTCAATCTCAGCAAGTTGCTTACATGAGAAACACAATATTTCTTGATAAAAATTCCGATCAAAACTCAGCGTTAGTTGATATATTTAGAATTTTGCGCCCAGGAGAACCGCCGACAGTAGAAGCAGCTAAATTTTTATTGTATAATTCATTTTTTGATCCAGCAAGATATGATTTATCAAATGTTGGACGTATCAAAATCAATGCTAAATTAGGCTTGGATTTGCACGAAGAGAATCAATGCACTTTAACTCAAGAAGATATAAAATATATTGTTAAAGAATTTTTAAAACTTAAAGATGGGAATGCTCAGGTTGATGACATTGATCATTTAGGAAATAGAAGAATTAGGTCAGTAGGGGAGTTGGTTTACAATCAATTTCAACTTGGTTTAATTAGGGTATTTAGGACAGCATCAGAGATAATGTCTGCTACAAATATCGATTCTGCAATGCCTAATGATTTAGTGAATTTTAAGACCCTTGTATCTATATTGAAAGAATTTTTTGGATCATCCCAATTATCTCAATTTATGGATCAAACTAATTCTTTATCAGAAGTGACTCATAAACGTCGTCTTTCTGCATTAGGACCTGGTGGTTTAAGTCGTGATCGTGCAGGTTTTGAAGTGCGTGATGTGCACTCTACTCATTATGGAAGGATTTGCCCTATTGAGACTCCAGAAGGTAGTAATGTTGGTTTAATTAATTCTATGGCGACATATACTAGAATTAATAAATATGGATTTATTGAAACTCCTTATAGGAAAGTAGTTGATGGCATTGTAACAAATGAAGTTGTATATTTATCTGTGATAGAAGAAGAAAAATATAATGTTGGACAAGCCAATGTTGCTATGGATAGATCTGGTAAATTGCAAGATGCAATGATTAATTGCAGAATCGGAAATGGTAACTTCGCTTTACTACCCCCATCTCAAGTGCATTTTATTGATGTTACGCCTATGCAGGTAGTTTCAATTGCAGCGTCTTTAATCCCATTTTTGGAGAATAATGATGCTAATCGAGCATTGATGGGTTCAAATATGCAGCGTCAAGCTGTGCCATTAGTTCGTTGTAAAGCTCCGTTTGTTGGTACTGGGGTAGAAAAAATTGTTGCAAAAGATTCTGGAGCTGCACTTGTAGCTTTAAACTCTGGAGTGGTTGAATATCTAGATTCTAGGCGTATTATTATACGTATTTCAGATGAAAATGATAGCGATGTGCCAAATATTGATGTATATAATTTATTGAAATTTCAAAAATCTAATCACAATACATGTATTAATCAAAGACCAATGGTCAAAATTGGTCAATATGTTGATAAGGGAGATATTATTGCTGATGGATCTAGTACGGATAATGGAGAGATAGCATTAGGAGCTAATGTGCTTGTTTCATTTTTATCTTGGAATGGATATAATTTTGAAGATTCAATTGTAATTTCAGAGAGAATAGTGAAGGACGATGTATATACTTCAATTCATATAGAAGAATTTGAAGTTGTTACACGCGATACTAAGCTTGGTCCAGAAGAAATTACTCGCGATATACCAAATGTAAGCGAAGAGCAATTAAGACATTTAGATGAAACTGGTATAGTTTGTATCGGTTCTAGGGTAGAGCAAGGGGACGTATTAGTTGCCAAAGTTACTCCAAAGAGCGAATCGCCAGTTACATCAGAAGAAAAATTATTACGCGCTATTTTTGGTGAAAAAGCTTCTGATGTGCGTGATACATCATTGCGAGTACCTCCAGATGTTTCCGGCGTCGTTATTGACGTTACAGTTTTTTCTCGTAGAGGTATAGATAAAGATGAACGTTCTATTTCTATAGAGAAACAAGAAATTGAAAAATTGATGCAGAATATGAAAGATGAAATGGCAATTATTGAAAATTTTGCCTGTATACGTATTCGTCAATTATTGAAAGAGCAAAAAGCATCTAAGAATCTTAATAATTTTGTTAAATCTGGCGAATCTCTAACCGATGAAACACTAAAAGCTATCCCTAATAATAAAATATGGGATATTGAAGTAGAAGATATAGAGACTATGGATCGTATTATTCAAATTAAAGATCATTATACTGCTAAGAAAAAACTAATGGATGATCGTTTTACTAAAAAGGTAGAATCCATACAAGCGGGAGATGATCTTCCTCCAGCAGTTTTTCAAATGGTCAAGGTTTATGTTGCAACAAAGCGTAAATTAGAGCAGGGAGATAAGATGGCTGGAAGACACGGTAATAAAGGCGTGATTTCCAGAGTAGTTCCAGAAGAAGATATGCCATTTTTAGAAGATGGTACAGTAGTAGACGTTATTTTAAATCCATTGGGCGTTCCTTCTCGTATGAACGTTGGTCAAATCTTAGAAACTCATTTGGGATATGCTTCATTTAATTTAACAAGGAAGGTTAATAATTTACTAGATGAGTATAATAATCACGGTGAAAACCTTCAAGAATTAAGAGAATTTGTAAATAAAATTTACGCAGGATCTAAAGATGGAATGAGTGAAAATATCACTAAATTATCTGATATTGCATTTTTAGAATTATGTAAAAATCTAAAGAAAGGCGTATATTTTTCAACTCCAGTTTTTGATGGAGCAAAAATTGATGATATTAAATCTATGCTGCAATTAGCTGGTCAAGACGATTCTGGTCAAATTCGTTTAATTGATGGTAGAACCGGAGAGTATTTCGATAGAAAAGTTACAATTGGTTACCAATATCTTTTAAAATTGCACCATTTAGTAGATGATAAAATACATGCTCGTTCTATCGGTCCATATAGTTTAGTTACTCAACAACCTTTAGGTGGTAAAGCCTATTTTGGCGGTCAGAGATTTGGCGAGATGGAAACCTGGGCGCTAGAAGCTTACGGTGCAGCGTATACTTTGCAAGAAATGCTGACAGTTAAGTCTGACGATGTTGTTGGTAGAACTAAATTATACGAGCATATTGTAAGAGGAGATTCTGAATTAAAATATGGCGTGCCAGAATCATTTAATGTGATGTGGAAAGAATTGCTATCATTAGGATTGGATTTAAGGTTTGAATCAGATGATGATAATAATAATTAATAAGATTTAGATAAAAGGTAAGTAGATATGAAAATAATAGATTTTAATAATTCCTATAGTAACACATTTGATCAGATTAGAATCGGTATTGCAAGTTCAGACACTATACGTTCTTGGTCATTTGGAGAAATTAAAAAACCAGAAACTATTAATTATCGTACCTTTAAACCTGAGAAAGATGGGTTATTTTGTTCAAAGATTTTTGGACCAATTAAAGATTATGAATGCCTATGTGGTAAGTATAAACGCATGAAATTTCGTGGCGTAACTTGCGAAAAATGCGGAGTTGAAGTTACAACTGCAAAAGTTCGTAGAGAGCGTATGGGTCATGTAGAATTAGCTGCTCCAGTTGCTCATATATGGTTTTTAAAATCAGTGCCTCCCAAAATCGCTACATTACTTGATTTAATGATAAAAGATATAGAAAAAATATTATATTTTGAAAGTTATATAGTAATAGATCCTGGAATTTCTGAGTTAAAACAATTTGATATCTTGTCGGAAGAAGAAATTGAATCTGCATATAATGAATATGGTGATGATAGTTTTACTGTTTCAATTGGAGCTGAAGCGATTAAACAACTATTATCTAGTATTGATTTGCATTCTGTGCGTGATCAATTAAAGCAAGATTTGCATTCTACTAATTCTGAAATGAAGAAAAAGAAATATATTAAGCGTTTAAAATTAGTAGAAGAATTTATCTCCTCTAGAAATCGTCCAGAATGGATGGTGATGGATGTACTGCCTGTTCTCCCACCTGATTTAAGACCGTTGGTGATGTTAGATGGCGGTAGGTTTGCTACATCTGATTTAAATGAATTATATAGACGTGTAATTAATAGAAATAATAGATTGCGTAGGTTAATAGAGCTTAGAGCTCCTGATATTATAATACGCAATGAGAAGCGTATGCTACAAGAATCTGTTGATTCTTTGTTTGACAATGGTCGTCGTGGTAAACCAATGAAAAATTCAAACAAAAAACCATACAAATCTCTTAGTGATATGTTAAAGGGCAAGCAAGGACGTTTTAGACAAAATCTCCTAGGTAAAAGAGTGGATTATTCTGGTCGTTCTGTGATTGTAGTTGGCCCAGAGTTAAAATTACATCAATGCGGATTGCCTAAAAAAATGGCGCTAGAATTATTTAAGCCGTTTATTTATGCTAAGCTTGAATTATGCGGAATTGCATCAACTATTCGTATTGCAAAGCAAATGGTAGAAGCGGAAAAGCCAGAGGTTTGGGATGTATTAGAAGATGTCATTAAAGAGCATCCGGTTTTGCTCAATCGCGCTCCTACATTGCATAGATTAGGAATTCAAGCATTTGAACCGCTTTTAATTGAAGGTAAAGCAATACAGCTACATCCTTTAGTTTGTACGGCCTTTAATGCAGATTTTGATGGTGACCAAATGTCTGTTCATATTCCATTATCAATTGAAGCTCAATTAGAAGCTAGGGTCTTAATGATGTCAACTAATAATATCTTAAGCCCAGCAAATGGAGTGCCGATTATCGTACCAGATAAAGATATTGTACTTGGCTTATATTATCTAACATTGATGTTTGAAGGTGACTTAGGAGAAGGTATGACTTTTTGTGATATGTCAGAAGTTGAGCACGCAATACACAATAGATGCATTACCATTCATTCTAAAATTAAATTTAGAATGGAAGTTGTCAATGCTGAAAAAGAATATTCTACTATGATCATTGAAACAACAGCTGGTAGATTAATCTTAAACCAATTATTGCCAAAAACTAGTATTAACGTTCATTTTGGACTGATTAATAAAGTGATGACCAAAAAAGATGTTTCTTCTGTTTTAGATACGGTATATAGGCATTGCACACAAAAAGAGACTGTAATTTTTGCAGACAAATTAATGCAACTTGGTTTTAAATATGCTTGTTTATCTGGTATATCATTCGGCATGGATGATATGGTTACACCAGAGTCAAAATCAAACTACGTGAATAAAGCTCTAGAAGAAGTAAAAGAGTTTGAGAATCAATACTCAGATGGGTTAATTACTTATGGAGAGAAATACAATAAAGTAATCGATGCTTGGTCAAAATGTACAGATCAAGTTGCATCTGCAGTATTAAGCGCCATTACATCCTTAAGTAATAAGGATGATAATAATCAAAATAAAATAAATTCAATATATATGATGGCTCATTCTGGCGCGAGAGGGTCACCTGCGCAGATCAAGCAGCTTGCTGGAATGAGAGGACTAATGGCAAAGCCATCTGGTGAAATTATAGAGACTCCAATTACATCAAATTTTAAACAAGGGCTTAATGTTCTTGAATATTTTAACTCTACACACGGTGCTCGTAAAGGCCTAGCTGATACAGCGTTAAAAACAGCAAATTCTGGTTATCTAACAAGACGTTTAGTAGATGTTGCTCAAGATTGTGTAGTGACGGAATATGATTGTCAGACAAAAGAAGGGATTGAAGTTAAGTCAATCATTGAAGGTGGAGAGGTAATAGTGCCTTTATCAGATCAAGTATTAGGGCGTGTTTTATCTATCGACGTTTATAATCCAATTAACAATGAATTATTATTTACCTCGGGCACTTTAATAGATGAAATTAAACTAGATCAAATTGAAGCTATAGGCCTTGATATTTTAAATGTAAGATCTGTTCTTAAATGTCAAGCAAAGCATATTAATGGCGTATGCGCTAAATGTTATGGTAGAGATCTTGCTACAGGTAAGATAGTATCCATTGGATCGGCTATAGGAATTGTTGCAGCTCAATCAATTGGAGAACCTGGTACTCAGTTAACTATGAGAACATTCCACATTGGCGGCGCAGCAACTAGAGGTGCAGAAGTGTCTTCTGCTGAAGCTTCTCACGATTCAACAGTTAAAATATTAAATCGTAATTTTGTAATGGATGCATCTGGTTGTCAAATCGTAATGAGCAGATCATGTGAAATATTATTATTAGATTCTCAAAAAAATGAAAAAGCACGTTATAGAATACCTTATGGTGCTCGAATTATGGTTGATGATGGTTATAAGGTAAAAAAATCTCAAAAAATGGCAAATTGGGACCCTTATAATATACCAGTAATAACTGATAAGGCAGGTAAAGTTGTATTCAAAGATTTAGTTAACGGATCATCTGTAAGAGATATCACCGATGAAACTACAGGTATTATCAATAAAACCATTATAGAATCAAAGCAATATTCCAGAGGAGTTGAATTACGCCCTAGGATTCAATTGATAGATCCTAAAACTAAAGAACCTATATATTTACCTAATAATGCAGAAGCAAAATACCATTTACCTGTTAATGCTGTGCTTAACGTAGAAGATGGTGAGGTGATTGATGTTGGAGCTATATTGGCTCGTGTGCCAAAAACTTCTAGTAAAACAAGAGATATAACTGGCGGTCTACCTAGAGTAATTGAATTAGTTGAAGCTAGAAAACCAAAAGATCATGCTGTAATTGCTGATATTGATGGTTATATAGAATTTGGCGCTGATTATAAGTCCAAAAGAAAAGTGATTTTAAAGTCTGCAAATGAAGGAATAGATCAAATCGAATACATGGTCCCTAAAGGTAAATACTTAGTTGTTAATGAAGGGGATTTTGTTAAGAAGGGCGATATATTAATTGATGGGCATCCTGTATTACAAGATATTTTAAAAGTAATGGGAGTAGAAGCTTTATCTCGTTATATGGTTAAAGAAATACAGGCTGTATATCGTTTACAAGGTGTAAAAATTGATGATAAACATATTGAAGTCATTATACAACAAATGTTACAAAAGGTTGAGATTCTAGATTCTGGAGATTCTGTATTACTTCCTGGAGAAAAAATTGATTATCATCAATTAAATGAAATTAACGAAAAATTGATGCAAGAAGGTGGAAAACCAGTAAAAGCAATTGGAATATTACAAGGTATTACAAAAGCAGCGTTACAGACAAGATCATTTATTTCATCGGCTTCGTTCCAAGAAACTACCAGAGTTTTAACAGATGCTGCAGTTAGTGGTAAGGTAGATAAGCTAAGAGGATTAAAAGAAAATGTAATAGTTGGAAAAAGAATTCCTGTTGGCACTGGTTTTTATATGGATAGTATACATAAATCAAATTAAATGGAATGTCCAGTTACAAATAATGAATGAGTTTAAAAGTCTCTAGAAATCTTCATAGACATGATTGAATCGTTTGACTTTTGCTTATGATTTTGATAGAAGAACTCATATATTAATCTTATAGTGTTATGGCAGGGCATTCAAAATTTAAAAATATTCAGCATCGCAAGGGAAGTCAGGATAAAAAACGTGCAAAAATTTTCACAAAATTAGTGCGTGAAATTATGATGGCTGTAAAGCTTGGAATGCCAGATCCAGGTCATAATCCTAGATTGAAGTCGGCTATTATCGCAGCTCGTAATTATAATTTACCAAAAGATAGAATTGATAAAGCAATATCTCAAGCATCAGATCCAAAAAATGATGAAATATATTTTGATATGCGATACGAAGGTTGCTTGCCAGGTGGTGTATTTGTTATTATCGAAGCATTAACTAATAATAAAAATCGTGCGGCATCTGACATTAAATCTACACTGACAAAATTTGGTGGTCATTTGAGTGAACAAGGAAGCGTTGCTTTTATGTTTGATCATTGTGGAATAATTGAATATTCTAATATCACAGATTTAGATAAATTTTTTGAAGATGCAATTGAGTTGGGCGTAAAAGATATTGAATCTGTTGATGATACAGTCATAGTTTATACAGATATTGAGAATTTTATATCTACTCAAGAATCATTATCTAAAACTTATGGAGATGCCGATAAATCAGAGATTGGTTGGAATAGTATTTCTCATTATAATGTCGTCATTGAAGATCAAGAGCGAGCTGAAACTTTGCTGAAGTTACATGATGTCTTAGAAGATAATGATGATGTTAAGTCGATATTCAGCAATTATACAATATCAGATAATATTTACCAGATTCTATTAAATGACTAAGAATAATATACTCATTAATGATACTCAAGTGATTATTCTTGCTGCCGGTATGGGCAAAAGAATGAAATCACAAAAACATAAGGTACTACATTTAATCGGGGCGAGAACCATGTTAGACATGGTCATATCAAATGTAAGTAAAATTACTAATGATATTATACTAGTTCAATCAAAAACATTATCTCAATATACTGAAAAATATAGCAATATATGTGAATTTGCTATACAAGAAGAAGCTCTAGGTACTGCTCATGCTATATTTTCTGGAATAGATCTTATAGATCCTAGTGTAACTTTAGCATTGATTTATGGAGATCATCCATTTATAAAACACAGTACTATAAAGGCATTAGTAGAACACTTACAAACAACAAAATCTAGCGTTGTTACATTAGCATTTAATGCAGACAATCCAAATGCATATGGTAGAATTGTTACTGATAAAGAAGGGCAGTTTGTTAAAATTGTTGAGTCACAATACGCATCTCAAGAAGAGAGTAAAATTACCCTTTGCAATTCTGGTATTATGGCATTTGCGCCAGGAGTTATTCATAAATATTTAGCATATTGTTTAGTACCAAATTCTCAAAAAAATATAAATATTCAAGATATCAAAAATATGAAAATCGAGGATTTAAGGGAGTTTGGGAATAAAAGACAATTATATATCACAGATATTATAGATGTTTGTAAATCTCGAGGAGAAATGGTGTCTTATATGGTATCTCAAGATGCCAATGAGGTAATTGGTATAAATACTCAAGATGAGCTTAAAAGCGCTAATAAAATTAATAGATAAGAATTATGATTGTTGACTTATGAATATTGTTACCAGATTTGCTCCATCTCCAACAGGCTTACTTCACATAGGCGGTGCTAGAACTGCCTTATTTAATTATTTATTTGCAAAACATCATAACGGCAAATTTCTATTAAGAATAGAAGATACAGATATTAATCGTTCTTCCAAGGAGAATGTAGATGCTATTTTAAAATCTCTAGAATGGCTTGATTTAAAATGGGATGGAGAAATAATATATCAATCTGACAGAATAGAAAGATATAAGCAAGTGGCTAAGCAATTAGTTGAAATTGGATTAGCATATTATTGCTTTGAGCCAAAAGTAGATGAAGTTAAACAAGATGCAAGAAATTATACTCCATTTAAAAGTAAATGGCGTGATATTGATCAATCTACGCACCCAACTGATCAGAATCCTGTGATACGATTTAAAGCTCCTATTGATGGCGTAACTGTAATTCATGACGTTGTACAAGGAGATGTTGTTATCGAAAATAAAGAGCTAGAAGATATTATCTTACTTAGAGCTGACGGGATAGCGACTTATATGCTTGCTTGTGTTGTTGATGATCATGATATGGGCATTACCCATATCATTAGAGGTGATGATCATTTAAATAATACTGCAAAACAAATTTTGATCTACAATGCTTTAAATTATACAATACCAGTTATGGCTCATATGTCCTTGATGCATGGTCAAGATGGAGCAAAGCTCTCAAAAAGACATGGCGCATTAGGTGTAGATGCTTATAAAGAAATGGGGTATTTACCAGATGCTTTATGTAATTACTTACTTAGACTTGGTTGGAGTCATAACAATGATGAAATTATATCTCGTGATCAAGCAATCACATGGTTTTCTCTGAATCAAATAGGAAGATCTCCTGCGAAAGTAGATTTTGATAAAATGCGTTATATAAATGGTTGGTATATTAAAAATATGGATAATTCTCAATTAATGCAGATTATTCAAGATCATATAAATATTAATTCAGAGGAATTCAATGCTATAGAAAGAGTCATGGATAGTATCAAAGCTAGGGTAGATTTAATACCAGAATTAATAGAACTAGCTAAAATTTATACTATTAATTATTCTATTAATCTATCATTGGATCATCAAAAAATTATTACAAACTCTATAAAATATATTAAAGAGTTAATATTTCTCTTGAATGATACACGGAAGTTTGATAAACATACCATTAAGAATACTTTTAAGGAAGTTGCTGATTGTCATAATATTAAATTGCATGCAATTATTATGCCAATCAGGTTGTTGATGACTGGCATGGAATCTTCTCTTGGTATATTTGAAATGCTAGAGATTTTTGGTAAGAAACGCTTTATTCAGCGTGTCAACAAAACCGCTGCTAGCTTTAATCTGATACTTGAGTAATTCAAAGTGTTATTATTAATGGTAATTATAAATTAAATCAATTTAATTTATAAGATCATTACTCGCTCTATTTAAAATCCTATATTAATTATTATATAAGTATATATATCAATAAATTACTAAAGGAATAATATGACTAAAGAATCAAGAGAATTTGGAGCGGAAGTAGATAAAGTATTAAATTTAATGATACATTCTCTTTACACGAATAAGGATATTTGTATTCGTGAATTAATATCTAATGCTTCTGATGCATGCGATAAGTTGAGATATTTACTTCAAACCGATCAATCATTAAAAAATAAAAGTAATGATTTTAAAATAACAGTAAAAATAAACAAACAAGATCGTTCTTTATCTATTATTGATAATGGAATTGGAATGAACAAAGAGGATTTAATAGAACATTTGGGAACGATTGCCAAATCTGGTACTCAAGGTTTTTTAAAACAACTATCTGGTGATGAAAAAAAGGATAATTTACTTATAGGTCAATTTGGAGTAGGTTTTTATTCTGCGTTTATGATTGCAGATAAAATTACAGTTATTTCCAAAAAAGCTAACGAAGATCTTGCGTATAAATGGGAATCTAATGGTGTTGGTGGTTATACCGTATCAGATGAACCAGAATTTGATATACAAGGAACGCAGATTACTTTAGACATCAAAGGAGGAGAAGATCAATATTTAGATAATTTTAGACTAAGAAATATTTTAAATACATATTCTGACCATATCGCAATACCAATTTATTTAGTTGATGAAGATGGTAATGAGGAGCAAGTTAACTCTTCTTCTGCGATATGGACTAGATCAAAATCAGATATCACAGAAGAAGCTTATAAAGAATTTTATAAATCTGTTTCACATTCTCCAGATGATCCATGGCTTCGTATGCATAACAGGCGCGAAGGAGTAATAGAATTCATTAGTTTACTTTACATTCCATCTACTAAAACTTTTGACTTATTTCACCCAGATCGTAAGCATAGAGTAAAATTATACATAAAAAGGGTGCTTATTGGAGATGAAAATATCAACATTATACCTTCATATTTACGTTTCATCAGAGGTGTTGTAGATTCAGAGGATTTGCCATTAAACATTAGCAGAGAAACTTTACAGCATAGCTCTAAAATAGACAAAATTAACCAAATTATTACAAACCAAGTATTAACTGAACTAAAGAAGAAAAAAGATGAATCTATAGATGAATATAATGATAAATTTTGGAAAAATTTTGGTGCAGTACTTAAAGAAGGCTTATGCGAAGCAACAAGTGATCATAACAAGATATTAGAAGTGAGTATTTTTAAAAGCGCTCTTTCTGGAAAGATGATTAGTTTAGATGATTATATATCTAATATGAAAGAAGATCAAAGCACTATATATTACTTAAGTGGCGATAGCGCTGAGAAGTTATTGGCCAGCCCTCAAATTGAAGGATTTTTAAATAAAAAAATTGATGTTTTATTATTTACAGATAATGTAGATGATTTTTGGGTGAATATTAACAGTAAATATCAAGATTATGAAATTAAATCAGTAACAAGAAGTGACATTGATTTGGATTCAAATGATTCATCAAAGAAAAATAGTGACACTAAAGATGTAACAAATGATCAATACACAAAATTGATAGATTATTTTAAAGAAGTTCTTGGAGAAACTGTAAAGGATGTTAAAATTTCTAAGAAATTGACATCAAGTCCAGCTTGTTTAGTTGTATCAAATCAAGGTATGGATATGCGTATGGAGCGTTTTTTAATGGAACAAAAACAACTTTCTAATGCTTCCATAAAGATCCTTGAGATCAATCCAAATAATAATATAATTGAAAAAATTAACAAGGATTTGATAGATAATGCTACAATAGATAATAGTGATTTGGTGAAAATAATCTTTGATGAAGCTTGTATTGTAGAAGGTGAATCAATCCATGATGTTGCTAGTTTTGTAAAACGTATGAACGATATATTGAGTAAAGTGATTGAGCGACAATAAACGTTAATAGATAAAATGGTAAAATTTAACAAATCAGAAGATCTAATATATATTATAGCACCAGGTTCTGGATGTTATAATGCAAAAGGTAAACTTTTTAAAGCTAAAGAATTGCTATCAAAACATGGTTTTCAGGTTAGTTATAATAAAGATATTTTCTCTGGAGATGTTCTACCATTTTTTGCTTCTCCTTATAAATCTAGACTAGAATCTTTGCATGACGCATTGAATAATTCAAGAGTAAAGATTATTTGGGCATTTAGAGGAGGTTATGGATCTACTCAATTAATCAATGATGCACTTAAAGTAAAACCTTTATCTCATAAGGTGCTCATTGGTTTTAGCGATATTACCGCTTTGCATATTATATTTAATCAATATTATAATATGCCTAGTATCCATACCTCCGTTTTGACATCTCTGCTTTCTCAGCAAAAACATGCAATATATGACGTTATCTCGGTGCTTTATGGTTCCAAAATAGATTTAGCGCTTCGCTCTATAAATCAACGCTTAAATGATTGCGAAGCCCAGTTAATAGGTGGTAATCTTACTATTTTATGCAATTTGATTGGAACTAAAGCTACCCCTAATTTTAATAATAAAATATTATTAATAGAAGAAATCAACGAGCAGCCATATGTGATCCATAGAAATCTTACATATTTAAAGAATGTTGGCGCATTTGATAATTTAAAAGCATTACTATTTGGTGATTTTATTAATTGTGGAAGCAATATTGAAAATATTGTTCAAATTTTTGTATCACAAAATATGGACAAAGATATACCAGTTTATTATATAGATGGTGTAGGTCATGGCAATTATAATCACCCTCTAATACTTGGAGCTAATGCTAAAATTAGCAATGATAGATTAAGACAACAAAGCCAGTTTAGTTTCGCATGAAAATACGACTTGGCACAAGATCAAGTAAATTAGCTTTAATACAAGCAAATTTAGTCGCCGATAAAATTAAACAATTTACTACAGATATAGAAATATCTATTGTTCCAATTATCACCTCTGGGGATAAAATTCTAGATAAGAGTTTATATGATATTGGTGGTAAAGCTTTATTTATAAAGGAATTAGAGCTAGCATTGTTAAATGATGAAATAGATATCGCTATACATTCTTTAAAGGATGTGCCAGGAATATTATCTAATCAATTTGAACTTGCCGGAGTTTTAGAAAGAGAAGATGCGATGGATGTATTTATTTCTCATGTAAAACTTGAGAATTTAAAGCATGGAGCCTTGATAGGAACATCTTCAATGAGAAGAAAGTTGATATTGCAAAAATACAGGCCAGATTTACAATTTACACATTTTCGTGGCAACATCAATAAAAGAATGGAAAAATTTTATAGCAATATTATCGATGCTACGGTAATGGCTCTCGCTGGATTAAAAAGATTAGGGATATTTGATAAATCCTATTGTTATATTATACCATTAGATCAGATGATACCGTCTCCTGGACAAGGAGTTATTGCCATGGAAATTAGAAATGGTGACAATGCGATGCAAAGGATATGTTCAGATATTAATCATATTCGCACTTGGGATGTTATTAAAGGTGAAAGAGCATTTGTTGAGTATTTAAATGCAAGCTGTGATACGCCTTTAGCTGCACATATTCAATATCTCGATAGTAATAAAATAAAATTACAATCAATGTTATCTAAGCCAGATGGATCTAATATTGAGTTTTATACTTCTTATGGCGAAGTTAGTGATGCTAAAACATTAGGTATTGATGCTGCAAAATATTTATCTAACAAAGTAAATGATTCATAAGTTATTAAATATCACCTAATTAGAATTTTTATTTTATATATTTTTCAAATTTATTTTTTTCTGTTTCATATAGTTTTGCATTTGCAAGAGGGGGTTTTTTCTCGATGATTTTAGGCCAGATATTTGAAAAATTTTTGTTAATTGTTATCCATTTTGCATTTTCAATAGATTCCTCTTCAATTGCGCCAATTGGACATTCTGGCTCGCATACACCACAATCTATACATTCATCTGGGTTAATAACTAACATTAACTCTCCTTCGTAAAAACAATCTACAGGGCAAACTTCAACGCAGTCTGTGTATTTACATTTAATACATTTATCATTAACAATATATGTCATATTAGTAATTATTTAAATTTTTGAATTTAATTTTATATATCAAGATATTAGTTCTTATAATTAATAGTAATATAAAATATAATATAAAACTTACAAACATAATCAATAAAGGTTTTAACATAGAATTGTCTATAGCAAAACCTGCCTTTCTAAAAATACTAGATGGCTGATGCAAACTGTGCCATAAATCTACTGAAAACTTAACAATTGGAACATTGATAAATCCAACAATAGATATCACTTCAGCTGGCTTTTCAGCTCTGAGTATGTTATCTCCGCTATTTACAACTATGATATATGCTAAATAAAATAAAAACAATATTAACATCGATGTAAGCCGCGCGTCCCAAACCCACCAGGTTCCCCAAATTGGCTTACCCCAAATCGATCCGGTAACAAGTGTAATTATTGAAAATGCGCAACCTATAGGAGCGGCAGCAATAGCTAGAAGGTAAGATATTCTGGTACGCCACACGATGCCATATACACTACATATAGAGATAAATGTATAAATTCCTAGTGACATCCATGCAGATGGCACATGCACATACATTACTCTTACCATGTCACCTTGCTGGTAATCAATTGGAGAGTTAAATAGAGCATAATATAACCCAATTAACATCACGAGTAATGTAGAAATTAATAAAGTTATTATATATTTATAAGGAATTCTTTGAAAATTGTTGATTTTTAGAAATTTAAATACCATCAGTTATTTTATCATAATTGTTGACAATATATTACCATTGTATATTTCTTGAGTATGGCAACATCTTCTATAGCTATAATATCTCAATGGCATAGAATAGGTGTCATGCTCAACATAATTATTTATGATTGTCGTGACATTCATTTGATTAAGTTTATACTGTACGAATGCTTTTATATCAAATAAATAATGATTTTGAGATTTGCTAGAGCTTAAAAAGAATTGTTTGTATGCTATGTTATCTTTTATAAAACCATGATAAAACTCTAAGTCTACTTCATAAGATTTTTGAGCAATAGAAGGGCCAATAACTGCGTATATATTATCGCTAGAACCTTTAGATTTCATCATTTCTATTGTATTTTTTATAATATTAGCTTTTGCGCCTCTCCAACCGCAATGCGCTGCTCCAATGACTTGACCACTAGCGCAGCTAAGCAACACTGGGACGCAATCAGCCGTTTGTATTGCCAGAATAATGCCAGGAGAACTTGTTACAGATGCATCAGCTTGATATTCTTTATTATAATAATTTGTTATATTTTCGCTATTAACATTCACAACATGATTGCTATGTATTTGTTCTAGAATAAGAATTTTTTTGCCATCTAATTCAGATTTGATAGATTCAAGATTTTTTTGGATTTCTGGTAATTTTGTTGGATCTGAAATTTTATATTTAGCGTAAATACCAGTAAGTTGTTTATGAGTTTTATCAAAGATTTTATAATCAACTTTGTTTAATACAAGATTATTTAACATGATTAATGACGACCCTCAAACTCACGATATAATTCAAATCATTAGTAAATTATCAGATACTTGTAGAAAAGGCAATTACTTAGAGCGTGCCATGAGTCAATTACAGGAGAAGCATCAATTGATTTTATGTGTTGGGGTAGAAATTGAATTTTATTTAAGTCAGAACATTGACATAAATCTTTTTGAATCGATTTTGGGATATAAATTACAAAAAGAAGATGGTCTAAATCAGTACGAGGTACAATTAGATCCTACAATAGATTTAGCCTATTATTGCGATAATATCATTAATATTATTAATGATATTAAAAATTGCGCAAAGCAGTTATCTGGCGTAGCAAATTTAGAGTCAAAACCTTATTTTAATGATTATGGCAATTCTATGCATTTTCACATTAATTTTATATCTATATCTAATAGAACAATAAAAGAAAATCTTTATGAATTTAGCGCTAGGTCTATCTGTCATTTTATGGAAGAAACATTTTTAGCAATTAATTCCAGGAAAAATGACTATTTAAGATTAGATCATAAATATATGGCTCCTACACATATTTCATATGGAAATAATAATCGTTCTGTAGCTATTCGTATTCCAGCATCTTATCCAAAAAGATTAGAATATAGATTACCAAATCCTAATTCTGACCCATATCTCACGATTCTTATTCTTTTAAAATCTATTATTTTTGGCTTAGATTTTCCAGATAAAATTACTAATTTGGATAAAATATACGGAAATGCTTGGGATAGACAGTATAATTTAGTAAGTTTACCTCAAAATATTATACAATCATTTCAACTATTTAATAAATCTTTTTTTACGTTTTTAACATAAAAGTAACTATTGACAAATAATTTTATTAAAAAATAGTTAATTATTTCATACAAATCTATTAATACTTTATACTACAAGTATTACGATGTTTAATTAAATATATAAATATGTCAAAATTCAATTTTATAGACTCGCCTCAAATAGCGATGTTAGATAGGCATTATCAAGCGGAAGAAGATTTCCTATATCAATTGAAGATAATCCATGGCATTATAGATCTAGTTCAGCAACAATCAAAACAACAAACATCACAATCACTAAGAAAAATATATAACTCTCACAGACGTTATATTGGCTTTGTATTGAACAATCAAGAACTAAAAGATAATCCAAGTAATTCACAATTAACGCAAATATTTAATCAAATAATTCCACGTAAGGATCTGTTAGAGAGTTTTTTATCAAAGAATAAATTTCAAAGATCTGAATTGATTAAAAAATCAATGAAGGAATATAAAAAATCTGTCGCTGGTCAATTCAAAGATCGTTATGAATCTTTAATGCAAAAAATCTCAGATAATCAAAATGATTTGTCAATAAAAGATCTTAAAAAATCATTCATAGTTAGTAATAACACTTTAAATAATTTAAATAAAGAATTAAGAGTTATTAATATTCTATCAAGGCAAAATATCGCTGATCAAAAATCATTTAATAAAGCTCTAAATAATCTAGATAAGAAGTCAAGAGCGATTGCTATGAAATTATTATCAAATTATAGCAACCCATATTGGCTATTTAAAACAGATATTATAAATAATACTTTAAAAAATTCTTATAACGAAAGAATAAATTTACTAAGTGATCAAAATGAATTAACTTTAAAATTAATAGATAAGTTGAAATTATCTGAAAAAATATTAAACAGGAGTTTCGCGCTAAAACTTTAGGTAGTTGTCAAAATACTCCTCATTCTTAACGAAATTGCCGGTTTGATAATCTCCCAATCCTGCCGATAAAAAGAAATGCCTTCTAAAATCCTGCGCTTAAATTTGATTAACCAGGCATAAATAGACATAAAAATATGGTTTCGTTGCGCTCGTGCGTTACGAGACTGACAGCGCTCTAAA
>JBGCFO010000029.1:0-18331 GCA_045106955.1 Rickettsiaceae bacterium | reverse complement strand
ACAAAAATCATCTATGAGACAATATAAAGTTGTGATACATTTTTTCATGAGGAGTGGTTTTTAGTTAAAAAAATCATTTTAACTCCTAGCTATTCCTTTTGCAAACTGGGTTTTATAGTTTTCTTATCCTAAATTCGCATTTATATCAATTATTTTGTCAAGCAGTGCCATAGCAGGATTCTTGTCAGTATTAACAGAGCTTGGATGCGAACATTCTGATATAGATTTCAATGCTTTACTAAGAAAATATTTAGCGGAATTAGCATTGCTTATCTTCAATAACGTCAGTTTTAGCATCAATTATTTTTTAAATATTGCAATGAATACTTATATTTATCTTGACTAAATCTTAAAGTAAGATATATTCTACTTGAATGTTTTATTGAGATATTCTTACATGAGTAAAAAAGCTAAAAGTTTATTGGTAAAAATTGTAAGTGCTGCAGGTACTGGTTTTTTCTTAGTTAAAAAACGTAATCCTAAAAAACAACAAGAGAAGTTATCATTTAGGAAGTATGATCCTATTGTGCGTAAGCATGTTATGTTCAAAGAAGAGAAGATTAAATAAATAGTTAATTTATATTATATGGCAGTTAAAATTCGTTTAGCCCGATGGGGTTCAAAAAATAGACCTTTTTATAGAATAGTTGTAGCTAACGCTCGAACTCAAAGAGATGGTAAATTTCTTGAAATTGTTGGCACATACCACCCCCTACTCTCTTCTGATCATCAAAAACGCTTAATGTTAAAATCTGATCGTATAGAGTATTGGTTAAACCATGGAGCTATTCCAACAGATAGAATTTTTAAATTCATTACAAACACTGATATAAAATTACCAAGTAAGTTAAACAAAAAGTTTGAAACAAAGGTAAAAGCTAGAACGATTAAGTTATCTAAAAAAGAACTAAAGAAAGCTAGGGAAGAGCAGTCATAAGTCTTTATAAGTAATTAGGCCGGATTAGCTCAGTGGTAGAGCAACCGCCTTGTAAGCGGTAGGTCGTCAGTTCGAATCCGACATCCGGCACCATCTGTGTTATGATTCAGTGTAGTATATTTATAAATGGACGGTAAAGTATTATTTGATATCGTAACAACCTCTTAAGTTCATGGTCAGATACCAATATATCCCCTTGTTTTAAGATATTGAATCTAAGATTTTTTATTCATAGTATTTTAATCCAATTGATTTTCTAACTATTTGCATTGTTTCTTCAGCAACATTACAAGCTTTAGAAGTTCCTGTTTTTAGTATTGCACGAACTTCTTCATTAGAAATATTTGCTCTTTTTTGCCTAATTGGAGTCAATAGATTTTGTAATGTTTCATTAAGAATCGTTTTAATAGTAGTATCTCCAAGCCCGCCCTTTTTATAATGACTTTTTAATCCAAAAACTTCCTCTTTGTTTTCGTGAAATGCATCTAAATATGCAAAAACAACATTCCCGTCAACATTTCCTGGATCTGATACTTTGAGATGATTATGGTCTGTATACATTCGAAAGACCTTCTTTTTGATATCTTCAGGACCATCTGATAAATAAATTGCATTACCAAGTGATTTACTTGCTTTGGCTTTTCCATCGATTCCAACTAACCTTGAAGAGTTGCTTAGAAGATAGCTGCATTCTTTTAAGCAGTTAGTTTGATATATTCGATTAAATCTCCTTACTATTTCATTTGCTTGTTCTATCATAGGAATTTGATCATCTCCTACTGGAACGCATTCCGCTTGAAATATTGTTATATCCGCAGCTTGGCTGATAGGATAACAAAAAAATCCTGCTGGTATTGTGCCTCCATAACCTTTTTGCTGTATTTCTGATTTTACTGTTGGATTACGTTCTAGGCGCCCTAAAGAAACTAAATTTAGATAATATATTGTTAATTCAGCAATTTGAGGTATTTGAGATTGGATCAGAATGGTTGTTTTGTTAGGATCTATTCCAACGCTAAGATAATCTTTAACAACTTCAAATACATTATCTGTAATCTTTTTTGGGTTATCAAAATTATCAGTTAGGCCCTGAACATCAGCAACCATAACATACTGCTCATATTCATCTTGCAGTAAAACTCTGTTTCTTAATGACCCTACATAGTGACCCAAATGTAATTTTCCACTTGGTCTATCTCCTGTTAATATTCTCTTTTTCATAAATGTTAAACCTTAAATTGTGTTTACTATTAATATCAAACTGGCCTCATAAATTTTTCCTCATGAAGATACAATTACTACTATTTACATAACCAGCTCGCTTAAAATCCTCTCATAACCTAATTTCTCATAAAAAGACCGCGCCCATTGAAAACTCATTGTTTGTACAGTAGCGATTTTACATCCTTCTAATTTACCAAATTCATGCACTTTGTCCATAATTTCTTTAGCAAATCCTTGCCCTCTATGGTTTTTATCAACCCAAAGCTGATCAGTATATATTGCGCCATATATAACAAAAACATTTGCGCCTGCAATAATTGCAGTCGCATCATCCCTCATAAAAAAAGTAAAAGGATAAGCTTCACCATATTCAGAGGTCTCTTGATTAATTTGCTTAATGAGAAAGTCAATATTGAGAAGATTCCGCTTATGCTTAGTTCAAATATTTTTATATCGTTGTAATAGGTTGGATTTGTTGCGCCTATATATCCAAAAAAGTACTTCACAACAAAAAACGCCATCAACACTATCAATGTACAATAAGTGCCTGGTAATTGTACGGACATGCGCTCGGTGATGATTTTAATTTTTTGCATAGCAGAGTACTTGTAGCTTGCAAAAGATGCTACAACTAAGCATATGAAATATCCTAGCCATACTGAAATATTGCCAGTCAGAAAAAGTTTGTACTTTAATCCAGATAAAACCAATGGAATAATAAAAAATTTAGGGATATAAATGATCCTAGTACCTGTTGCTCTAATGCCAATAAAAACTAAATATTCAAACACAAACCAAACCCATGTTGGAGTACCAGATATAATTTTAGTAGTTGTGGTAATAAATGTTACTCGCTCATTGGTTACCTTTTAAAACTCCTTGAAGTGGGTTTTCTTCGTCAAAATATTTTACAAAAAACGTTTTGCTTAATTTGGAGTTTTTCTTATTTACTAGCGTAAATTCTTCGGTAAAGCAACATTTCTTATAAAAATCTGCTGCCTAAAAATGGCTTGTTACCAGGTTTATATTATTGTAACCCTGATCTTTAAACTGATTTTCTACCTTATCAGGTAATTGATCAACTTGCTCAATATGATATTTTTCTTACTCATTGTCTTCTCCATGCTTTTTATGCGCAGAGTTGTCACCAGCTATAAGCGCTATTTTGTTTTTAACCCGCATTATATAACCTCTAAATTTGTATGTTCGCGCAATAACTAACATTGTGCATGCATATCGCTAACGATATAGCTTGACACATCATACTATTATATGCAAATTTATTATACTAAAAGATGATGGATAGCAAGAATGTTTATGTGTATAATATGTAAAATCAGACCAACAAACAAATGTATAAGCTTATGATGGTAGCGAAACACTCTACAAAGACAAAGGTCAGCAAAGAGGATAATTTGGCCGTTTTATGCCAATTTAGCCATGTGGCCTGATTGGGATGAGGATATTGTATATGCCAGGATCCATGAGCCAACTAATTTTGTGAATGGTGCAAAAGGCGTCATCAAGCCTGCTGGTGGACCAAAAGTTAAATTTGAATTATCAGAGGTGAGTAATGATAAATCATTTACTATTACCTCATACTTGCCTTTAACTAAAATGATTTTTGTCCATTACCTAAACGATAATCCTGATGGCACCATAACCATTACTTAGCAAGTTGAGATGATCGGTATAACATCGCCTATTTTTGCATTTATCATTGGTCGTAAAATAAAAGCAAATCTTCCTGATGCGATGAATAAACTTGTTAAACTTGCTGAATCTAAATCTTTAAAAGGATGACAATAATGAGTGAAGAATTAAACTGGGATGATATTAGCCATTTTCAAGAAGTAACAGGAAGCTCAGGCTTTATGTTATGGCAAACCTATCTACTCTGGAAACGCAAACTTGATCGCTTGTTAAGCCCACATAATATCACCCATGTGCAGTTCGTGATTCTAACCAGCCTTGCTTATCTTCAAGGTAAAAAAATTGAAACAAATCAAAATAACTTAGCGAAAATTTCAATGCGCGATGTATCTATGGCTTCCCAGGTGATAAGAGCTCTTGTGAAAAAAGGTTTTATTGAGCGTCTGCAGAAAGAAGGCGATGAACGTTCAAAATTTCTAACCCTAACACCTGATGGTATAAGACTTGTCAAAAAGACAGTTAAAAATGTAGAAGATATTGACTCTAAATTTTTTAGCCATCTCAAAGGTAAACAAAAATCTTTTCTTGAATGTTTAACAACAATCGTTACGGCAGAATCTGAAGTAGACAGCGTTAAGGTTGCTGCTGGAGGCATTAAGTCATGAGCAATCAAGATAAAATACATATTTTAAGTAGAGCAGTAATAATTGACCGAAATAAAATCTTACTCTGCAAGACTCTTGATTTGGATGTCAGTTTTTATTTTTTACCTGGAGGCCATATCGAACATGGTGAGTCAGCCGAAAACTGTTGCTTGCGAGAGTTAAAAGAAGAAACCAGTGCTGACTACACGATAAAAAGGTTTTTAGGATGCTTGGAATATAGCTTTGAGCCTGGCCATAGCAGTATCTGCTACAATCACGAATATAATTTTATTTCTGAGGCAGAATCTGAGATTTTAAAGTCTGACAACAAAATAATATGCCATGAAAAACATATCGAATTAATATGGATGCCTATTTCTAGTTTGCAAGAAATAGATTTTAAAGCTGAGCCACTACGGAAGTTACTACCATTGTGGCTTGCGGGAAATTCAGAAGAAAAATTTATAAGTGAAATGATATGAAAGAAAAATTATATATGTTATTAAAAAATGTTTGTTTAATAACAAAATACTCATTCATCTTTATCAAATTATTTTTTATAAAACTGCGCGTTAAAGTTACCAGGAATAATTGGTATCTTAGTAAGAATCATAATTATTATAATCCCACATTAGCTGCTACGGTGTACAGATATGGACGGATATGGAAAATTGCTAGGCATGACAATTTTTTTGGTAATTTTGAAAATAAAAATGATGCCATGGCTTCAATATTCCAAGAATGGCTTGAAGAGAATGAAGTTCTTGATACCATCGACTCATTACAAATCACTTTAAAAAATACTAAACAAAAAATATTTGGTAATTCTAGAAATAATAAAGATGATCAAGAAAAAACAGAAGTACCTATCAATAAAAATTATAGAGTTATAGAAAAAAGTGAAAATGATATTAATTTTATATCTAAATATTTTTATTTAGCACAAACAACGCAAAGTTGCTACAAATGTCAAAAAAATATCTTGGTTAATGCTATAGTATTACCTGAAGGTTTTGAGACTATTGATCATAATACTATAGAAGATTTAGAACAACAAGGGATTCATGTAGAAGATTTTTCTTTATTTTGCAGTCAGGATTATCAGTCAATATTATCATATTTAACTTACATTTCATCAAGAGCTTTAGAGAAAATTTATGACCACGTTGATGAGCAACTTTTTAAAAAAGAATATTCTTTTTCAACCAATTATGAATATTATAGATCAATATGTAATTATTGTGGTTCTGCACAAGGGGATCACTTTGTAATTTCAGAATATAACTCAGCGTTTTATCCAGTCAATATGGAAGATTTTAAAAAAATAAAATTTTATAAAATTAACCAAGAAATAAAAGCATTAGCCGGCAGTAACAGTATAGGCTATGGTTGTTTTTCAAATAGCCTGATTTCTGTAAGAAATATATATAAAAAATAGTTATTAATCTAATTCAACTCATGAAGGTATGAAATTATATTTAAAAGAGGAGGAATTATGACAAAATATCGCAAAAACTATATTCCAAAGTTAATTACATTTTTCATGCTTATAACAACTATCACAGTGAACTTCGCATTTGCAAACGATGGTATTAAAAATTCACCTAAAATCGTATTTTGGCAATCTCAAAAAAAGGGTGCCAATATCTTCAATAAAAAAATTGAATCTAAAGATATAAAAGCAGCAAAAGCATATGGCATAGAGTTTATAAGACTATCCCCAGATAAATTTCTAACTTCACATCGTGATTTTTTAATAGGGAATGCCGATGATTATCGCACGTTAATTAAAGAGGATCTGGAACAGTTAAAGAAAATATTGGATATATGTTACCAAGAAAAAATGCCTGTAGTCATTACGATGCTGAGTCTTCCTGGATCGCGCTGGAAGCAAAATAATCAAGATAAAGATGACTTAAGGATTTGGAAAGACGAAAAATATCAGATTCAGGCCGCTCTTTTTTGGCAAGATTTAGCTGCAGCGTTAAAGGGCCACCCTGCGGTCATAGGATACAGTATACTCAATGAACCTCATCCAGAAAGAATTTTTAAACCTAAGCAAGTCCATATAAGTACAGTATATCAAGAAGAGTCTCAAAAGATGCTTTGCAAGTTGTATAGCCTTATCATAAAGCATATTAGGCTAATTGATAAAGAGACGCCTATTATTCTTGACAGTTCTGCATATGCTGACCCTCAAACTTTTTCTTTGCTGATTCCTCAGAAAGATGAAAACATTCTTTACTCTTTTCATATGTATGAGCCGTATGAGTATACAAATCATAAAATAAATAATGGTAAATTCAAATATCCAGGCCAGATAAATAGCAAGCAGTGGGACAAAAAAGCGCTTAAAGAGCATATGTCATCTGTGGTTGCATTCCAAAAAAAACACCATGTGGCTTGTAATAGAATATTAGTTGGAGAGTTTGGCGGGCACCGTATGTCACCTGGGCTAGAAAAATATTTTGAAGATTTAATCAATATTTTCAATCAAGAGGGGTGGCATTTTGCTTTTTATGCTTTTAGAGAAGATGTGTGGGATGGAATGGATTATGAGCTGGGAACTAAAAAATTACCATGGAGTTATTGGCAAGCTATAGAGCGTGGTGAAACAACGATTTTAGAGCGCAAGGATAGCTATCCTGCATTTTCAATAATAAAAAGAGATATTAAATGAAAATTTCCATCGAACTCGCAAAAAAACTAATAGCTACTCAATTTCCTGAATATAGAGGCTTAACTGTAACAGGGGTTGAAGAGCAAGGCCACGACAACAGAACTTATTGCATTGGCAATGATATGCTTATTCGTATTCCAACGGCTGAAAGTTATGCTCTTAAGGTGCATAAAGAACAAGAACTGTTGCCAAAACTAGCAAAGCATTTAAGTGTAGCAATTCCTTCCCCTATAAAAATGGGCAAGCCATCTGAGGATTATCCTTATGCATTTTCTATTTATAAATGGTTAGATGGTCGTAGTGCCAATCATATAACTCTTGATGAACATGCGTTAGAGAATATAGCTTTTCAGTTAGCCAAGTTTTTAAAAGAGCTGCAAGCCATTACTGATGTGGAAGGCCCTAATCCTGGTCAACATAATTGGCAGCGAGGCGATCATGTTAGTGTTTATGATTCAGGCGCGCGCGAACAAATTGTTAAATTAGCAGATATTATAGATAGCAATAGTGCTTTAGAACTTTGGGAAAGAGCCTGTGCTACTAAATGGAACAAAACACCTATTTGGATCCATGGTGATTTTGCTATTGGTAATATACTCATCAAAGATAATAAATTATCTGGTGTGATTGATTTTGGTGGTACTGCTATAGGAGATCCTGCTTGCGATCTTGTAATTGCATGGACTTATTTAAGCGGTAAAGCACGTGATATTTTTGTAGTTGAAATGGGCATAGATGATGATACGTGGCTTAGAGCGCGAGCCTGGGTATTGTGGAAAGCGACATTTGCACTTTGTAATATTGCAGATAAAAATAGTACAGAGGCTTTGTTACAGAAAAGGATTATTGGTGAGGTAATAGATGAGTAAGATTATTTTATTAAATGGCGCTGGTTCTAGCGGTAAGACCTAGATTGCAAGAAGCATACAATATTTAAGTAATGAATAGTGACTAACATTTGGCGTTGATACATTCATCGAAATGACACCATATCTATCACCTGGTAAAGATGGTGAATATTTTGATTTTGCACCAGGAAAGAACGATTGCGGCCCTCTCGTTTCGGCCCGTTCAAAACCAACTGGAGATAAATTATTTGGCGCAATGACTGATTTTGCGCATATGCTTGGCTCAAGGGGTAACAACCTTATCATAGATGAAGTTTTATTTAATGATAAGCAGCTAAAATCCTATGTAGATAAATTATCAGAGCATACTGTTTATTTTGTTGGTGTTAAATGTGATTTAGCTATTATGCAAGAACGTGAGTATTTGCGCCGAGACAGAGCGCTTGGTTTATCCAATAATCAATTTGATAGAGTGCATTCTGGTACGCGCGAATATGATTTGACAGTTGATATAATCAATGCGTCGATGTTTGAAGTTACCAGGAAGATTCTTGACTTTATTAGAGATAGCCAAACCCCACAAGGCTTTAATAAAATGAGACATAAATTGTTATGAGCAAAGAAACCATAACAGCTTGATTGTATATTCAGCATTGGTTAATTCATGATCATAAAGTTAATAAAAATATTTTGATTTACAATTTAATTATTCTATCTATATTCCAAAACAAAACTACCTTCTTTTTTTGTCTAAATTTTTTAGTCCATTATGATCTACCATTGCCTGGATTCTTTTTGAGCCTAACATTTACAAATGGATTCTGTTTTGTTGAGGTTTTTAGTTTTTCTTCCTTCTGTTGTGTTAATCGCTCTTCGATAGTTAGGTTTGGCTTTTTTGGATCTTGTTATTCGCTTCTGGCGCGCATTGCTTTTGTCGTTTTATGTATAATTCGTTCTGTATTTATAAAACTTATACCTGTTTTTATAGAATGCGATATTAAATAAGTCAATGCTTTGTATTTTAAATGTACGAATCTTTCGTATGTTACTAAATTTGGAAATTCTTTCCTGTATAATTGTAGGTAGGAACTATAGAAATATTTAAAATTCTTGCATAGGGATTGTTGGTATAATAATAAGATTGTCAATATTTCTTAATTACTCATTCTAGGCACTCTCGTTGGATTACAAGACTTTAAGTTATTATTAATACGAATATTTTGTGATATCTTCTTTTTATAGTAAGCTTGTGTTTTGATGTAAAAACATCTGCAACTTTTTTTGAATACTTATTGCAATATAGTTAGCATGCAAATCACTAGTGGTAACCTTAGTGTTAAAAATATATCTGCTAAACTTATTGGATACAAAATCTATTTTAAAAAAGATTTGTCTTTTTGCTGCAAGGAACTCATGGAACCAATAGGGAGTTTGTATTTCTTGTAAAACAAACTAAGTTTTAGAATTAACGGGAATTTATTCTATATCTTTATCAGACTGAGTTAATTCTTCAGCTTGATTATCATCTGATGTGGATTTATCTAAGCTTTTAGATAAATCTAACAATTCATTTTCTGAACGTCCTATTATAATTATAATTTGCGCGCTGATATCATAATATAAAACAACATTAACGTGGAATATACCTACATTTTTTATATTATTAGGCAATTCAATATTACTATACTGAATTTGGTAATCTACATCTTGCTCTTGAAGGTTTTTTGATAATTCTGCAGCTATTTCTCTTGTCGTGACAGATCCAAAGAGCTTTCCATCACGTGCGCATTGCTTGATAAATGTCAATTTAGTATTTTGTATTTTTGTTACAACGCTCTTTGCTTGAGTTAACAATGCTGCATTTTTCTCTTCAAGATCAGCTTTATTACGCTCCATCATCTCTCTATTGTTTTTAGTGTTTCTGATAGCATAACCCTGAGGAAAAAGATAATTACGTGCAAACCCAGATTTTACATTGGCTACATCACCAATTTGACCTAGTTTTTTAAGCGGTTTAGTCAATAATACATGCATAGTTAAATACCAAATAAATTAATTACAATTATATTGAATAAATAAAATATAACAGACCCAAAATTCGCGCAGTTTTAATAGCGCGCTTTAGTTGCCTTTGTTTTGAAGCGCTAACATTTGTGATTCTAGAAGGCAAAATTCTACCACCATCTGAGATAAATGCTTTAAGCATTTCAGGATCTTTATAATCTATCTTTGGAGCATCTGGCGTAGATAATGGGCAACCTTTACGTTTTTTAAAAAACATATTCTTATTACCTTTATCAGCCAAAGCTTGCATTGGGCTCATGTTAGATTGAGAACCGTCACTCTTTCGATTAACTTTCATGATTTTTAATTAATTTGTTATTACTGCGTTGAATTTTCATTACTTACTGATTCTTCAAACCTTTGACTAACATTTTGTAGAACAGGAGAAGGATCTTTGCTTATTTTATCTACTTTAACGATAGTATGACGTATAATAGATTCATTAATTTTGAACAAATGCTTTATCCCAGCAATATGATTAGGTTTTAAACTAATGCCAATCAATGCGTAATGAGCTTTTTTATTATTTGCTATAATATACGCAAGGCTTTTTAAACCCCAATATTCAGTTTTAACCACTTCGCCATCATTTTCTGTGACAAAGTTAGATAGCTGACTCATGATATTATCAACTTCTGAGAAAGATAAGTCCTGACGCATTGCCAAAACTAGTTCGTAGCAAGACATAAATTAAATTTAAATGTAAAAATTATTAATAGATTATATTTTATCATCTAGATATGAGTTATATCAACTTCTCATAGTAAATTCAAGTGTTTATTTTCATTCATCTAATTAATGTTTATTCCATACCCAATTAACACTCGAGAGTATTGGGCGATATATATCTTCCTTCATTGGAATATTAATTATGGATTCTTCTTCTTTGGTAGGTTTAGTTTGAGAAAACGCAATTCTGTTAAGCTCTGTAATTACAGCAATAGGCATTTGCTCATTTGCTTCGCCCATAATAAAAACTGCGCTGGCAGCGATTGCTTCAAGATTGTTAATTTGAGTGATTTTCATTTCCCTCCCAAATATATCTTTTGTTCCAGTGTAATTATGTATTGGATTAAAGCCGCACCAACCAATTGCGCAGCCAACAACCCCACGCTTTAATGGTATAGTACGACTATCTGTAATAATTATCCCAAGATGATTTATTTGATGCTTATGTTTGATATGACGCCAGATTTGATATGCTGTATCTTGTATATTTTTAGGATATAATATATAATATCCATTGCCGTTAGACTCATCGATACCTGCAGACGGTATTATCATATTATTTTTGATTGTTAAATGCACATCTTGATCTTTAGAATCAGATGGTAGATACGCATCAGCTTCTTGTGCAATTAGATTGTATTTTGTCTTATACTCATCTTTTTTAACAATTCTAGACTCGCAAATACTGATTATTTTAGATGTAATAGCGACAATAGATTCTTCCTTCAAAGATTTTACATATTTGTCTAGAACGCCAGTCAAAGACTCTCCTTTTGTAATTTGGTGAGTCTTTATTCCAGAAATACGCATATTAGCTTATTTACAACCTTAGGCCTATCCCTATACCAATATTCATAGGGTCTAGTTTTACTTTTGATGATATACTGCTCATATCAGTTGTGCCGCCATATTTAACCCTAGTATTCATCATGCGTTTCTCAACAGAGATAGTAATAAAAGCATGCTCATAACTTGGCATTAATATGTTAATCCCAGCTTGAAATGCGGCCCCATTAGCATTTTTAATGTTAAAAATATCCTTAGATCTGGTCCATAGATATGAATAGTAGTAGCTAGCGCCTATAAATGGAGTTACATTCTTGAGTGGTAATTGCAGTTGCATACCAACTGTTAATGGGATTGAGTATATCTTTTTTTTGGATTTATTTGGCAAAGTTTGGTTATAGTTTTGGAATACGTTTTGTATACTAGTATGATTAGGGGTTATCATTTCAACTCCTAAAGAAACCATTGCGCCAAAATTATCATTCAAAAAGGTTCTTGTTGAAATACTTACTCCTTCACCGCTAGAGATAAATTTATTTGTTGGTTTTGGATTATCTATTGTTGGAGTTGGTAAGTTTTTTTGTTTTCCATGACCAATAATGGCATATCCTTTTATATCAAAAGATAAATCATATGCATCGTTATTGTAATCAATCAAATATTGATGTGTATGATCATATTCCATTGGAGTTTGATTATTTTGATGCTCTATTGGATTATCTATATCATTAGCGTTAGCAACGTTAATAAAGGATAATATACAAGTTAACAAAACAACTAAAGAGCAGTAATTATTAAATTTCATTATACTAAATATTTTTATTAAAAATTAAACTGATTTAAGTCGATTATAGAGAAATAAATGATTCTTACAATACATTAGATACAATTGTTTTATAAAAAATATATTGCTATTTTCTATAATACAAGATAACTTTTTATGTAGTGATTTATAAAGATTATGCATTATGACAAAATTACAGGGTTATTTTATTGCTGTAGGGTGGTTTTTACTGAGTCTAGTTAGCAGCGCTGCAAAC
This sequence comes from Rickettsiaceae bacterium, assembly GCA_045106955.1. Lineage (GTDB taxonomy): Bacteria > Pseudomonadota > Alphaproteobacteria > Rickettsiales > Rickettsiaceae. The sequence goes on along the minus strand of JBGCFO010000029.1, from coordinate 5,726 downwards.
GATATTATTGCCAAATACATGGGCATGCGATTACATAGTTTTGAAGTGGCTTGTTTTCGTTTTTTATTTAGTGTAATCACCTTAATTCCTGTTGTAGCTTATTACGGAATGCATACATTAAAAACAGAACATATATTCATACATATAATACGTGGAGCTTTATTATTTTTTGGTATCGCTTCCTGGACTTATGGACTAACTATTGTTCCAGTCAGCACTGCAACAATAGTTAGTTTTGCTGTACCATTATTTACATTAGTATTAGCAGTTTTCTTTCTTAATGAAAATATTATTTGGCAAAGATGGTTTGTTACTATCATTGGATTTATTGGAATTGCTATCACTCTTCAAGTGCAATCAGATTCTTTTAATTATGAAGTGCTAATTTTCATTTTTGCTTCTGTTGCCTTTGCTGGTTTAGATGTAATTAATAAAAAATTTGTTGTTAAAGAATCAATGATTAGCATGTTATTTTACTCGTCTTTGGTTACATCAGTTCTTGCTATGCCTCCCGCGTACATGTATTGGGTCACTCCAAATGCGCATGAATTATTATTGCTATTCATACTTGGCGCAAGTGCTAATGTTATTTTATTTTTATTGTTAAAAGCTTTTGCTTTAGCAGATGCAACAGCTCTTGCGCCTTACAGATATTTCGAATTGTTCGTTTCAGCATCTGCTGCTTATCTTTTGTTTGGCGAGTTACCAGAAAAAGGAGCGATGTACGGAGCTGCAATAATTATTCCAGCTACATTATTTATTGTTTATTCAGAGCGAAAAACAATAGATAATGCAAAAAATAAGAGTGATGACAATATTCAACATCAATCTGTTTAATTAAGTTCATTTCAGCTGATGTCATGAGCTGAATATTTTAGCTAATTAAATTATTATATATTGATTTTAAAAAAGAGAGAATTTTGATAGTGAATTTATTTATGATTAAACAAAATTTGAAAGTGATAATATCTAGTTCAATCGCTAATATGTTTGAATGGTATGATTATGCATTGTTTGGGCATTTGGCTTATATTATTGGTGATAAATTTTTTCCTCAGTCAGATAAAAGCACTGTTTTATTGCAAGCTTTCTTAGTTTTTGCGATAGGATATTTAATGCGTCCTATAGGTGGTATATTCTTTGGCATTTTAGGAGATAAATTTGGTAGAAAAACAGCTTTAAGTACAGCTGTTATATGCATGTCTATACCAACTGGTATTATAGCTATCATACCTACCTATGAATCTATTGGTATTGCATCTACATTTTGTATGGTATTTGTACGAATGATGCAAGGTTTATCGATGGGGGGTGCTCTAACAGGCTCTATTTCCTTTGTAATTGAACATACAGATCAAAAGCATAGGGGGTTGTTTGGAAGTTTTTCTATGTCTGGCATTTGTACTGGCATACTTCTTGGATCTGCGGTGTGTTATTTGATTAAGTTGATAATGACAGATGCCCAATTTAACGATTGGGGTTGGAGATTGCCATTTATAATTGGTATTTTTATTTTAGCTACTGGGCTTTATATTCGTAAATATACTAATGAAACGCCAATGTTTGATGAGTTGCGCAATAAAGGGAATATTGCAAAATCTCCTGTAAAAAAAATTCTTAAGGAATATTGGCCAGATATTATTATATCAATATTTATCAATTCTACAGGATCGGTAATATTTTATTTGCAAGCCATTTATTTAATGTCATTTTTAACAATTACTAGAGGCTTTGATAGCGGCGAGGTAAACAATCTTACAAATCTCTGTTATTTACTTATGGCCTTTATTACAATATTTGCAGGATCTTTATCAGACTCTATAGGAAGAAGAAAAATTTATATTATTAATCTTTGTGCTATTATAGTATTGAGCCCATTTTTATTGCAAATACTAGAGACAGCTGATTTTGTAGGAGTTATTATAGCGCAAATTATTATGTCAATTATGGCTGCTACTTATATAGGGCCAGAGCCTGCATTGCAAGCGGAGTTTTATCCAACTGATGTTAGGAATACTGCTTTATCAATGTCTTACAACACGGCAACGAGTTTATTTGGAGGTACTACACCATATGTTGTTGAGTTTTTATACCAAAAAACAGGTACAATTGTTTCTTGTCAATATTATATTATCGCTTGTTGCGCTAGCAGTATTATTGCATTATTTTTCTATAAAAATCGTTCAGTATCAAAATTAAAATCCAGGAAATATATAAATGCATAAAGATTTTCACCACAACATTTTTGTAAATGAAGTAGATGCGGTAAAGGAAATATTACCTAGCATTTTCCTTTCACCAGAAACTCAACTTAGAATTGCCGATAACGCAGAAAAACTGATTAATATTATTACAAAAGATTCAAAATTCTGCACTGAAGATTTTATGCAGCAATTTAAACTTACTACTCAAGAAGGAATTGCTGTTATATGTCTAGTAGAAGGTTTGTTAAGAGTTCCAGATAGTATTGTTGCATTGGAATTAGCTGTTGATAAATTATCTGATAAAAATTGGGATTCTTATCTCACTAAATCAAAATCACTAAAGGCTATACTAGCGTCAATTGGACTTTATACATCAGGTAAATTTGTTAATATCACAACAATTAATAACACACTGACAAATTTGTTATCTAAAGTCACCCGACCTGTATTTTTAAAAATTTTAAGGCAGGCAATTAATTTATTAAGTAAAGAATTCGTCTTTGCTGATAATATAAAAAATGCAATTACACAAACTAATAAATATAAACAATATAGTTTTGCATTTGATATTTTAGGTGAATCAGCTCGTACAATGTCTAAAGCATCATGGTACTATGATCAATATATTGATGCAATAGATGAACTTGCTAAAACATATAATGATGTTAACGATATCCTTCAAAGACCTAATTTATCAATTAAATTTACTGCAATTTATCCTAAATTTACTTTTGCTAATAAAGAAGATGTAAAAGATTATCTCTTGCCCAAGATCATTACGTTAGTAAAAAAAGCTCAAGATCATAAAATTACAATTACATTTGATGCGGAGGAAATATCAAGACTAGATTTATATCTGGATATCCTGCAGCAAGTTGTTTTAAATCCGGCAATTAAGCAATCTTGTCTCATTGGCGTAGTAGTGCAAGCTTATTGCAAGAGCGCATTGTTTGTTATTGAATATATAGCGCAATTAGCCAAAGAAGTAGGTCGTAAGATTCCTATTAGGCTAGTAAAGGGCGCGTATTGGGACGCTGAAATTAAATTAGCTCAGGAGTCATCACTTGAATCATATCCTGTATTTACTAAAAAGATTTACACTGATGCTTCTTATGTTGCTTGCGCTCGTAAAATGCTAGAAAATGATGAATATATTTTTCCGCAATTTGCAACTCATAATGCATTAACTGTAGCTACAATTATAGAACTTGCTCAAGGCAAGCAATTTGAATTTCAAAAATTATTTGGCATGGGTAATGCAATGCACTCAGAGCTAGTTAAAGACTACAATGTAAGAATTTATTCTCCAGTAGGAGGAAGCGAAGACCTGCTTGCATATTTAATGCGCAGGATTTTAGAGAATGGCGCTAGTGCCTGTTTTGTTAGTAAAGTAAAGGATCCTAATATTGACTTAGATCAACTCGTATATAACTTGCATAACAAAGTCCGTGAAGTAGTTTTTGCTGAAATCAATGAGTATGATCGGGATCAAAAAAACCCATCTTCCTTTTATCATGATGATGTGTCAAATAATAGAGATTATCAACTAGTTTTACCAAGAGATATATACAAGAATCGCGATAATCCAATTGGATATAATATCAATTATAGGAGTACTTATACGCAATTATCTAATAATATAATACAATTTAAGGATAAGATATATAAAATCGCATCTATCGTAGATTCTGCAGAACGTTTGGGAAATAAAAAACATGTTATAGAATATTTTGTAAAAGCAAAATCAACAGAAAAGTTTGCAGAAGCGTTTTTTGCAATTGAAGATGATATTTCAGATGCTATTAATTCTGCTTACGATGAGTTTAAACATTGGTCTAATTTTAGTTATATAAAGCGAGCAAACATTCTTAGGAACATTGCTGATTTGTATGAAGAAAATAAATATGAGCTATATTCTTTGTTGATGAAAGAGGCCGGCAAGGTTATCGATGACGCAATCAATGAAGTAATTGAAGCTATAGATTTCTGTCGTTATTACGCTAATCAAATCGAGCATTATGGACAAGAGCAAGTGATGCAAGGGCCAACTGGAGAAAGTAATATTTTAACATTGCATCCTAGAGGAGTGTTTTTATGTATTAGTCCATGGAATTTTCCTTTAGCTATTTTTACTGGTCAGATAGTCGCGGCACTAGTGTCTGGTAATACAGTGATTGCCAAGCCAGCTGAGCATACACCAAATATTGCATATTTTGCTGTAAATTTAATGTATAAAGCAGGTGTGCCAAAATCAGCTTTACAATTTCTGATTGCCAAGGGTAGTGTAGTTGGTAAATATGCATTACCTAACCGCAAAATTGCTGGAGTTGTTTTTACAGGCTCTCTTGCTACTGCTCAATTAATTAATGCTACCTTATCTCAGCGTACAGATAAAATAGTTCCAATGATAGCTGAAACCGGAGGTCAGAATTCAATGATTGTTGATAGTTCGGCCTTATTAGAGCAGGTTGTAGACGATGTTCTTACTTCAGCATTTCGTAGCACTGGCCAGAGATGTTCCGCTCTTAGAGTTTTATATATTCAAGATGAGATATACGACAAGCTTCTCGAAATGATCGTAGGAGCAATGGAGATTTTAAAAATTGATGATAATAGTAATTTTGCTACTGATATAGGCCCAACTATTAGTCAAGATGCAGCATGCTCTTTGTCTAAATATGTTGATTCAATGCAGAGTAAAGGGTTTACGCTTATTGCAAAACATCCTCATTGCGAGATATTAAAGGAAGATAATTTCTTTGTTCCTCATATTTTATCAATTAACTCTATTAAAGATGTACCAGAAGAGCAATTTGGCCCTATTTTGCATGTAATCAGATACAAAACACAAGATCTTGATCAGGTAATACAAGAAATAAATGAAGTTGGATTTGGTTTAACATTTGGCATTCATTCCAGAGTAGAAAAGAAAATCAAGGGCATTGCATCAAAAATATGCGCTGGCAATATCTATATTAATCGATCTATTATAGGAGCTAAAGTTGAATCTCAACCATTTGGAGGAGAAAATAAATCTGGAACTGGATTTAAAGCTGGCGGCCCTTATTATTTATTGCGTTTCATGACAGAGCGTACAAATACGGTTAATCTTACAGCAATTGGTGGTAATATTGATTTGCTACGTTAAAACCCATTTGTAGTTTTTTAATATTTAATTATTCTGTAACTTTATCTTCAAGGGCATTAGGTCTCTATAAAAGCAATAAATATACTAGAATTATAATATTTAAGATTAGCATCATTGCTGGAATTATCAATTTAAGATATGACTGGTATTTAAATAATCATGCAAGTTTTTGAGCTTGCATGATTATAAATTAGGAAGATATTCTGCTGACTGCACTCTTTTCAGATTCTTGCTTTAAATGCAATGCTCCTATTTGAGCTGCTAGATCCTGAGATAATTTATTAATATCAATAATTAATTCGACTTGATCAGGGCTAAAAGCAATCTGCTCGCCTTGTCTAAGAGAATCATCATTCGGAATTAGCAACTGTACA
>JBGCFO010000028.1:0-4114 GCA_045106955.1 Rickettsiaceae bacterium | reverse complement strand
ACAAAAATCATCTATGAGACAATATAAAGTTGTGATACATTTTTTCATGAGGAGTGGTTTTTAGTTAAAAAAATCATTTTAACTCCTAGCTATTCCTTTTGCAAACTGGGTTTTATAGTTTTCTTATCCTAAATTCGCATTAATAAGATTCTCGGAAACCATATGTAAACTTTAAGTTGTCCAAGTAAACCAAGTATGGTATTATTTTGATATGAATATTAAAATAACATATTGATTATGCAAGATTGTGATACACATCAAGATCCATGTTATGGAACACTAAAAGTAGAAGCTGATACTGATTATTTATACGATAAATTGCAAATGTTTGAATCAGTGATAAGTGGTATTAACTTAGATCATTTACCTCAAACGATTACAAACAAAATCATTCAGGATGCTTTGGATAAAGAGCGAGATCCGAGTGGATATAACAGGTGTCATCATAAAAATGTCTTTGGCAAAGCTGGTCCAGCTGGTTTTAACAGATCTTATACGAAATGCAACTAAGATCACCATCTTAAGCGATGCGCACCATAAGTTTGATATTAAAAATTACTGAACGATGTAATTTAAATTGTAGTTACTGCTATTATTTCAATTCTTTAGATAAGTCATTTCAATCTAAACCTTCGATTATTCCTAGAAACACATTATCTCAAGTCATTAGATTTTTATCTCAAGGGATAAGAGAATTAAATGCACAAAGTCTTTCTATAGTGCTTCATGGCGGAGAACCATTGCTCATGCCAAAAACATATTTCATAAATATTTGCGAACAAATTAAACAGAATTTATCTCCATTAGTAGATAATGTTAAATTATCACTACAAACTAATGGTGTATTGATTGATGAGGAGTGGATAAAAATATTCGAACATTTTGATATTCAACTAGGCATTAGTTTAGATGGTCCGCAAGATTATAATGATCAATATCGCGTTGATCATAAGAATAAAGGCAGTTATAATAAAATAATTAAATCGATAAATCTTTTAAAGTCCCATCAATTTGATTTTGGTATTTTAAGCGTAATAGATCCAGAGCGCAATCCACAATTAATATACGATCATTTTATAAATGACTTAGACTTAGATAGCTTGAGTTTTTTATTACCAGATTTTACTCATGATAATCCTCCGCCATATCCAGTAAGTAAATATGGTGAATTTATGATCAGCATATTGCATAAGTGGAGAATGCAAGATGACCCAAAAATCAAAATACGTTTTTTGAACTCTTATCTAAATGTTTTCTTGGGAGGTAACCATCTAACTTACGGACATGGGCTGAGGTTAAATGATCCAGACGAAATTCATTTATTTGTTATCAGAAGTAATGGAGATCTTCAGCCAACCGATGAGTTAATGTCTACAGATTCTACTATTACTTTTACTGGAAAAAATATAACTAATATAAAATTAAAAGAGTTTTTAGAAATAGGCATTTTTAAAGAACTAACATATAATTTTACCCATACCCCTTCTAATTGCTCTAAATGTTGCTGGGAAAAGATTTGCGGCGGTGGAGAAATAGTAAATAGGTTTAGTAAAAGTAACGGATTTAATAATCCCTCTATATATTGCGAAGGGTTAAAGTTATTTTATGCAGAATTTTTAAGATATTTGATTGAGTCTGGCATATCAATTGTCGCAATTAAAGAAAGACTACTGAGTTAAATATAGCAAATGTGGATTGTACATGTAATATTTTTGATATTATATTATCTACCAGTCAATTTATATGCACAAATCATTGATTATTCTTTTCAAATTAATCCATGCTTTATTCGTATATCTCTAGAAACTACTGGAAATAAAACAGGAACCACACGTTTTCTTTTACCATTAATATTTCAAAATAGCTTTGAGGAGAATTATGATTTAAAATACTATATAGATGACTTGCCAGTACAAGCTCAACTTAATGGGGATTATGCTGTACTATCCCATAATCCTTTGTCAAAAATACGTCTAGAATATTCTTTGTATGATAATAATTTTTTTCAAAATACTATTTTCTATAAGTCAAATAATGATTTTTTGTTAACGCATTATTGTTTAGCAAAACCTGATATTAACAAAAAAGAAATACATCAAATCAATTTTTATTGGCCTAATTACACACACACTATATCCTCTAACAATGCAACGTCATTTTCTAAGGAATACACTCAAGAAATGAGCATACAAAAATTAAATCATATTTTTTTTATTGGTGGTGATCATGTTATGATACATGATACTACAGATCAAAAATATTTTTTCTTAACTAAAGACACGATATATAAGGAAAAATTACTACAATACATTAATGCAATACATAAGATTCAGCGAGATTTTTTTCAATATACTGCTAAAGTCTTTCCGATTTTTATTTTTGTACCAGATTTCTATAATGCTCATGAGGTTAGTGGAATGAATTTAGTTGATTACCAAGTTATCTCTATTGGTACAAAACAAAATTTTGATCATGAAGTTCAGAGAATTATTGCGCATGAAAATTTACATACATTTTTTGGAAATCAGTTAAAACAAAAAGTTAAAATGCAATCTCAAAATGCTTGGTTTATGGAAGGTTTTACGGACTACTATAGTGCATATCTAAATTATTTGTATGGTTTATGGTCTCTAAATGATTATTTAAAAAGCTATAATCAATGCTTAAAAGAATATTTCACTTCTCCTTTTATCGTGGCTACTAATCAAATAATAGATAATAATTCTAAATTCATTCATATGGATATATTGTTAAGTTTATCGTATTTAAGAGGGCGTATTATTGCGCATGAATTAAGTAACAAAATCGATTTAGATAGATCTATACAAAATTTAATCAGTGCCGCATCAAAAAAAAATATTTTGTTTAATTATGATGTATTTATTCACGCTTTATCACAAACTTTATCACAAACTGTTACTGAGTATGATATTAATTGTTTATTAAGACAACGATTAAATTATATTGCAATGAGTGATTTACCTCAATATATATTAAATGGCAAGGCGTCCTTATTTCAATTAAAAGCTCACATGTATGATTTTGGATTTGATGTATATAAGGCTCATATAACACAAACTGTAACAGACTTAAAAAAAGATACTAATGCTTATCGTGCTGGATTAAGAAATAATGATAATATTTTAGAATTGTGGATGCCAAAAGCAGATAATATGGATACCATGACTATAAAAGTACATAATAATGATCAAATAAAAATTATTAAATTTAAAGTCATATTAAAAGAAACAATGATACCTCAGTATAGACCTTCAGCGCCACTATCAAAGAGATAAAATAGCCTATAACATTAATCAAGTCTGCTAATAAAACATTTTACTAACTGGCGACTGAGGTTAATTATAATATAATTAAATATACAATAGAGGTAAAATGAAAACTAAAGATTATGCATTTGCAGCAAATATAGTAAAACAATTACAATCTAACTTAGATCCTGCTACATTAACAGACATATATTAGAAAATCCTGCATTATGTAATAAGCTAAGTGGAGGTCATCCAGGGATGCTAGCTTCTAATAACTTAGAAGCTGGCATGAGTATATTAGAAGATCCTATGAATCTTATAATGCGAATTTAGGATAAGAAAACTATAAAACCCAGTTTGCAAAAGGAATAGCTAGGGGTTAAAATTATTTTTTTAACTAAAAACCACTCCTCATGAAAAAATGTATCACAACTTTATATTGTCTCATAGATGATTTTTGTAAAATTTATCAACAATGGGAAAAAAATTATTTAATCCCTACTAATAAAATACGTATTAGGGATGGCAATCTTAATTTAGCAGAGCTATTCAGTTATTACCAAGATTAATATTACCTTTGCCTTGTTTAATGCAATTGCTCAAGGGAGAGGATGCTGGCATATATTTTATCGATTCTAGCAAATTACAAATTTGCCATAATAAACGCACATCTAGCTATGGCTCGTTCATTGGATTTAAGCTGCATATGATTATTAATGATAAAGGAGAAATTATGGCTGTTAAAATTACAAAAGGAAATAGAAGCGATATACTTCCAGTAGCTAATTTAGCATTTGGTTTGACTGGTAAAATCTATGGTGATAAGGGTTATATTTCAAGTAATT
>JBGCFO010000027.1:0-53506 GCA_045106955.1 Rickettsiaceae bacterium | reverse complement strand
GATGAAGGAGCTATACAATTCCTTTGTGCATTTATGAGTAGACATATTTTCTTGAACAAAATAGAAAAAATTGTATCATAAACACAAGAAATAGTTAATTAGTCCCTATACAAATTAACTTGATGGCGCGAAACTCCTGATGGTAATATATGGCCAATAAAATAATTCATGTGTTAGATGCCATGGAGACTTCAAGTAAAGAATATGCTGAACAAACAAATCTGAATATCGGAATAGAAAAGCAACGAAGTAATATAGCGAATATCAAAACATTGAGTAAATTTATTGATGATACTAAAAACTCTAGTGATAAGAAAATATCATCTATGTTCAGATTAGCTCAAAAAAAACTTGAAGGTTTCAACAGGGCGATGAAAAATGTGAAATTAAATACTCCAAATGCTCATAGTAAAGAAAATAAAATTAAACAAGATGCTCAGAAACTTCTAGATGATATCAAAAAGAAATACGCCAAACATTTGGAAGGAGATAAAGCAAAATTATCTAAAAAACTAAATGCAACTACTAAAATCATAAATAAGAAAAGCGTGGCATTGAACAAAGAATTAAACAAAATTAATAATGCGCAGGTTAAATTATATAATCAGTTTAAAACAAAATTTGACAAGCTTTCTAAAAAAATCACTGAAGTTACAGATAAATTAAATAATCAAAATCCATCTATTGTAATTAATAGAAAGCAAAATCATAGAGATCGTAAGACGTTAGATAATTTAAAAAAGCAATTGAATAATTTGCATAAAAAAATAAACTTAAAGTATCAAAATATAGAACATTCTGGTATCGGGAGATATGTTAACACGTCTCGAATATTAAAAAAAGACGATAATGATCTTGGTAAAAATAATATTCTTCGTACTCTAGATTCAACTCCTCTTCATTTAGAAGGTGTGACTTCCTTGCATGATCAAATGCTAGAATCTAATAATAACATACGATTCATAAAACAAGGTTTAGAGAAATCGGTGCAAGATATTGATGCAACGCTTAAGTATAATCGAAATTTAGAACAGTTCAACTCGATGCCCAAGTATCATCAAAAAGAAAAAAATGAAAAGCGCCAAAATTATAGAAGTAGTTCTTTCTCAATAGGGGATTTGAATACAAGCGTTCAAGTTGCAGTAGAAGGTCTACGAAATGCAAATAATCAAAACAAAGTATCATCTAATAGTGTAAAAAAGAGTGTCGCAAAAAAGAAAGGTCCTATTATTTATCGAGACCCCTTTTGATCTTGCACTTAAAACTGACATGCTAAACTAACTGAGTCAATTCTTTGTTTTCCCAATTTATTCTTGTTGTAAATTTTGACTATTTACCAGATCAATTACCTCTTCCTAAACTGCATATTGAGTGGTAAAACATGGTTTTACCACTCAATATGCAGTTTAGGATTAATAGACAAATACCTCTAAGATGCTAGTCATACTATAGGCTGGAATCGTCAAAATTGCCGTGCTGTGAATAAGCGCCCATAGTATTTTCATATCCTTCAATCATACTATTTAGAGAATCAAAGCCTTCATCGCACTTGATTACACTCAGCGGATCAGTTATATCTAGACTTTGTAAATTCTTAATCATCTCTATACCAATGGTTATAATGGATTTAGAGAAGAATTGATTTAAGAATTCAATATTGGATAATCCGAAACTATTATCACAGTCGTTACCTCGATTTGCTTCAGTTGATGCTAGGAAAGCATAGTAATCTGCAAAAGCCTCACTTATTTGCGAACTTATATCTTTTAACATATTAGTTTGGCGGTCTCGTAACGATTGGTCTTGAGGATTCATGTTAATTCCATTCTCATATTCAACGATTTGATTGTAATTATTCGATAAAATCAGAGCTACTTTTTCTACCTCTTGGCTTGATGCATGAGCGCAAGACAATGAAGCAATATTATTATTTAGTAATAATAAGAATTTGAAGTTTTGATCTACAGACGCTAATTGTTCAATTAGATCTTGATTCTGATATATTGCATTCATCATTGCTGGATTATGTTCATGCAACAACTTATAATCTGGCATTGCTTTGATTAATTCTTTCAGATCATTAGCGTTGAAGAGTTCTTGTGCACTTCTATCCAATTTAATTTCTTCAAGATCACCATGATTAATCGATGGTCTCATTATATCATCTTCTGGATCTTCGGATTTTGCAGATTCTATCGTTAGATCATTTGGCGGCGTATAATTTATCAATTGCGCAACTTCTTCTACCTTAGAAGAGAAATCCAGCTCTGATGATTCAAGCATTGCAAGAGTATTTTTTGCGCTATGCATTGCGCCGAGGAGATTATGTGCTACGTCCATCAAAGGTTTAAATTTCTCAATTGTATCCTTTAGTTGTGCATTTTCTTTTCTTAGCATCTCATTTTCTGATATCATTGCTCTAAGACCCTCTATAGCTGATAGTGAATCGTGACTTTCTTTCATATAAGCCCCATATTATTTGTTAATTAAGATTAAGTAATATGGGTAGCATAATATACAGAATTAATCAATAGTTAAATTGTTGTATAGTTAATTTGCCTTAATAGTTGTTCTATATGATTTGCATTATCTATGCCATCATCATAGTGAAATTTAATTTGAGGAGAATATTTTAATTTAACATATTTATTTACATACTGCCTAACCTCTCCTTTAGCTTTGTTTAGAATATTAAGCAGAAATTCTTTTGAAACTATAGATCTTTTGGATGGGATAAAATAACAATGCGCAATTTTTAAATCTGATGTTATCTTAACTTTGGTAATAGTAAGGGTTGATAATGCATGATCAAACATATAATTAGTAAATAATTCTGATATTAGTTTGTGCACTAGTCTTTCAATCCTGTCTTTTCTGTACGATATGGAATTGTTCATAAAATATCCTTTGTAGTTATATTAAAAATATAAATTTTACAATATTTTTTGCTCAGATGTTACAGCAAACGCCTCTACTTGATCTGCAACTTTAATATCGGAATAATTTTCAAATGTTATGCCGCATTCAAATCCAGCTCTAACTTCAGATACCTTATCTTTAAAATATCTTAACGTCTTAATATTGCCTTCGTGTATTATGGCGTCATTTCTTGATAATTTAAATTTTGCGTCTGATTTAATAATTCCTTGAGTAACATATAATCCAGCCACTTTACCAACCTTATCTATATGAAATACTTCTTTGACCTCTGCAGATCCAAGTAATTTTTCTGTAATAATAGGTGATAGCATGCCTTGCATTATATTTTTAATATCATCAATTAATTGATAAATAATTGAATAATATCTAATTTCAATAGATTCGGATTCTGCTAAAGATGCAAGCTGAGAATTTGAATGTTTAATATTAAATCCTACGATAATTGAATTTGTATTTGCAGCAAGGAGAATATCTGATTTAGTAATACCACCGACTGCTCCATGAACAATCTTAAACTTAATTTCATTGTTAAATAGCTTTGCAAGACTAGATTTAATTGCTTCTACAGAACCATGAACATCACATTTAACAATCAGATTCAATATTTTCTCTTGTTCAATATTTGTACTAGCAAACAATGATTCAAGAGTTGATTTTTTAGAAAGTGCATTTTGCTTATCTTGACGAGTTTTTGACCTATATTCAGTAATGTCTGAAGCTTGTTTTTCATTATCAACAACATGCATCTTATAGCCAGAATGAGGTAGATCATTTAGGCCGTATATCTCAACGGGATCGGATGGAAAGGCTTGATCAATTTTTTGTGATTTATCATTATTGATAACTTTTACCCGGCCATAAGCCTCGCCGGCGATAATTAAATCTCCAATTTTCAATGTGCCAGATTGTATCAAAACAGTAGCGCATATACCTCGTTGAATATCGAGCCTTGACTCAATAACTACTCCAGATGCTTTGCCGGCATAATTTGCCTTTAAATCTTGCATTTCAGCTACTAATAAAATTGCTTCTTCTAATTTATCTAAATTAGTTTTATTTAAAGCTGATACTGGAACAAATATTGCGTCTCCCCCAAGATCTTCTGAGACTATATCGTGAGCTAGTAATTCATGCTTTACGCGTTCGACATTAGCATTTGGTCTATCAATCTTATTAACAGCAACGATAATAGGAACTTTAGCAGCTTTAGAATGGTTGATCGCTTCAATTGTTTGAGGTTTTACCCCATCATCAGCTGCAACAACTAATACCACTATATTGGTAACCTGTGCACCATGCATACGCATGTCAGAAAAGGCTTCGTGACCAGGAGTATCAATAAATGTAATGGATTGGCCGTCCTTGAGAAGGACTTTATATGCACCAATATGTTGAGTAATACCGCCAGATTCGCTTGCGGCCAAATCGGTTGATTTCAACGCGTCTAATAATGATGTTTTGCCATGATCAACATGCCCCATAATTGTAACTATAGGGGCTATTGATTTAATGTCTTGCTGAGTTGTTTCTTTATCTTCAATCAAGATATTCTCGATATCTGATTCTTTAATGCGTTTAACAGTATGACCAAATGTTCCAACTACAAGCTCTGCTGTATCTGCATCAATTGATTGATTTGCATTAACTAGAACATTAAGCTTTAGTAATTCACGTATTACATCTGCGACACGTTCACTCATAAGAGAAGCCAATTCTCCAACGGTAATCATTTCTGGAATAGTGATTATCTTGCATACTTTTTCTGGAACTGATTTATTTGCATTTTGCATTCGTCGCTTTTTCTCTTGCGCGCGCTTTATTGAAGCTAAGCTTCTTGTTTTATATCCAACATCGTTTGATTCATCATTGTTGAGCATGTTGAGCATATCAGATTTTTTGAGTTTTCGCTGCTCTTTTGGGTGAACCTTATGCTGTATTTTATTATCTTGGGCATCAATCTTACCTGTCTGAGTTTTATCTTTATCATATTTTGCGTAATTACCGCTTGGCTGATCGTCTTGATGAGTTTTAGCAACGCTACTGATTTCATTTAGATTATTCTCTTCTGGTTTTGACTTAAGATGATCTGTACTTACTTTCTCTTCTTTGTTGGGATCTGCAATCGTTACATTTTTATCAGTTTCTTTTTGATTATTTAAATTTGAAGAATCAATTACGTTATCGTCCTCAGATTTATTCATAGATGCTATTTGAGAAATGCTATCTATCTTTACCTCAGATTTTGACTTGCTTTCTTCTTGGAGTGCAGATTTGATTAAACTTAAATTTTTATCAAAATCTTTAGAAGCAATAGTTTTCTCGTTTATAGCTTTTAAATTTTGATTATTATTTTGTTTTACTTCAACAACAACCTTAGATGTAGAGTTAACAAATGTCCTAACAACAGTTTTATTGGTATTTTTTTTACCAAAAGATAATTTCGTATTATTCAGAGTTAATTTTTTTGGCTTATCCTCACCTTCATTATTTGTCATAGTATTATACAATCCTTGTATTTATGTAGCATTAAAATATATAGATAAAAATATACAAGCAATCTTGGACATTTATTTTTATAATAACATTTTCACTTTATATTACATCTAAATTATTTTATTTAGAGAATAACCTATATAAAGCTTGTCTAAGAGTCGCTATTATCTTTGGCTGTTTTTATTAAAATGTCTATATCTTGATTACTAAAGTTCGAATCAGGAATGAGTTGTTTAAATTCATTTACACTGATTTCAGCTAAATCCTCTATACTCTTCACGCCATATTCAGCTAAGGCAAGTATCTGATCTGGATTAAGATCAAGCATGTCAATTAAATCTTGCTCTACTCCTAATGCCTCTAATTGCTCAAGAATAACAGTATTTTTTCTATCAACATATTCTTGGGCACGATTTTGCAATTCAGCTGATATTTCTTGATTAAAGCCTTCGATTTTGTTTAAAACTTCAATATCAACATAAGCGAGATCAGAAATTGAATTTAATCCTTCTGCAATCAACAATCTTGCCATCACTTCATCAACGTCTAGACCTTCTATATAGTGACTGACAATCTTATTAGTGGTCTCATTGCGTTGGTTAGATTCTTCCTCATCAGTAATCACATCTAGCCTTTTTCCAACTAATTGCGATATAAGTCTGATATTTTGACCACGACGCCCAATCACTACATTTAAATCTTCATTGCGCACTACAATTCCTATAGTTTGCTTAGTTTCGTCAATCATAATCTTAAGCACCTCAATTGGAGCTAGCGCGTTAATAATGAATTGAGCTGTATTTGAATCCCATTTTATTACATCGATCTTTTCTCCGCTCAGCTCTTTTGTAATATTATGAACTCTAGCTCCGCGCATACCAACACAAGAGCCAATTGGGTCAATTGATACATCGGATGCATAAACCGCAACTTTTGCTTTGGATCCACAGTCCCTTGCAATTGCTTTAACTTCTATAACTCCATCATAAATTTCTGGCACTTCTACTTCAAACAATCGTAGCAACATGTTATTGTCTGTGCGAGATAAAATAATCTGAGGGCCCTTTGACTCAAGCAAAACATCTTTAATATAAGCTTTTATCTTATCATTAATAGCAAAATACTCACCATTAAGCATTTGATCTGATTTTATAATCGCTTCTTCTGAGTTGCCACCTAAATCTACTATCGCATTGCCATACTCCAATCTCTTAACAATACCACTAATAAGTTCACCTTTTTTATCTTTAAAATCATTGAATCGTTTTAGGCGTTCTACTTCATTAATTTTTTGTATTATCACTCCTCTAGCAATTTGAGCTGCAACTCTACCTAGAGCAATCGGAGGTAGTAATTCCAATATTTCATCTCCAAGAGCTATATCATCTTTTTTTTCTTTTACGCTATCTAGAGATATTTGAGTAAAATAATTATCAACATTTTCAACGACTTCTAAAACACGAAAGATTTTTATTTCTCCAGTCTTTCTGTTAATTTCTACTTTAATATTATGTTCATTGCCATATTTTTTACGTCCAGCAGTTTGCATCGCCTCTTCTAGAGCGGTTAACAAAGCCTCTTTATTGATGCCTTTTTCTTTAGCGACAAAATCAACTATATGTAAAATCTCATCATTTCCTAAATCAACCATATATCTTGATTAATGTGTTTTATTTAATAATTTTCTAAATATATCTTCTGTGAGTAATAAATTCGCGCTAGCAACCAAATCAATAGGGATTACCAACTCTGGCCCACTCGGCTTACATTCTACTTTATTATTCTTATATTTGCTATCATTATTTTTTTTACCATTGTTACTAATTTTTTGTTTACTGTCGTCTAATAGTGTTATTGTAAGTTGATCATTTGATATAGAAGAAATTGTGCAACTGTATTTGCGTTTTCCATTTAAAGGTTCTTTTAATTTTATTTTTATAGGGTAATCAATAAATTTATAATAATCTTCTATTGTCAAAATTGGCTTTTCCCAGCCAACTGATACTACCTCAAGGTTATATTTGCTATTAATTATATTTTCTGCATCTAATAATAGCCCAATCTTTTCACTAGCTAATTGACAATCCTTAATAGAAACCTTAGATCCATCAATATTATCAATAGCAATCTCCAATGTTTTGGTATTTTCTCCGTGCAATGATATTTTGATAATTTTAAGCCCAAGTTCATTCATAGCTTCTGCTATTGTTGAACTGATTTTTTGTTCAATCATGCTAAATTAATATATTTATTCAGTTAGTTAATTTGATAAATCAGATATCATATTTTGTCGATCAAGGGATTGTACTATTTTTACTAACGAATTCATAGATTTTTTTTTATCGTATTTTGAGTTAATAAGATTGACTAATGTTATAAGGTATTGCAATAACTCCATCTCGATTTTTAGAAGAAAAAATCTGGCCAAAAATTGGTATATAAGACAACACAGTATTGATGCCGTACAAAGATGGAACAACTACTCCTTTAAGTTTGATTGTATGATTTTGTGTATTCACTATTCCGAGCATGGTAAAATCAAAAGACATTCCATTAGCATTTGTGTTTTTTATAGTTAAAATTTCGTTAAGATATTCAAAATCTCCCTTGATTGAATAAAATGTCATATCACTATTATTACCCAAGGCTTTTAGTAATCCACTAAATGAAGCAAGTGAGATTATTTGAGTTGTTATTGGATTGTGCATCAAAATAAATTTTTTGATTATGAATTCTCCGTTAGTGATAGGTATAATTTTACCGAGGCCAGTAGTACTTCTTTTAGTAATTACATTAATATCCATATTACCATTTTTCATGCTATTAAATATACCAATTCCACTAAATAAAGCACCGGCATTATTAGTTTGAATTGTCCATTTTTCACTTTTATCTTTAGTTCGAAGGAGACTTGCTTTAAAAAATCCTTTATCTTTATTGATTTTAGAATATACATGACCATGGCTACAATTTTGCGTGCTACAAATAATGTTTATATCAATGTCATTCATAATTACATTATTTTTAAGCTTAAGATTTTCTAGATTAATTTTTGCATTAAAACCAACATTATCAGTATCTTTGACTAAAAATGCTGCCATATTTGTTGAAGATAAATCTAATGCTTTGCCATTAATAATAACCTTCATCATTTTTGGTTCTATTTCTAGATTTGCTTTAATATCGGTATTTAAATAGGATATTTGTGGTAAATTAATTTTTACCTTATTATCATTAAATAGAGTTGCATTAGCATGTATATTTAATGAATTAGCTCCTTTTAAGTTAAAAGTTATTAGATCTTTCATATCATCCATCATGGATATATCGATTGCTAAATTAGCTTTTTGATTAAGTGGTTTATGTATACCGAGTTTATCTATAATGAATTCTAACTGAGAAATATCTGAATTGATGTGAATTTGATCTTTTTGATTATTTTTTTTTGTTGTTTGATAATCAAATTTTATGATTGCATTGCCTTTAGATATCTTAACTAGAGGTAAATTGAGATCTTTGCTGCCAATTAATTTAGTAGAAATATTCAGAGATTGTTCTATATCATTACCTGATTCATGAAAATTATAAAAATAATTTCCATCGCTGCTAAATTCATTAATTTCACCAACGGCCTTTAAATTTAGACGCTCATTGTTCAGATTTCCAGTTATTTTACCTTTGCGAAACATGACTTGATCTTTAAACATAGATATCGCAACATTATTGATTATCGTATCAATGTCGTATCTAACTAGTTTATTTTCAGCGATTGGTATATCGATATTAATTTTACTTTTCGCTTCGCCCTTAGTACGGCGTAAATAGATATTTCTTGTTTCTAACTTATCTAGAGATTTAGCTCTAATAAAATTGATCAAATCTTTTGCTGGACCTGATGCATTTGCTCTAATTTCAACTTTTGTATCATCAACGCCTTTCCAGTCCATTACAATTGATCCATCTGAAATCAATGTATCACCATTA
This sequence comes from Rickettsiaceae bacterium, assembly GCA_045106955.1. Lineage (GTDB taxonomy): Bacteria > Pseudomonadota > Alphaproteobacteria > Rickettsiales > Rickettsiaceae. The sequence continues at coordinate 44,089 of JBGCFO010000027.1, read as the reverse complement.
TAGCATTTTTCTATTTTGGCAGTAGTTAAAAGTCCAGCTAGCACAATATCGAGATCTATCTGAGTTAATGGAACAAAATCTTTATTGTAAAGAAACTCTATTTCTTGAGCTTTTAAATTACCAGTTAAATTCTTCTTTGATAATATACCTGTTTTGAAAAATTCTTTGTCTAAATCTAATTGGAATTGGCCATTAGCAATCTTTCCAGCCTTGATATATGTACTAATAAATTCTAATACTTTGTTATTTTTTATAAATGTTTCTGCGATTTTATAAGTTGCAATTGGCACGTTGCTTACTGATCCATTAACTTTAAAATTATTATTTGAGCTACTATGACTATTGAATTTTAAATATGTATCATCATTAAAGGATAAATCTAGGTTTAATGTTTGATTATATGGATATGCTGTATTGTTATAGTCCAACAATAATTTGCCTTTTGATGAGGAAGTGCCTAATGTATTGGAAAGTAGAGCGCTATCAATTTCATTAAAATTGGCATGAATTCTTTTAGAAGCATTTATAATATTCATTGCACAATTTGCAGTTACATCACTAGTAAGAATTATTTGATCTTGATTATATAAATTAATTTTAGCATTGATATCGGATGTAATTGATCTTTTATTGATTAACTCGGCGAAACTTAAATTAGCGTTAAAACTCTCTATTTGATATTCAAAATCATTATCTATGGTAATATTTATTTTGTTGATCGATATATTGTTTTTATTGATTTGCAAATTATCTATATGAACTTTGGTGTGCAATTTATTGTTCAGAAAAGATTCTGCAATAACAGATATCGGCTTATTTAAATGCCCAAAATATACCAACACAGATAGCGATGCTAATGTAAAAATTATCAAAACAATAATGAATATTGTCTTTTTAATCCATTTCATAAACCAATATATTATTAATTTTTATCTCACAATGCATAATATATACTCGGAGAAATATATATTCTAGTTGATACATAAACAATACTATACATTATCGTCAATAAACATATAATTATTGATTTTATAGATAAAAATGTGTTTAATGAATGGATTATAGATTATATAGAATAATGTAATAAACATTGATTCATACTATGTATATTGGTTAATATGAGTTATTTTATACCTGTATAAGTAATTATGTATCATATGATAATATTATTTACATAATTGGTATTAGTTATGTAGCAAGGCTGAAATTATCTATATAATACTATAAAATATAATAGGAACACTTAGATAAGATATTAATTAATTAGAATATATGTACAAGATTGTCTCAAATATTATCTTTATAATATTTTTAGTATCAAGCTCTTCTTCTCTCTATGCGGAGACTAGAATTAAAGATATAGCATCCGTCGTAAATGTACGTAATAACTTACTTGTTGGAAAAGGTTTGGTAGTTGGTCTAAAGGGTACTGGTGATAATTTAAACAATACAGTTTTTACACAAAAAGAACTTACAGATTTTTTAGAACGTCTTGGCGTGAACATACAGGGAGCGAATTTTAAAACTAAAAATGTTGCAGCAGTTACTATTACAGCTGCTCTGCCTCCATTCGCTAAGCAAGGCACAACAATCAATGTGACAGCTAGCTCCATTGGAGATGCTACTAGCTTAAAGGGTGGAGTGCTAATTGCAACACCACTTCTTGGAGCTGATGGCAGTGTTTATGTTGTAGCTCAAGGGCCAATTTCTATATCAGAATTTTTTCCGGCTTCAAATGATGTAAAAACTAAAAATCTATCAGTTGAAACTAGCGGATACATTCCTCACGGTGGTATTGTAGAAAAAGAAATTCCATTTGAGTTTACTCAGCTAGATCATATTAAATTATCTCTGTATTTATACGATTTTAATACATCTGTGTTGGTAATGAATAGTATTAACGATAATATCCCTGGTAACACTGCAAGGGTATTAGATGCTGGCACTATAGAAATTACCGTGCCTAACGATAGAAAGGATAATATGATAGAATTCCTTGCGGAAATAGAACATTTGCCGATTGAGCCGGATTACAAAGCAAAAGTTGTAATAAATCAATCAACTGGCACAATCGTTATAGGAGATAAGGTTGAAATTAAGCCTGTTGCAATAGCTCAGGGCAATCTTATGGTTAATGTTGGAAATCTTAATTACAATAACTTAAATCCTTTAATGCCAGCTGAAAATCAAGATTTGATTAATTCATTTGTAGATTCAAGGCGTGGCGGTGCCGTATCAGAGCTAAATCAAGCAGCTAATTTAAAAGATTTAGTTCATGGTCTAAATCAGCTTGGAGTATGGCCAAGAGATATAATTAGTATACTTGAAAATATGCGCTCTGCAGGGGCCTTGAATGCAGTAATCGAGGTTAGGTAAATTTTAATGATATATATTCTAAATCTTTTTAAGAGGCTTTTTGATGGTTAATTCTATAGATTTTTCTACCGTATTAGATCAAATGCAGGCTAGTAAAGAAAAGCAAGAATATATTGAGTATTTAAGGAAAGTAGATGCTGCTAATAGTAAAAAATTAGAAAATGATATAAAAGATGCTCAGCAAAGACAACAACAGCAAAAGGCATTTAACGAGGTGCTTAAGCAAAAAATAATCAATAGTGATAAAAAATTGCGCAATACAGCTCATGACTTCAATGGCCCTCTAAAGTCTTTAGATAAGAATGTTGGCACAAAAATTGCTGATTCAGATAAGTCGATACAATCTGATATTCAATGTGAAGAAGGTGTGAGTGTGTCGGAGGCAGCTATAAAAATAGCAATGTCTATGTTAATGAGTAATATAGTTGATAAAATGCATAGTACACAATTATCATTATTAGATACAGATACAGCTGAAAATCAGGATAAAATTGGTGTAACTACACAAGGATATTCTAAAATCTTGAAACAGTTTTTTATGGATCAATATCAACAAGAGCAATTAGGAATGCCGCAAATGACTAACAAAGATAACATACGTTAATATTATGAAATTTTTAAGCAAAGAAGCAAAAGTAGTGAGCTGTATTAGTAAAGATTTAAATAACATTAGTAATGCGTTAGAAAAGGCCATTAAAAATTCTAATAAATTTGATGCAATGCAAGTAAAAACTTTAGTGAAGTTGCTGGAAACTTCGATGGCAAAACTCAATGAAAGTCATAAACAACTATCTAATATGTCAATGCAAAATGATATTGATGTAAAATTTAAACAAAAATTACAAACAGCATACAATAAATTAAATATTAATGTGCAGAATGCACAAAAATGGGTTAATATAAACATGCGTGCAAATGAGTATATGTTAGAAATGTTTAAAAATATGATGATAGATAATATCAAACAGGTCACTCCTTATAATGAAGATGGTACGCTTGATGTAAAAACAGCTAATAAAGCATTATTCCAACCAATATCAAAAGAGCAGGTATAAAATGCCAGACATTAGTACATTAGAATACGCGTTAAAAATTAACCAACATGATCTATCTCTCGTTTCTGGGAATATGTCTCGTGATGCACAAATTGACAGTTCTAAGGTTACTGTTGGACAGACGGCAAGGCCAGTATTAATGGTACAACCAGCTGGTTATGATATGACAGCTGAAACATCCTCGGTATTTGAAAAATATCAATTACAAAAATCATTAGAATTGTTAAATAACTATTTATATAGCGATGTTAGTAGCCAACAATTAAATATGCAAGATAGTATAAATAATCTTAATGAAGCTTTAAGAAATCTAAGCATTCCAGCATCTAGTATTACTCTCGATATTAATAGGAGTAAGCAAGAGTTTATTAGATCCGCTCAAGGTATTTTGGATACAGCAAGTAAAAGCATATCTGGCATAGAAGAGGTTAACTCGCAATTTCATTCATCATTACAAGATCAATGCAATCAAATAAATATCTATTTGAAGGAATTATATAAAATTAATGATTATATTGTTAGCATTCCTGATAATAATCCAGTAGCTTTAGCAAGTGCTATTGCTCAGCAAACATTTATTATGCAATCCATTGCAGAATTTACTAATGTCAAATTTGCTATGCAAGGCAATCATCAAGTGCACGTATATCTTAGATCTGGATCTACTTTGCTTAATAGCAATCATTATTCACGGCTCTCATATGAGCAACCAGTAAATGCTTCAGAAAATTACGATGATCCGCAAATCAATGTCAATACTATTAGCGCAAGTTCTAATAATAATACAGATTCTAATAATACAGATTCTAATAATAACTACGCATTATCAGCATTTGAATTTGGTGGATCTATCGGCGGAATTGCGACAACGATTACTAAAACTTTATCGCAAATGAAAGATAACATTACCAGTGCTAGAGATGCTGTTATTGATACTATAAATAAGAAATTTGCTCAAACATGCAATAGTGGACAAAATACACTATCCTCATCTAATAGATCTTTGGGCGTAATGGATGCTTTAGAAATGAGTGGGAGTATTAGATATCAGGTGTTTGATAATGATCATAAACTTCCTGAAACTGGTTTAGTAACAGATGGAGGTTATTCCTATTCTTCAGTTCAAGTTCCGAGTCTTGTGCAAAAATTTAATTTAGAAAAGCAAACAGCAAAGGACATGATAGATGAATTATCAGTGTTGCAAAAATTTTATTCTGCAGATAGGGTGATAGTCACTCATAACGACAGTTTATCAGATGGAAATTATCCAATAATATTATCTCAAGTTGGTCTTGTTTATAAAAAAGATGAAAATGAAAATGAAAAACTTTCTCTAATGGCAGGAACTGGGGATCAAGAATGCACAGTGCAATTATCTGGCTTGGAATTAACAGATGCCAATGGTAATGTTACATATGCAGATTTGCCACCTAGATCGGCTATTGTGCAAGCTAATACTGCGGAACTTTGCTTAGATTCATACTTGCAAGCTCTAAATCCCGCTGAGCAATATACTATAAACGCCAAGCTCTTGATAACAGATCAAAATAATCAAGTATATTATGCTGATTTAAGAGTAAAAGGATCTCAGGCGCCGGGAGTAGTTCGATTTGATCCAAATGCTGGAAATCATCAATATATAGCATTAGAAGCCAATGTTCTAGATGAATCAAATGCTATAGATTTCAATGTTGGATTTGGCGGTATTGGTAGTATTACCGCTACAACAAGCACTGATGGTGATAGATTAGAATCAATTAATTTTTCAGGTTCTGGATCCACATTGTATATTGATGATACAAATTCTAGTAATAAAGAAGGACTAAGATTTAATCAATTACTTGGTTTTAATGATATATTTATTACAGATAGCAATAATAACTGGTCTGTAGTAGATGATGCTAATAAAGTTGGTATTAACGTACCTGTTAACAGTCAACCGAAAGCAACAAAGATCTTTGCTGGTACTGGAGCAAATGCTTCAGGTGAGATTGTCATTGTACCAGCAGTAGGTGTCAATTTCAATGTGGATAATGGTGATACTATAACAATATCTGGTGAAAAATTTACATTTGTCGGTGTTAAAACAGGTCTAATACCTAATGAAGTTGAAATTGGACTTACTCTTGATGAGTCTATAGATAATTTAGTATATGCTATTAATAATACTCAATTGAAAGAATATTTAACTGCTAATAATCGAGGATTACATCAGATAGGTTTTACATCAAAACATTCCGGATGGTCATATAAACGTAATCTACTTTTGAGTTGGAATTTGAATAATTCTAATCTCACTATCAATGGTAACGTTCCGGCTAACAATGGAGTTGACCAGGAATTTTTGCTAAATGGAGATTCTGCTGAGAGGGGTATGGATATTGCTAAGCAAACTCTTGGATGGATTGATACTGTTCAGTGGATCAATTCCATATATACAGCATCTCAGCCAAGTTTCAATCAAATTGGAACTTCTGTCTATAACATTTATGAAGAGTATGAACTTGCTAGGCAAATTCAAGAATCCGTGCAAAATATCAATATAAAAGATCTAGGAGCATTAGTCACAGAAGGTCAAATGATTACTATGCTTTCACAAACATTGGCAGCAATGATTAAGATAATCCAAGATGGAGAACGAAATATACAATCAATATTAATAAAATAATAGAAGGAAAAACCAATGGTAAAAATTGCTCAATACCCACATGATACATTGCCTAAGACACAAGGCTATTTTGTCGCTGATAAGCTTAGTGCTAATCAGAATAAATTGAATAAACAAGTTATGAACTCTGAAAATCGTTGGAAAGATCTTAGTTTCGAACAGAGATCTATATTAACTTACGTTGATAATAATATAAAAAATGTAGAGTTTTACAATACTCGTAATATTCAATTAGAATCGGATTACGATACAAGGATAAATAATAATAATAAACTTCATAACGTTATGATTGAAGTTAAAATGTTAGAAGGAAAAGTTTCTAATGACATTAATAGTCAAGCAGAGTTAAATCTGGAATCAATGAAATTGCTGAGAACGTTATATAGTACAATTAATGCAGATCAAGAATTTGGTGGTATATACGGTGTATCAAACCGATGTCTTGATATAACAACAAACGCACATTTGGCTGTGGTAGATGATGGAAATGGCCTGACTGCGCTAAATACTAACAATTCCGATATTCAAAAAGCTAGTATAGCAACTGGAATTGTAGAGCTATCATTATCTAATTCCGATACATTATATCAGCAATATTATAGCCCGGCAGATTTAAAAAATGCAATTGCTAGTTTGCAGGTACTAAATAGCGATATTACGTCACCTGCTACATTTACAGGGCTTAACACACTTGCCGCTCGTAAAACTGAGGCCGCTAAATACATTCCTGCTGGCATAAAAGAGTCTGATGATATTATTATTTCAAACGTAAAAGCAAAAGATCAAATTAAAAATGCAACTAGCACTAATAACAATGAAGCTACTGAATTGAATCAATTTAAGGACAAATCATTCAGATATGATTTAGTAGAGTTTTATCAAAATTTTACGCAATTACAATATAATCAAATGGCTTTGCAAGCCTTACTGACATCAATTCAGCAAATAACTAAACAAAGAATTAGTCAATCAGTGTGATGAAGAATTTATTGCTAGTGCTATGTTCTATAGCACTGCTAAATTCATGCGGCATTAGAAGGCCTTTAAAGCTTGCCAGGGAGTCATTTGATCAATCTTACTCTGGTACTCTTTGTTGCTGTTATAATAAATCATAAGGATCAATATCGATTTTGATATTACAATGCGCTGGAACCTTTATTGCTCCTAAAGAGTGTTTGATGTATATTTGTAGGTTAAATTTTCGTGGCGCTATAATCAATACACGATAACGATGATTATTGGCAATTTTTGATATCATACATGTAGCTGGACCTAATATTCTGATAGATCTATCATTTTTTGCTTTATGTATAAAACTTTTTACAAGAAGTAAGCTAGTAGATTTGATTTGCTCTTCTTTTTTACCAGATAGAATTATTGCAGCCATTCTAGTAAATGGAGGCATATTGGCAGTATTACGATTATTTAATTCGTGATCTAGCAATTGATTACTCTCGTTATTTATAATTGCACGAAATACTGAATTATCTGGGTAATATGTTTGAATCATAACTAAGCCTGAATCCTTTTCTCGCCCAGCTCTTCCTGAAACTTGCGATAATAATTGATAGTTACGTTCTACGGATCTTAAATCTCCAGAAATAAAACCAAGATCTGCATCTACAATGCCAACCAGCATTAAATTTGGAAAATGATATCCTTTAGTGATAATTTGCGTTCCAATTAATATATCAATTTCGCTTTTTGTCATTTTTTCCAATATTGTTTTTACCATAGAAGAGTCAATATCTTTGCTCATCATAAAGATATTTGCTTCTGGAAAGGCTAATTGTACCTCTTCATATAATTTTTCAATACCTAACCCACAAAAGACTAACTCTTCCGGGTTGGAACATTCTGGGCATTGAGTTGGGATATTTTGTGTCCATCCGCAATGGTGACATTCGAGCTTCTTTAATTTCCAATGCGTTACTAAAGACGCACTACACGAATTGCAGTTAAATTTATAACCGCATTGTTTGCATATAAGTAAAGGCGAGTATCCTCGTCTATTTAAAAATAGCAACACCTGATGTTTTTTATTTAATTGATTTTTTATGGCATTAGTTAGTTGTTTTGATAAAGCCTGATTTTTTACTAATTTTTCTGACCTGAGATCAATAATTTTAATGTTTGGCATGGCTACGTTCTGAAAACGAGTTGGCAATTGAGCTATATGATATTTATCTTGCTTAATATTGTATATTGTTTCTATGGATGGAGTGGCAGAACAAAGAACTACTTTAAGGCTATCATTGTATTTAGTTCTTAATATTGCCATATCTCGAGCATTATACAACACTCCAAAATTTTGTTTATATGAGTTATCATGCTCTTCATCTATTACAATTAAACCTAAGCTAGGGTAGGGCAAAAACAATGCACTTCTAGTTCCTATTATTAATTTCACTGAATTATTCAATATGGATCTTAGTATTTTTTTCTTTTGCGAAGGTTTAGTATTTGAATTCCATATAATTGGATCGAAGTTAAACTTCTCTCTAAATCTTTCGATAATTTGGTGTGTTAATGCAATTTCTGGAAGCATTAGCAAAACTTGCTTATTAGATTGTAGATATTGCGCGATTAAATGAAAATACACTTCTGTCTTACCGGAGCCAGTAACACCATAAACTAATGATGGTTTCGTTGTTGATTTGATTTGAGATAGCGAATGAGTTTGTATTTCTGATAATTTAGACAAATTAAAATTTTTACAATTAATTGTTTGATTGATAAATTCTTTGTCTCTAACAGATGAAATATCAACAGGTAGCATCAATTTTACTATAGAACCATATTCATGAAGATAGTAATTTGCAGCTTTCATTATGAATTGAAGCATATAATCCTGAATATACAAATCTAACTTACTATCGATCGCTTTATAGTTGATATTCTCCTTAACATGTACATTATTTTGTAATATGATCCCTAAAATAAGCTTATTTCTTAATGGTACTTTAACTATTTCTCCGACTTTAAAAGTTTGATCATCTTGAACGCAATAATCAAGTTCTGATAATCTAATTGATGATGGTAATATTTTGACTATGTTCATGCTTGTAATCTAATAATTTAGGGGTTGCAGAGTATTTTTGTATATGTTATATTTCTCAGTATGAATGTTTCTTATTCTTAAATTTGATTTTGTAGGATGTAATTTATTCACATATGTTTCATACCATCAAAAAGGGCTTCACACGAGGTATTAATCTATCAAAATCCTTAACTATTTTCAGCATACTTTCTGTAATAGTATATTCTTATTTTTTCTTTATCAACTATTCTATAGAATATTCTTCTAATATTTACCAAGTATTTAATATAATAGGATTGATCCTATCTTTGTTCTTAATGATGAATCGTATGCAATCGTTAAAAATTCTGCAATTTATTAGTGCTGCTTATCTTATATTTTTTCTTTCTCTTATTTTACTTAATACAACAAATAACAGTCAATGGTTAATATATTTTTTAATTTGTTTAACTGTTGCAGTTATTACCTTGATGAATTGTGTAAACATCTTATTGGTAATATTTTTAGGTGTGTTAGGGTCGTATATTGCAATTACAATAATTAAACCTTTCGGATTGGAAAATTTTATAATTGGATTAAAATATATAATACCACTCTTGTTTTGTACTATTGCATATGCATTTATGCTTAAGAAATATAAAGCTCAAGATATAACAAGTTTATATTTTGATGACAAAAATTCTAAGATACCTTTTGAAGAAACTTATCAAAAAAGTTCAATGAAAAATAATAATGAGTTATTGGGTTATATTAATCATGAATTACGTAGTCCTGTGCATAGCATTTCTAATATGTCTCAATTGCTGTACAATCATTGGGATAAACTTAACAACGAAGAAAAGAAAGATCGTGCAAATAAAATAGCTGGTAATGCTATATACTTAAAGGCTTTGGTGAGCAAGCTATTAAATTTTGTGGAATTAAATAGTGGAAAATTATTATATAATTTTGATAATCTTAATTTGGTTCAAATTATTGATATAGCCATTATGCAAACTAAAAACTTATATGTAGATGATGACGATGATGTGCAAATTGATTTTAAGCACAATAATGTAGACAATGCTCAAATTAGGGGCGATGTTAATAAGATAGAACAGTTAATCATGAATTTATTGGGCAACGCAATTAAATACACAAAAGTTGGGAAGATAGATGTGTCTTTGATGAAGGTAAATTTGAATGATAAAGTATATTGGAAATGCGTTGTACGAGATCAAGGCATTGGCATACCAACAGATGAGTTGGATAAAATATTTCAACCGTTCATGCGTAGCAAAAATAATAAAAATAGAAAGATTAGTACCGGACTTGGGTTGTTCTTCTGCAATGAAATTATTAATGCTCATCACGGGCGTATTTGGGCTGAAAATTCTAGTGAGCCAGCTGGAGCTAAGATATCTTTTATAATACCAATACTCTGAGAATTGAATATGCTAACTAACTCTTTACCATTAGTATTGTTAGTGGATGATGATCCTATGTGTCATGACATGATTGATATATTAAAATACGAAACGCAGGATTATAGATTCATTAAAGCATTTAATGGGCATCAAGCACTTGAATTGTTCAAGAAGTTTGGAGATCAAATAAAGTTGATATTACTTGATCTTGATTTGCAAGATATTACAGGCTATGAATTGCTAGAAATCATTAGAAGTGATCGAAAAAATAAAGATATTCAAATAATAATCCAAACTGGTTTTTACTATAACAAAAGTGATTATAATAATGTTCATTGGCTTCAAAAACCATATGCATACCAGGATTTACTTAAACTTATAAATGTTTGTTTAAAAGAAGAATTAGCTCGTCTTAAGAAAACTACTTTTGATATGAGCTAAATCTTTCTATTTTAAATAGATCATTCTGAATCAAGACTATAATCAATGGTTCTGTTGGATAGATTGCCATGCAAGTCAGCGTGATTCATGCTTGTTAAATTATTTAAATCTATTGACAATAATCGGCATTTGACTGGAGTGTTAAAAGCGCTTTCTCCCAATATGAGTGAGTAATCATCAACAACGATTGACTCATGAATTTGCTGATCATCTTTTTCTAATATTGCTGATGAAACATCATCTAAAAGCTTTGATTTTTTATGCAACATATTACTGTACTTCTCAGAAAGGGTGTCAGCATGCATCATAACTGCATTGTGATCTAATCCATATTTAGTACAAATTAGATGTAATTTACAGTCGGGTTCAATAAATCTACCATATTGTAAACATGATGTTGCAATTGTATGCTTATGTATATTGTATACACTATAAAAATAATCGTATATAGCATCTATAATTTCTTTATTAGGTATGTATTCATTATAATTGTCTGACATAAACCTTACTATCTCTTGTCTGTACTTACTTTCTATACCAAAATATTCTTCGTGCTCTTGGTATTCGTATGCTAAGCCGTGCGATTGAATCAACATAATGCCTTTATGCATTTCTATTATTGATAAAAGTATATCTACAGATTCTTGATGTTCTAGAGATGATAGTAGCTGAATTAATATATTTTTATATTCCATTTTCTGCGCATCGGGATCAAATGCTTCGGGATTAATAATAGGCTCATTTTTTTGATTGATTGCAATGTCAAAGCAAGTTGTAATTGTACTTTCAATCTCTTCCATTTGCTCTAATGAAGGTATAGCGCCAGGAAACAAAAACTTAATAAATTCATGCTTAAGTTCATATAGAACATGTTTTTTGATATCATTTATTTTTTGCGTCATCAAATTTTTATGATGTTGCAATTGATCTTTTAAAAGATTTTTTTCTTCTGCAGCATTTTGAGCCTCATCAACATACATTTTGAGTTTTGCTTCTTGCTTCTTATTATGCACTTTCTTTTCATCTATTTTGAGTTTTGCTTCTTGCTTTTTATTATGAATTTTTTCTATGGCTTTTTTTTCATTTCTATAGTGCATTCTTTTTTTATCAAGACGATGCAACCTTGCCTTTTCTTTGGTATCTTTGGGTCTAACTACTCTTGAATGCATATCATTTACTAACTACTTATATTAATATATATACTAATTATTAACAATTTATAATAATTAGTATATATATTATTATAAATTTATTAACTATTAATAAATAAGTATGGCAAAAATAACACTTGCAGTCTTTATGCGACAATAAATGCATTAATTACTTGCAAAGACAATCTTAAATTACCAGCAAAATTTTTTTGTATAAAATATCAAACTGAAAATGAATTGCCGCATCCGCATCTATCTGTTGCATTAGGATTTTTGATTTCGAAGTAAGCTTTACCTAATTCTTGTACAAAATTTACGATGCATCCATCTAAATAAGTTTGAGAGAGTTTATCAATTACAATTTTTACTTTATTGTCACTTGCGCTTTCTAAAACAAAATCTTCTGCACTGATATCATTTTGCGTAATAAATTCATATTTATATGTAAATCCAGCGCAGCCACCACCATTAACAGTGATTCTAAGAGTGGAATCTGAGTATTGTTTTTTAGAGCAGATTTCCTTTATTCTATTTGTTGCACTATCAGTAATTTGCAATTGCATAGTTAAAAGATAAGATTACTATTTAAATTATATTAATAATGTATTAATATAAATAACAATATAAACTATTAGATAATATAATACAATATCAATTAGTATAATAATTTTATGTCAACTGTACTTGCGTCTTATGCATCTGATCCACGATTTAGCAGAGGAAGGTTATATAAAGAACTACCAACATCTTATAGAAATGAATTTGAACGTGATCGTGATAGAGTAATACGATCTAATGCATTTAGAAGGGCTCAATATAAAACACAAATCTTTATAAATCATGAAGGCGATCATTATAGGAATCGCCTTACTCATTCCGTTGAAGTATCAACAGTTGCACGCTCTATTGCAAAAGAATTGAATCTTGCTGAAGCTCTTGCAGAAACTGTTGCATTAGCGCATGATATTGGACATACGCCATTTGGGCACGCAGGAGAAGAGGTCCTAAATATTTGCATGAAGGATTACGGTGGTTTTTCTCATAACACTCATGCTTTAAAATTAATTACTATTCTAGAGGAAAGATATGCTGCATATAGTGGATTAAATTTAACATGGGAAACTTTAGAAGGTGTAGTGAAGCATAATGGGCCTTTAACTGATGGTAAAATCGATGAATATATAATGCAATACAATGACACCAACAATCTTGAGCTTAATCTTTATCCTTCATCAGAAGCCCAAATTGCATCACTTGCAGATGATATAACATATATATGCCATGATTTAGAAGATGCCATTAGGGCTAATATAATCAATTTTAAGGATTTATCTGATATTGATCTAGTAAATAACATTTTAAATGATATGCGCGCAAAATTTATTCAAGATATTAGTAATTCTCGCTTGATATATGAAGTTACTAGAAAATTAATGCATATTTTAATTACAGACTTACTACAAACAAGTAAAGATAATTTTATCAAATATAACATTGAAACACTCGAAGATATCAGGCTTTTAGATAGACCTGTGATTGATTTTTCTAAAGAGATCATGAGCGCCATAACTAATATAAAGCAATTTTTACTTGCAAACGTATATCGCCACAGATACGTTGCATCTATCAATATAAAATGCAAAAAAGTTGTACAAAGCTTATTTACATTATATATGAATAATGCTAACTTGCTACCTCAATATGATGCCAAAAAATTACAATTTTCCAATGATAAATCTAAGGCTTTATTGGTTTCTGATTATATTGCAGGGATGACAGATCGTTTTGCAATCAGCGAGTATCAGTTGTATCATGATTTAACTTTTAATAATATATAGGTCTTATGAATATTTTTAAAATATTAAAAGAGGATGTTTGCAAGTCTGCGTCTAAACTAAGCGCCAAGGATGATTTACTGAGCAATATTGTTATCGAAATACCAAAAAATTCACTAAATGGCGATGTATCAACTAATGCTGCAATGCTACTCGCTTCAGAATTAAAATCTAATCCCAATCAATTGGCAATACGGCTTAAAAATGATTTATCTAAACTGCCTTACGTTGCGCACATTGAGATTGCTAATCCTGGGTTTATTAATTTTACACTTAAATCAGAAATATGGCATTCATATATCAAGCAAATATTGTCTGATAAAAAGGATTTTAGCTCAATAGAGCTAGATATCGATATTCAACATAAAGTTAACATTGAATATGTTTCAGCAAATCCTACTGGCCCATTGCATATTGGACATGCAAGATGCGCTGTGTATGGAGATGTATTAGCTCGGTTGTTAAAGAAATGCAATTACGATTCCGTTGTGAAGGAATATTACATAAACGACGCTGGAGCTCAAATACAAGATCTTATCAGCACTGTAATGCTCAGATATCAAGAGATTGTAACAGGAGTTAAAGCTGTTATACCAAATAATCTTTATCCTGGTGAATATCTGGTAGAAGTAGCACGTGCTTTAGTTGATAAGCATAGTGATAATTTAAATAAGATTAGCAAGGATCAGGCAAATGCAATAGTTAAAGATTTTACTATCGATACTATGATGAAATCTATTAAACTCGATTTAAACAAATTAGGAGTTCATCACGAAGTCTTTGTTTCAGAGCAAGAATTGCATGATTCAAACAAGCTTAATGCAGCAATAAAAGATATTACCAAATTAGGCTTGGTTTACACAGGTAAGTTACCAGCGCCCAAAGGCAAAGGAAATGAAAATTGGGATAGCCGCAATCAATTATTGTTTAAATCTACAGAATTTGGCGATGATCAGGATAGGCCGTTGCAAAAATCTGATAATAGTTGGACTTATTTTGCGTCTGATATTGCATATATGTATGATAAGATAGAACGAGGTTTTGATTATGTAATATACATTTTAGGAGCAGATCATAGTGGGTATGTAGAGCGTATTAAAGCAATAACTAAGGCTATTTCTAAGGGCAAGGTATCTTGTGATATCAAGATTTGTCAATTAGTAAATATTATTCGTAATGGATCTGTAGAAAAAATGTCTAAACGAATTGGTAATTTTATAACATTAGATTCTGTATTAGAAGAAGTTGATAAAGATGCATTGAGATTTATGATGTTAACCCGCAAGAATGACTCTGTTATTGATTTTGATTTAGATTTGATCAAAGAGCAATCCAAAGATAATCCAGTATTTTATGTTCAATATGCTTATGTGCGTACCGTGTCTATTCTATCTAAAGCCAAGGAAACAGCGCAAGAAGCATATCACAAGTTTATAAATGATCAGTATGATCTCGAATTACTAAGTTCAGAAGATGAAATTGGATTAATAAAAAGCCTAGCATCTTGGCAAAAAATTTTGGAATCTGCAGCAAAATATTTTGAACCTCATAGAATTGCATTTTATCTTATGAATTTAGCGGCGACATTCCATTCTTTATGGAATTTAGGTAAAGAGAGTAATGATTATCGTTTTATCGTGCAAGATGATGATGATCTTACATCTGCAAGATTAGCGTTGGTTATGGCAGTACAAAAAACAATGTTTAGTGGTTTTGAGATTATAGGGGTGAATCCTGTAGAAAAAATGTAAACATATACAAATGTTGGCATTGTATTTGCATAGAATATTGATATATAGAAATTTATAAAATGTTTATTAATAACAGAAATAGAGCGATATTATTAATCATTTTATCCATTATTAGTATTGCTATAGTAGTTTTTGTAGTTTATAAACGTTTTTTCTATGATCATGAAGTAGAAATTATTTACCATACTTCTGATAAAATTAAAATTAAACTATCTGAGGAAAATGCAGTTCATAATGATGTGGTGAATCAATTGATCAATAATAATGAGCAATATAATGTTGTAATTGCGAAAGATTCAGAATTGCCAATGAATCTTTTCAAATATATTCAAGCAAAAGAATGGTATAGTGATGGCTTAAATTTAAAAGATGATTTATCTTTTAACGTAAGATTTATCGCAGAAAAACAAGATCAAGATATGACGCTATATAATTCTTACGATTTAGACTTAAATTATTATCAGATTCAGCTAGCAGTATCTCCAACTGAAACCCAGGCATTAAGCATTTGGAATGATTTACAAACAAGATACACTAAATTATTCGATTCAAAGCATATGATTCTTCAAAAAATAATGGACCCTAATACTGAGAAATATATATTTGTATTGCTAGTGGGAAATTATAAAAATATATATGAAGCTCAGTTTATCTGTAAAAAACTTAGCTATTACCAACAAACTTGCTTGATAAGAAAAATGCAATAATCTTTATTATTTATGGCGATAAAATAATGAGAACGAATACCTTAGGTTTGGTTAGTGAATATATCGTAATTATCATATATATGATGCGCTTCTATAAGTTACTACGTCATCGTATGCGCAATTACGTTGGTGAAATTGATATAGTAATGGTGCGTAACAAAACAATAGTATTTATTGAAGTGAAAGCCAGATCGAGTCTTTTTAAATACGAAGAGCGAGTCTTAAAATCTAATCAGCAATTACGCATTAAGAGATCTGCTGAGTTATTTTTAAGTTGGCACAAAAAATATCAGTCGTACGATATTCGTTTTGATCTAGTTTTAATCAGCCCATATAAATTACCGATGATTATTCGTAACGCATGGTAAGTTAGTAGTAATGATAGCTTACAATATAATCGATTGCGAATGCCATAATTTTTGGTATAAATCGTTAGTTTTTAGTAACTCGCTATGAGATCCAGATCCTACAACGCCACCACTGTCAAATACCAAAATTTTATCCATATTTAAAACAGTCGACAATCTATGAGCGATTACAATTACTGTTTTGTTTTGCATTAATATATCCAACGATTCTTTAATCAGAGATTCTGTATGACTGTCTAAACTACTAGTAGCTTCATCTAAAATCAATATTGGTGCATTTTTTAATATCGCGCGAGCAATTACAATCCTTTGGCGCTGACCTCCAGATAAATATTTACCAGATTCTCCGCATATCGTGTCATAATCATTTGGCAATGATTCAATCACCTTGTCAATATGAGCAAGCTTAGCTGCGTTAAAAACTTCTTCCCGAGTAGCTGTTATTTTGCCATAATGAATGTTCTCAAAGATACTACGATTAAATAATATTGGATCTTGAGGTATAACGCTGATATTTTGACGTAATGAATGTTTAGATAGCGACTTAAGGTCTTGATCATCAATTAATATAGAGCCATCCTGGATATCATATAATCTTGCAATAAGATTTGCAAAAGTTGTTTTACCAGATCCAGAAAATCCAACTAGGCCAACACTTTGTTTGCTTTCTATAGTTATAGATTTATTATTGAAGATTTTTCGCTTATCTCTATAGCAGAATGTGACGTTACGAAATTCAATGACTCCTTTTGTTACATTTAGTATCTTGCCATCATCATGATCATTGTATGATGTATCAAATTTGAGTAAATTCATACTATTCATAAATGTTCCTAATTCTTGAATGATTTCACCGAAATCATGCATCATATCCCACACCTCATCTACAACAGTGCAAGCCAAAGATAGAACAAGGACACAGTCTCCAATGCTAAGTAACAGCTGAGCGCGCAAAGACATGATAAAATATACTAGAAAAAAAATCATAATTGCACATGAGGTGCCCATGAAAAAATATAATTTGATCATAAATCTTCTCATATACTTATCGCTGTCGATGGTTGTGTTGATATGATTATTGAGATGGTCTTTTTCAGATGAGTATCTAGCAAACATTTTAATTACCAAAATATTAGATAGAGCATCAACGATTTTGCCAGAAAGTTTAGATCTATTATAGGCAAAAATTTTGGAATATTTACCTATACGCGCTCCATACAATATGCTAATAATGAAAAACATTACAACCCATATTGCAAATATTAGCGCTAAAATACTATGTACATAATACATAGTGCAAATTGAGAATAGAACTAAAGCAACTTGCCTTATAATATCTCCATTGATTCGTTCAAAGCATAATTCTATAGCCTTAGAGCCTTCTGTAATTTTGTTAGTTATATCGCCAGTTGCATTATCTTGAAAAAATTGATAATTACAATGCTGTACGTGATTATATAATTCTTCAACTACCTTTCCTTTAACCATAGGCAAAGTTTTCATATGTAAATAATCGTAGATACGATTGATAAAATTAATGAATTGCCACCAGAATGCGTAAATTATTGACCAAATGATGATATATTTTGATAGGTGGGTGATGTATTCGTCAGAAAATGATTCTATTAGATCGATAATATTTTTTAGTAACAAGCTATCAATGATTGATGTAAAGCTAATAACAAGAGTTATTGCAAATAATAAGATTATATTTTTTCTGTAAAATCCAAAAAAAAATACTAGATATTTTATTGAATCTTGAAATATTCCGAAGTTAAGCATTAACTGTAATAGTGAGCATTAAATTAGAAGCTCAATTATAACAAATTTTATTTTGAAATTGTACATTAATTATTTTTAGTGCTAAAAAATAATTTTTTGCACCAAAAATATTGATTTTATTAATATACTCACTTTTTATTTATAACAAATTATCGATTTTATCTCTAACGGCCTACTGATTTCAAAAAATATACAAAATTTCAATATTATAATATTTAAAATTTATCAAAGCGTAATTTGTCAATAAACCCTAAATATGAAGTATGTCTGTAATTTTGTCTCATAAATTATTGATGACAAAAAAATAATTATGCAACATATGATTTGTTGCAGATGTTTTGCTATAATTTATTTATACAACTTTTAATTAAATATCATTTTGTGCAATCAATATTACTGTAAATATAATCGAATCAAATGAACATGCAAAATAAACAAAACTCTGAATATCTGGATTCCATTCAGTTAACTAATCATTTTTTATCTGCATTAGTAGAAATATATCATGATTCTTTAGCATCTAAATATTTAAAAAATACATTATTTGTAGTCCATCTCATAAGAATTATAATTCAATATCAAGATCTACTAGAATATGTGCCAAATAGATATCGTAAGGATTTTTTAGAAAATATAGAAAATAATCAAGATAAATATTTAAATATCTTGCAATCAGAAGAAGCAATTAATATTGATCAAGTAAAATATACCCAAGAATTTCAAGAAAATCTTTCAAAAATTAAATCATTATTGGATCAAAATATTAAAGCCCAGAGTGAACTACTCTCTGATAATGAACTTGATGTTATACAAGACAGAGTTACATTTATTATACAAAGATGCGATAGGCTTTTCTCGCAATCATTATGCAATGATATAGAAATCAATAAATTACAAGCGCATCATGTTTCATTTAATATCCATCAATTGAGTGTTAATCAACAACTGCAGTTATCTGAAAAACTATTGTTAATAAAAGAATTATGGATCATAAGTAATGCAGAAGAAGATGATGAGGTTATAGCAGCTAAAAACTTGTTATATAACGATCCAATAGCCTTCCTTGATATACAGAACGAAACTCAAGCAACTGATGTCGCTAATAAATTAGCGTGTAAAATGTTAGATCAGCACTCCATTATAACGAAATTAACTAATGATCAATTAAGACATTTATATGATAGGTTAAAGAATTTAGATCGCCTAGATGAGTATTGCAATAATTTACTCAAAGCAATACATCAAGAAGCTCCTTTTAGATATAATCACAACAGGCTTAATGATTCTGCTTATAGCTTGCTACAGCTTTTCCAAAGTTATAATTCTATGTTATATCAAATAGAGAATCTAGAGCATAATATCACTGATTCAATATTATTTAGGCCACAAAGTTTCTTAGAAGAGGTATGTATAAATATTGCTAAAAATATTGATAATCTTATTGTGTTAAGTTGCAGCAAAAATCAGGTTGTTACTCAGCTTATCAAAACGTTGAATGTTAAAATGCTTTTGCAGAATAATAGTTCCTCCATTTCAAATGCATTAAAACGTATTGAATATGTAAAATCCAGAATCAACTCCAATATAACTCCTCAAATAATCACACGCTACTCTGAATTAAACAAATTTACTATTAGGGAATTAACTGGGAAATATATGGATGTTTTTCATAATATAAATTTATTAATAGACAGTAATCGTAAAGATGCGAAGCCATTCTTAGAGAATGCATTACTTAAGTATATAGTAAGTCATTATTACATCGCAAGTAACTCTAAAGATGAAAATAAAATCAGAACGGTTGCTCAAGAGCGAAATTCAATGCGAGTGGAATTAGCTTTATTTGATATTATAGAAATGTTTAATCCAGAATATTCTAATAGTATTTCTAGCATTGATTTTCGCAAAGAATTTAAAAATACAGATATTCAATCTACTACAGATTATTTAACACTTTTTTTTGAATCATTAATGTCAAAATGTAATAATAATCAATTATATTACATATACCAAAAACTAATAACACGTAATAACAAAAATCCATTAATAAAAAGAGTAAAAGCTGAATTATTTAATCAAGTAAAGCAGCGTACTAAAATCACGAATATAATTTATTCCGTATTTTCTGGTAAAAGAAAAGAGTTGCAAACATTGAAATTAATGAGTAATACACTGAAGAGTAATAGGAATCTTGAATTATCATCATAGTAGTGATAAATAACTGATTAAAATTAATATATGTTTTGCAAAATGCACTAACCATAGTTAAAATACATTTATACATGCAATTAAAAGGATAACGATATGCCATTTAGCCAGATTATTGAATTAGTATTCTTTGCAATTGTTGCATTTTTAGTAATTGGCAAGCTTATTTCTATACTTGGAGTAACATCAGACGATGATCCAAGTAAAGGCAGCTCTTATTTCGGTGAATCATCATCTAATATCAGAGACGTTACTAATAGCGCTAATCATAGTTCAACTGCCAATAATAATAAAAAGCAACTTGCTGAAAGCTCTGTATTAGATAATTTTATAAAAAAATACTTGAATCGTAGTAATAGAAATAATGCTAATACAGAAAACCTTAAGGAATCTTTAGATTTAAACAAGTTCATTGTCTCTGCAAATCATCATAATATTAGTAAAGGTATAGATTTATTGCAGAAACGCTTAAATAATTTTACTGCAGATGGTTTTATATCAAGCGCGAAGATGGTATTAAAAATGATTGTAGAAAACAAAGGCGATGAAAGTGTAATTAACCAATTAGTAGATAAGAGATATATAGATAATTTGAAGGCGCATCAAGATCAATACAACAATATAATATCGGAACAAAGCAACCTGGAAGCAAAGATTTTTGAGATATATATGTTTGGTAATAACGCATTTATCACTGTAGTGTTTACTGGCTTAAACATCATTAAAAATCAAAGTCAATTTAAAGAGAGTTGGGTATTTAATAAAAACCTCAATACATCAGAACCAAATTGGTATCTCAGCAATATAGAATTTACAGCACAATAAATCGTTTATTTACCAAATCGTGCCGTAAAACACCTTCATTCATGTGGGTGATATAAGGCACAATCGAGATAGTGATATTTAGTTCGGTGTCTTTCGCTGGTCATTGTCGTTTTGTATGGAACTATTTTTGGAGATTAAATAAGCATAGATTATCTAATGGCTATCGTATAATGCGATACTATGAAATGGACTATTTTTCTAAACTTCTAAAGAAATCCAATGAATATGATTTTCTTTCAGAAGTACCATCGCATGTAATTCAGCAAAAACTAAAGGATTTAGACAAAGCATACAAAGATGCCTTTGATAAGAAGCAACAAAATAAGCGAATGCCTACTAAGAGAAAAAGGAATATTCATAGTTCTTTTAGATATCCAGCGCCTAATCAATTAAAACTAGATAATCGTAGAATATTCTTACCTAAGCTAGGTTGGATAGGTTTTTACTCTAGTCGTAAAATAGATGGGGATATTAAAAATGCTACTATTTCTTATAAATGCGAATTTAGGATAAGCGCTCATTTAATATTGCTATTCTTTCCTTAGAATTGAGTATAGATAAAAATAAAGCACTATGGCCATAAGCTCTGCTAAATTAAGATTACCAATCCCTAATACGTATTTTATTAGTAGGGATTAAATAATTTTTTCCCATTGTTGATAAATTTTACAAAAATCATCTATGAGACAATATAAAGTTGTGATACATTTTTTCATGAGGAGTGGTTTTTAGTCAAAAAAATAATTTTAACTCCTCGCCATTCCTTTTGCAAACTGGGCTTTATAGTTTTCTTATCCTAAATTCGCATTACTATAGTATACACTATGAATCCCCTTGCTTTTAGCTGGAGGGAGAATGTCAAACATAGCTCGATATTTTAATGCGTAACATGCTTGCCAGGTCTATTTTTAACATATTTCTTACAAGCGCCATCTTCTAGTTCTTTCATTACATTATTTAAATGACCAAGAAAGTCTTTTGCTAATGTAAGGCTAAAATTTTCTTTTACTACAACACGCAATGATTCAATTTTTTCTGCATTAACAGGCATTGTGTAAGCTGGAACAATCCAACCATATATGCGCAACCTCTCTGATACATTAAATACCGTGAATTTGCTATTATCCTTTAATGCAATACTTACAACAGGCTCCATTCTTCTATCGCCAAGTACCACCCACTTGCCAGATTTTGTTAGCTCTTTAGCAAGAAAATCGCTCACATGCATCATATTATCTACAATCTTTGTGTATCCACTTTTTCCTAAGCGTAAAAAGTTGTAATACTGAGCTACTAACATCGAGCTGCCACGTGAAAAATTAAGCGTATATGTTGGCATATCTCCTCCAAGATAGTTAACATGAAAGAATAAATCTTCTTCTAGCGCAGATTCATCTCTAAAAATCACCCAACCAACTCCAGGATAGACTAAGCCATATTTATGACCAGAAATATTTATTGATTTAACTTGCTCAAGTTTAAAATCCCATTTAATTCCATCATCTCGAAACATAGAAATAAATGCACCGCTAGCTCCATCTACGTGAATTGGAATATCCAACCCTCTTTCTTTTTTAACTTTAAGTAATAAATCGTTCATTTCTTCGATTTCATCATACTCTCCAGTAAAAGTTGTACCTAAAATCGCTGCAACGCAAATAGTATTTTCATCAATCAAAGGCTCCACATCTTTTGCAGTAATGATATATTTACCTTCCTTGATTGGTATAACACGCTCTTCTACATCAAAATAGCGAGCAAATTTTTCCCAGCAAATTTGAACATTGCTACCCATGATAATATTAGGGCGTGAATGATCTTTGCCCTGCGATTTTCTTTTATTGCGCCATTTAAACTTATGAGCTAAACCTGCTAACATTATTGCTTCAGAAGATCCAATTGTAATGGTTCCGCAATAATGTTTTGCCTTAGGGGCGTTTAGTAATTTTGCAAGAATTTGTACACAACGCGAATGAATTTCTTGCATCTTTGGATATTCTTCATGGTCAATGAGATTGACATTGATGTATTTTGCAATGAGCTCATCAGCTTCTTTTTCCATCCATGTTGTCACAAAACTAGCAAGATTTAGAATTGGCGTTGTCTCTAACGTTAATTCATCGTTGATGAATTGAGCTGCAATTTCTGCTGGCATTCCATCTTCTGAAAGTTCAGCTACAGAAAAATCTTGCAAATCATATCTACTAGCATAAGTGCAAACATCTGTACTATTTGTATCGTTTTTATTGTAATGTTTAAACATAATTTTCTCCTAATTTAATTAACTATTATCTTTTATTTCTTTTTGCTTTAAATTTTCTAGCCATTGAGCACGATGTTTTTTGGTTAAGCTGTAAATAACGTGAGGTGTTAATATAACTGCAAGAAAACATACAATTAACGCAGTTAAATAATCTCCGTAGACTGCCTCACTGACCGTATCAGGACGAGTAAATGAAATAAAGAATGCAATCAAAGTAAAGCATAGTCCAACAATAGCTGTAATCATTCCAAATCTATTAGATAGGCTAAATTTTCTTGGATTCACATCATCTGGCACTGTATTTTTCAATTTTATATAACTTAAAAATAATAAAATATACATAGCCAAATACACTACAACAGTGATTGTCATAGCAGTAAAGAAGGCCATATTGCCACTTCCTAATGACATTCCAGCTAATGTAATTGCGATTAACCAAAAAGATACTATAAAACCTTGTATCCAAAGCAAACGAGTTGGCATCATATGCTCATTTGTTTCTGCTAGAAATGGAGGTAAGATTCCATCCTTTGCAGCCTTTTGTATACCTCTTACTGGTCCATTGCACCAGGAAGATACTTCACCAATTGTGCTGAATGATATAATCAATGCAAATGGATATATAGCCCAAGATACTCCATAATAGTCAAAAAGGAATTTGAATGTCTCAAAAATTCCTCCACTTAAAGAAATATCATTCTTTGGAATTACCATTGAAATAGTTAGCGATGAACATGATGCTATAACAACTGTTAATAATACTAAAATTAAAATTGCTATAGGATAGCTTCTGCCTGGATCTTTTAAATTATTAACATGCACAGCTGATGCTTCTGGGCCCATATAAGATAAAATAAATGATACCAATACAACTAATGATGCACTATTTGTAAAATCCGGAAAGAAATCATCCAATCCAAATGTAATATCAATCTTATTACCTTCTCCTATGTACGACATACCAAGGAATATTAAAATTGCTACTGGAAATATAACGCCTATAAAAAAAGCATAAGTTGCAATAAATTTTGTGATTCTCGTACCAAAGAAATTAGCGAAGGTAATGATCCAAAAAATTGCTAAAATAATAACCAATTGTACAATACTTGGCTCACCTATTATTGAAGCGTCAAATGCATAAGCAAGGCCGCTCGAAATGAAATATAACATAGATACAAATCCAAGAGATATTTCCATCCATTGCAGAAATATCATGGTAAATCCCCAACGATCTCCAAAAGCTGCTGCTCCCCAGCTAAATACTCCTGCTTCACTCCATCCATTCCCGCCAGTTCCAAGCTCGGCAGATACTAAACAAACAGGAATAAACCAAAGGAGTCCGGCTATAATAAGAAAGAAAATTGCTGCAAATCCAGATGTTGCAAATGTGGGGTACGCATAAATACTTATCACCATCGATACGCTTATCATCAAAAAGCCAAACAAGCTTAATTGATGAGAGCTAGATTTATTTTTAGTAGAACTCATGAAACAATACTACTTATTAAATTTAATAATAATTTTTAGAGTAACATACATTCCAAACATTATAATTTAAGTAATATAATCTAGGATAGAACTAAAATTAGGATATGTAATTTATGCAACATATTACAACATCATCAAGGGAGTTATTCAAGAATTCGCTATTAATACTCTGCGTAACCCAGATTGCTAATTAGAAAAGTTCTGATTTATGTATGATATAGATTGCGTTTAGAGCATAATCTTAGCCATGCATTCCAATCTCTTTTTCCAATATCTTTTTCAAAAGACATTAAATCAGTATGAGCTTTTCTGCAAATCTCTTCGTTTGGTAAGACAATATCTTCAATAGACCCTGATCCAAGTGCAAGACATTGAGTTTTACAAGCTTTTTCTAAGTGATAAGTATAAAACATAGTTTCATGTATAGTCTTTCCAACTGTAATAACTCCATGATTACGCAAAAATATCACATTCTTTGAACCAAGATCGCTTACTAATTTTTCTCCTTGCAAATGATTAAGTGCCAACGAATCATAATCATGATATGCAAGTTTATCAAAAAAATGCAATGACCATTGGCTCAAGAATATTAATCCATGTTTCATAGCAGAAACTGCGACTGTAGGCTCGGTATGCAAATGAAATATAGATGATATATCAGTTCTAGCTTTATATATGCTGCCATGAATTATATAACCAGTGCTGTTATATTGACATTCATTGCCATTGATGACTTCTCCATTAAGAGTTACTTTGAGTAAATTATCAGCTGTTACTTCCTGAAATAACATGCCAAATGGATATATGTAATAATGTTGTTTGTCGCTCGATAAAGATGAGAGATGTGTGTATGTGTGGTCATCTAGATTTAGCATTGCTAATATTTGATAAGCCATAGCAAGGTTATATTTTATTTCCTTATCATTTAAAGTCATAAGAATAAATAATTATTTTTTTCTGTAATGAATATTAACATATCAATATCATTGTTATTGACTGTAATTTAATATTATTGTTATATAAAATTGTTGCATATAAGTATATATTGTATTATACATGAATAGTATAGATGCTAAGTAGTGAAAATATAGCAAAATTTTTACTGTAAGTATTTTTTGTTTACTCAAATAATGATTGTTAAAATGCTGAACATTCTTAATATCAATAATAAAAATAATAAAATCAAGGATAAGTCGTCTAAGGCTAAATCTCAAGCAAAATTCCAACTCAATAAAACCAATGAAAGTGGTTCTTGCGATCAAGAAGTCTGTGATGTAAGTCCATTACAAGCTATTAATCCATTTTTAGAAATAAATGAGCTTAAACTTAACAAAGATCAGGATTTTCTTGATACTGGCGATAAGGTATTATCAGCGCTAAATCATTTGAGATTGGGAATGTTGAATGGCGAATTAAATAAGAATCATATGCTCAAAATAAAAGATATATTGCAAGGATATTATAATAAATTTGAACTTTTAGAAGTGCATAATGTAGTTGATGAGATTATACTGAGAGCGGAGATAGAAATAGCTAAATTTGATACGCATATTATTTACAAATAAAATACATAATGTCTAAAGCAAAGCCAATTATATTAGCTGGTGGCTCTGGTAGACGTGTATGGCCATTATCTACTAAATCACTACCTAAACAATTTATTGGTATATTTAATAATACAAGCATACTACAAGCAACTGTCATAAGAAATCAGTTTCTTGGCGAACCATGTATTATTACAACTAAACAAGATATATTGATAGCTAAGAGGCAATTGCAAAATTTTAAAGCAGATCTAATATTAGAGCCAGAACAAAAAAATACAGCTCCCTGTATACTCATTGGTGCATTACAAGCAAAATCTGAAGGATATAATACAATTGTTGCATTACCTGTAGATCATTATATAAAAAAACAAAAGAAATATATTTCAACAATTAATAATGCAATAAGTCTTGCTCACAACTACGGTATATGCACTATTGGCATTAGACCTGATTCACCAAATACTGAATATGGTTATATCAAAGCAATCAAATCTAGTAATCACGATACTCATTATACATTAGAAAAATTTATAGAAAAACCTAATGAAAAAATGGCAAATTTTTATACAAAAAATACAGATTATTTTTGGAATTCAGGGATTTTCGTATGTGATGTAGATTTTATAATTAAAATATTTAAGGAAAAATGCTTAGATATATATAACTTATCATGCAAAGCACTCAATCAGGCAAAAATTAAATCCAACATAACATATCTAGATGGTAATTTTTATTCATCTATACCATCAACTCAATTTGATCAATTATTGATGGAATCTATGCAAAATTTGGCAATGCTTCATGCAGACTTTCATTGGCACGATCTAGGAAATTTTGATTCAATATGGCAAGCTAGTAAAAAAGACCAAAATCAAAATTATTGCTCTGGCAATATTTTAACTTATGACGTTAAAAGATCGTATATTAACACTGGAAAAACATGCACTGCTGTGATAGGGCTTTACGATATTATAGTAGTAAATAACAACAACAATATATTAATTGCTAGTAAATCAAAACTTAAAAATTATAATACATTTATTCAAAATGCAAATACTCATTATAAATATAATGATGTAGTAGTACGCAATTGGGGTTGGTTCAATGTTATTAATTCTAAAAGTTTGTACAAGATAAAAGAGCTAACTATACATCCAGGATGTAGAATATCCTTGCAATATCATAATCATAGATCAGAATATTGGGTTGTGATTAAGGGTTATGGTGAAGTAGAACTTGGCAATAAAAAGAAATGTCTATCACCTAATGATTTTGTCTTTATTCCGAAAGGTCTCAAGCATAGAGTGGCCAATACAGGAGCAATTGATTTATGTTTGATAGAAATACAAATAGGATGCTATTTAAGCGAAGATGATATAATAAGACTTTCCTAAATATAATTAGTTTTTATATACTTCACCTTGTCAAAATTAATACTAACATGTATCATGCGCATAATGATTTGAATCAAGAAAATCTTGTAAGCTGTTATGAATAAGCCTATATATGTTGGCGTTACCGGAAGTTTTGCTGTAGGAAAAACGTTTATATTGCAATATTTTCTTAAAAAACAATTTCCCGTCTTTTCTTCTGATGTATTTATAAGGCGTTTGTATAAAAAATCTAGAATCAAAAAGCATATAATGACACTTTTGCCAGAGCTTAAATATTTTAGCAAACGCAAAATTGCCAATATAATATATGAAGACGATCAATCTAGAAAAAAAATCGAAAATTTTATTCATCCATTGCTAGAACAAGGTATTAAACGTTTCTATGAGCGCAATTCGCGCAAAGATATTTTATTCGCAGAAGTGCCTTTGTTATTAGAAGTTAATTTTCAACATCTATTTGATTATGTGGTAACTATTTTTTGTGAAGAAAAAATTAGATTTGACCGTGGCGTAATTAAACGTTGTGTAACACAAGGAATATATGATAAAATCTCAAATATTCAGATGCCGCAAGAAGAAAAAATTAAACATTCTGATTTAAGTATAAATAGCGGTGTTTCAATGATTGAGCTAGCTAATCAAATTGAATGTTTACTACAAAATTTAAGGCAACTGCATGAGAGAAATTATACTTGATACAGAGACTACAGGTTTAGACCCAAAAATTGGTCATCGCATAATAGAGATTGGCGCTCTAGAGATGCGTAATAAAGTGCTAACTGGAAAGCAGTTTCACTACTACATTAATCCCGAAAGGGATGTACCAAATGAGGCGTATAGAATCCATGGCATTTCGTCTCAATTCTTGCAAGATAAGCCTTTGTTTTCATCAATATCTGAAGAATTTTTAGAATTTATTGAAGATTCTGTATTAGTAATACATAATGCAGCATTTGACTTAAAATTTCTTAATAGCGAATTAAATAATATTGGATTTGATCCTATTGATTCCATGGTAGAAGATACCTTGATTATGGCTCGAAAAATATTTCCAGGAATGAGAGTGAATCTTGATGCTTTGTGTAAAAAATTTAAAATAGATAATTCATCGCGTACATATCATGGAGCTTTGAAAGACGCTGCTTTACTTGCAGAAGTATATGTTGAATTAACTGGTGGAAGGCAAGTAAAATTTGATATAGACACCGGCAATGACGATCGCAATAATAAAGTATTTTCTATTCCTACAAAATTGCACAAAAAGGGATATCACGTGATAAAACCAAATGCAGCAGAGTTAAAAGCTCATGAAGAATTATTATCAAAAATAAATAACCCACTATGGCTAAAACTATAAATGAAAAGAAAGATCTAATTAGAGCGCAAATATCCTCGGACAATTCTAAAATGCACGATTGTGCTTTCAGAAGTAATGAGATATGCAAGAATATATTAAATATAATTTATTCTAGATTGCATTTTATTAACCATCGTTCTTTATCTAATGTAATTGGAGTATATTGGCCTTTTAAGTTGGAACCAGATATATTAAAACTTGCAATATCCAATAATTATTATGCGGCATTACCAAAAATACAAGACAATCAAATGTCGTTCGTCAAATATAACATAGGTGATAAATTAGAAAAAAATACATTAGGATTCAAGCAGCCTTCGTTAGATATATTTGTGCAGCCAAAGCTTGTAATTATCCCAGGTATTTGCTTTAGCCTTGATGGGTATCGCTTAGGTTATGGAAAGGGTTATTATGATAAATATTTGAAGGAATTTTCTAAAGACGACAATGTGATAAGTATAGGCGTATGTTTTCATCAATTTTTAAGAACAACACTTCCTGTGAGTTGCAACGATTATAGATGCGATTATATTGTTACTGAAAAAAATATAATACAGATATAAATATTATGAGTATTACAATTGGATTGGACATATTACTTTTGTCTATAATCATCTGCTCCGCGATATTTGGTCTCTATAATGGGGCTATACGAGTGATAATTGGCTCTGCATTATTATTATGCGCTGCAATCGGAGCATATTTCATATATCCTTTTATATTAGAATTGTTTCAGATATATTTTACATACAAAACAACTGCAATTATTTATAGCTCCATTGCAACATGCGCTTTATCAATAATAGCTTTTATAGTTATAAAATTTGTTGCGTTTAATATAATAATTATTATACCAAAAACAAATATAGATAAAATTTTTGGCTTAATACTTGGAATAATAAGAGGAGTAATACTATCTTTTGCATTATTTTTGTTGATAATGGGAATATATTGTAGAAGTTATGTACATGCCAAAACGGTATTTGATTTGTTTGATTATAGTGGTATTGATCAAAAGAACATAAGTTGGGCCAAGGATTCGTTTATGTCTAGAAACTTTGATAAACTAAGAATATACATGATGAGCTATAACGAATCTTGGCTTAAGTCTAAAAATATAAAAGGAGACGTCGATAGCTCAAAGAAACATCATGGCGCAGATGACGATAAAGAGCAAGATGGATATTTATTGCAAAAAGTGAATGAGATTATATCGCAATAATGAAAACTTATTCTTTATCACAGCATTTTTTAGAGTTAAAATTCAGAATACAAATTATTTTGTTCTTTTTTATCATCACTACTTTTGTATGCTATTATTTTAGTCAGGATATATATTACATAATACTCGAGCCTTTATCTAATTTAGATATAAATCAAAATAAAAGGATAATATACACAAATTTAACAGAAGCATTTTTTACTTACCTCAAACTATCTATTTTTGCTGGATTTCTTTTTACTATGCCTGTTATAGCTTTGCAAATATATAAATTCATAACACCTGGCTTATATAAGCGCGAGAAGATTATTGCCAAATGGCTTTTATCATGCTTGCCTATATTGTTCTATTGTGGATGTTTATTCGCTTTTTACTGCCTAATTCCTAATGCGTGGAATTTTTTTATTGGCTTTGAAAGCTCTAATAATAACGGTATGCAAATTATTTTAGAAGCTAAAATTAGCGAATACTTAAATTTAACCTTGCAATTGATGATAGCATTTGGTATTAGTTTTGAGTTACCAATTGTATTATTAGTGTTACACTTATTAAACTTAATTAGTATTTATGGCTTAAAAAAATTCAGGAGAATTTTTGTTGTAGTTACATTTATAGTTTCTGGAATATTAACTCCTCCAGATGTGCTAAGTCAAATTATGCTTGCAATTCCAATAATTTTGTTATATGAAGTTTCAATTAATATATGTAAATTTATAGAAAAATAAAAAAGTAGTATGGTATGTTAGGAATAAAATGGATTAGAGAGAATATTGAACAATTTGATGAGCTGCTAAAGCTGCGCGGTTTAGATGCATGCTCAAAAGAAATCACAGACTTAGATGAAGAAAAAAGGCGTGTAATAAATTTAATGCATCAATTTCAGCATGCTAAAAAGAAAAAATCAGAGATGCTTGCTAATATGCAGTTGCCTACAAGTAAGGAGTATGATGAAATTAAACGTGATATTGATCATATTAATGAAAAATTAGAGGAGCTATCTAATACTCTTAATAATAATAATAAATTAAAAACTATTCTAGAAAATTTGCCAAACATTCCAAGTCCGGATGTGCATTATGGATTAAACGAAGAGGCTAATAAATTAATACGTCATTGGGGCAGTGTAAATGAATCATTAAATGCTAAGTCACATTTTGAAATGGGCACAGCTTTGAATTTAATGGATTTTGCTCAAACCGCCAAAACATCAGGTAGTCGTTTTGTGACTCTAAAAGGCTCCTTGGCCAAATTAGAAAGAGCTTTAATTAATTTTATGCTTGATATTCATACGCAGGAATTTAATTTTCTTGAAGTCTCTCCTCCGGCATTAGTTAAACCTCATGCAATGTATAATGCAGGTTTATTGCCAAAATTTGCCACCGATTCTTTTGTTACTACCAATGGTTATAGATTGATACCTACGGCAGAAGTGCCTCTTATTAATATGGTTGCAGATACCATTGTGCCTAGAGAAGACTTGCCAATAAGGTATGTAGCCTACACGCCGTGTTTTAGATCTGAAGCTGGTAGCGCAGGTAAGGACACTAGGGGAATGATAAGAATGCATCAATTTGGTAAAGTTGAACTTGTATCAATTGCAACTCCTGATGAATCTCAAAATGAACATGAATATATATTAAATGCTGCTGAAGAGGTTTTAAAGAGATTAGAGCTACCATATCGAGTTATGTTATTGTGTATCGGTGAAATGGGTTTTCAAGCTGCTAAAACTTATGATATTGAAGTATGGATGCCATTTCAAAAGAAATATCGTGAAATATCAAGTTGCTCTAATTGTACAGATTTTCAGACAAGAAGAATGAAGGCGAGGTACAAAGAATTTGGCAAAGCGGAAACGACATTGCTTCATACATTAAATGGCTCAGGTTTGCCGATAGGCAGAACGATGGTCGCTATAATAGAAAATTATCAAAATAGTGATGGCTCAATAAACGTACCTGATGCATTAGTTAGTTATATGGGCGGCCAGCGTAAAATCTAGGAAGATTTATAGTAAATTGCCAAGATAGATTATTAAGCCTTGTTTTGTTAATAAGATTTATTAACAAAACAAGACTTATAGTGAGTTACTTAAAATTTATAAAATATGAACCACATTATTGACTATATTTTGACAAAATAATTATTATAATTGCATAGTTCATAACTGCGCTAAAGATTGCAGCTAGTATATCATCTAGCATAATCCCAATTCCGCCATGAATATTACGATCAAACCAATTAATTGGCCATGGTTTTAAAATGTCAAATATTCTAAACAATGTAAATGGTAACAAGAAATAAAATATTACCTCTATTGCAAATGGAGAGAGTTTCTGAAGTAATTGCGAATCTATTAGAATTATTGGAGATATGATACATAATGTAATTGTAAGAAATTGCCCTACTACCTCATCTATCACAACTTCTTTTGGATCATTTGATAAACTTTCTACTTTAGCATTTGAATAATATTTAATGTACAGCGATGAGCAATAGACTCCTATTACAAAAAGTAATAATGCTACAAATAATAATGCGATGAATATGTAAAGTAAAAATTGTATAGAATTTTGATTATTTAATGATGTAAAAATAAATTTATCGGATAAAATAGCATGAAACATGATGTACCACAGCGGATAGGCTGCTAATGAGCCACATGTTCCGGGAAAATATTTTATTTTTCCTATATATCCAAATGTTGCAATAAATTCTATGATAGATTTTTTATTTAACATTTAACAAAATTTATTTCAATATCATTAGTACTATGTATAATAACTATAAAAAATCAAAGCACAAGCAAAAAGCTGTTGCACTCGGATATAATGATCAGGTGGATGCCGCGCCTAAAATCCTTGCATCTGGCGTTGGTGATATAGCTCAAAAGATTGTTGATATAGCTAATGAGTGTAAAATACCAATCGCAGAAGATAAGGAGCTTGTTGAAGTGTTATCATTACTTGAAATTAATTCATATATTCCAGTAGAAGTGTATAGCGCTGTAGCCAAGATCTTGTCTCACATATATCAAAAAAATAATAAAAGTAATGGCAAAAAGAAATAAACATGAGTAATATAATACTAATGCGTAAATGAACCAAATTAATAAAAATAGAAATATGCAAGCAAACTATGTTAACGATGAGCAGTTTGTTGAAATATTGGCAAGATTTGACTCCATTGAAGAGAAATTACAAAAGAAAGAAGAGTTGGATTATGTGCAGAGCCTTACTGATCAATTAGCTCAAAATCTTGAAAAGAATCAATTTGATAAATCTCAATCTAATATTATAATAGAAAGGATAAAAAATGTACTAAAGCTTATTAATGAAGCTCAAGAAGATCTTGCTAAACAACAAAAGCATTTGATTCATACTGATAAAGCAATTAAGAATTATACAAAATCCAATCAATATTAAATTTTTATAATATGACTTATATTGGCTTTTTGTCATTTGCAAAAATTATTACAGCATTTTTCGCGGTATTCCTGTTGATGTATTTTGCTTTAAAATTAATGCAAAAATATACAAAATTTGGAGTAAAATATAAAAATAATAGTGCAAATATAAAAATTGACTCTATATTATACATAGATGATACTAATAAAATTGTTAGTCTAAAATCTAAGAAAAAATATTATATGATCGCAGTCAATAAAAACACTATATCGCTAATAGACAAATACGATCATGAAACTGTTTAAACCATTATTGCTATTGTTACTGTTCGCT
The DNA here is from genome assembly GCA_045106955.1 of Rickettsiaceae bacterium. Taxonomy (GTDB): domain Bacteria; phylum Pseudomonadota; class Alphaproteobacteria; order Rickettsiales; family Rickettsiaceae. The sequence continues at coordinate 9,465 of JBGCFO010000027.1, read as the reverse complement.
CTTGCGCCTCAAGCGTTAGCAGATTCATCGTTTCTTGGAGATGTAGAAAATATAATATCTAATACTTCTCTCTCAGGTCGTGTATTGCAGCTTTTTGCATTGATTACTATTTTTGGCTTAGCTCCATCAATATTAATTATGACAACTTCTTTTGTTAGAATAGTTATAGTTCTGTCCATCGCAAGAACAGCAATTGGATTACAACAATCTCCTCCTAATCAAATGATGGTAAGCTTAGCATTGTTCCTCACATTGTTTATAATGTACCCAACATTTGAGGAAGCTTATACAGATGGCTTGCAGCCAATGTTAAACGAAGTTATTACAGAAGATGAGGCTTTGCATATCATTGTTAAGCCATTTAAAAAGTTCATGCTTGCTCAGACCAGAAAAAAAGATATAGATTTGTTTAGCAGTATTGCGAAAATTCACATTACAGATGAAATAGATAGTGTACCATTAAAAGTCGTTGTACCATCATTTATGATTAGTGAATTACGAAAAGGTTTTGAGATAGGGTTCTTGATATTTTTGCCATTCATTATTATTGACATAGTTGTAGCATCTGTATTGATGGCGATGGGAATGATGATGATGCCTCCAGTGATGATCGCGCTACCATTTAAGATTATCTTCTTCGTGTTAATCGATGGCTGGTATTTGCTAGCTGGTAGCCTAGTGCAAAGCTTTGGCACTTGATTTTTGTAGCGTAATACTCTAATTTTACAATATTATTTATTTATTAAGGTGACGATTAATTATGATAGAAGTTAGCGATGATCAATTTAAAAGTCAGGTGTTAGAATCTGAGATCCCGGTTGTTGTAGATTTTTGGGCAAGTTGGTGTGGTCCATGCAAGATGATTGCTCCAATTTTAGATCAGTTAAGCAAGGATCTAGATGGTAAGGTTAAAATAGTCAAGATTAATATTGACCATAATCCTAACACTCCATCACAATTTGGAGTAAGAGGCATACCAACTTTACTTATATTTCATAAAGGAAGGCAAGTTGCAAGTAAAATGGGTCTGCATACAAAGGAAATATTGCAAGATTGGATTGATTCGTCAATTGCATAATATATGTTTTACCATATAAAACGTTTGCTAATAAATTGTTTGGTTGTAATATGCTTTATATGGATTTTACTCTTGCCATCTACAGCTTTTTATTTAGGATTAGATAATAGTTTAATCTTCCCTCTGTTTGCAATTATGATTATTTATTATTTATTCACATATGATGGAATGAATATGTTTTATATTTTCATTGTTGGAGGATTTAATGATCAATTGAATGACTTATCTCTTGGTACAAGTATCCTATCATTATATTTATCATGCTTATTATTGGGAGCGATCAAATCGCTTATAATTAAAAACAATCAAAGTTTTTTAGTGCGATATATATTATTCTGTATTTATACGCTTTTTGTATTATCAATTATATGTGTGATTAATTATTTTAATTGCTTAGGGCAAATCGACTGTCAACTGTTATTATTAGAATATATAATAACTACACTCTCCTATCCAATTTTTCAAATGATTTTAGATAATATAGCGCATTATGCCTGTAAAAAAAAATCAACGTAAAGAATTAATGTCCCGTAGAGCATTTTTTGTACTCGGTGGTCAATTAGGTTTATTATCTGCATTGTTTGCTAAAACATCTTATATGCAATTAATCAAAGGCATGGAATATAAGATGTTATCCGATAAAAACCGAATTACATTCATTATATTGCAGCCTGATCGTGGCAATATTTATGATGTAATGGGCAATGCCGTTGCTACAAACAAATCTTGCTTCAGCTTGTTTATTAATAAGAACGCTGGATCCAATTCATCATCCTATAACTCAGAATTATCTATAATCGCTGAATTGCTTGATTTAAAACCAGATACTATTAGCGCTATGAATTACAATATAGACAATGGTTTAAAATATAGGCCTGTATTATTGCTAGATGATATTAATTGGAAGCAAATGTCAATTATTGAAGAGCGCATTTATCAATTACCTAATTGTTTTATTCAAAAAATGTATAAACGACTTTATCCATTTGCGTCTATTTCATCTCATCTACTTGGTTACGTAGGTAAACTTAATAAACAAGAGATGGCTAGCCCTAATATTGCTCATGATAATCTTATAATCGGCAAATGTGGAATAGAAAAATATTATGAAGATCAATTAAGAGGTAAATGCGGATATAAGGAAATTGAAGTTAATGCCATGGGGAAGCAAATACGAGAAATATACACGCAGAAAAGCCAAAAAGGTTCTGATCTACATCTTAATATTGATATTAATTTGCAGTCTCGCATTATGCAAAGTTTGAATAATCAGATTGCATCTGCAATCGTTATGGATTGCTCAAATGGCAAAATATTAGCGCTAGCATCAACGCCAAATTTTGACCCAAATCAATTTAATAAATTGTCTAAACAATATTGGTCTGATTTGATTAATAATCCACATAAGCCAATGTTAAATCATGCTGTGCAGTCCTCTTACAGCCCTGGATCTGTGTTTAAATTAGTAACGTTTATTGCAGCTCTAAAACTTGGTATTTCACATGATACAATTATTCGTTGCACTTCACAATCTGCCCTTGGCAATAAATATTTTCATTGCGCAAGTAGATTTGGGCATGGTGCAATTAATATGATAGAGGCAATTGAGCGCTCTTGTAATTCTTATGTATTTGCTATTGCAAAAATGATTGGAGCCGAAATAATACTAGATACCGCAAGTCAATTAGGATTTGGATCTATTACATATGCCGACCTACCGGGCGAAGTTGCTGGCTTTATACCATCTATATCATGGAAACAAGAAAAATTTAAAGAAAAATGGAATTTAGCTGATACTTTGAATATATCTATAGGGCAAGGCGCTATATCTGTAACTCCTATACAACTTGCGCGTTTTGTAACTGCAATAGCAACGCAAGGTAAATTATATAGGCCAAAGATAGCACAAAATAATCAAAAAGATCAAAGAGCTGTATATGTAGAATCTGATATTGCATCCGAACATTTCGATATTATACGCAGATCAATGTATAATGCAGTTAATTCTGCAAAGGGCACAGCCTATTCCAGTAGGGTCACAGGCGGAATACTTGCTGGAAAGACTGGTACAGCTCAAGTGCAATCAAAAAAATCTCGAGATGATGATTTAAGTAGATCTTCTATTCCTTGGAAACAACGTAATCACGGAGTTTTTATAGGATTTGCTCCGTATGATAATCCAAAATACAGTGTAACGGTATTTGCTCCTCATGGCGGAAGTGGCTCCAAAGCGGCCGCGCCTCTTGCTAAAAATATCGTCAATATATTGATAAGTTAACCCCATTCAATCAAACAATTTGCAAAGTTTAACTACCGAGTATATATATTAAAATAAACAGTAATATCCAAACTATATCTACAAAATTCCAATACCAAGCTGCTAATTCAAATCCTAAATAGCTATTTCCATTACGAAAATGACCTTTAAGAGATCTAAAATAGCAGATACTCAAAAACAACACTCCGATAATTACATGGAAACCATGAAAACCTGTAACTAGATAAAAATTAGCTGCATAAATTCCATCGTCTATATTAAAGCTTGCGTGATGATATTCATATGCCTGCATACCAACAAATAATATACCAAGTAGAATTGTAATTGCTAATGCTCTAGATGTTTGTTTTTGTTTATTATGAGCTAATGCATAACTTGCCCAATTTACTGTGGTAGAAGATAGAGATAATACAAGAGTATTGAATAATGGTATATGCCATGGATCAACAAATTCAATACCAGATGGTGGCCATCTACCATCAGATACAACCCATAATCCATCTAATGCCCCCATAGGAAATAGGCGAGCTTTAAAAAATGACCAAAAAAATACAAAGAAAAACATTACTTCTGAAGCTATAAATAATACCATTCCTATTTTGATACCTCTTCGAACTGTATAGTTATGATTTTTATCAACTAAGGCTTCATGTATTACATCTTTCCACCAAGAATATAGGCAAAATAACAACAATGATACTCCAAGCGCACAAACATATGGGCCATAGATATATTCATGCATCATCATTACTCCACCGATTGGTACAAATATCAACGAAAGCGATGTTAAAATAGGCCAGCAGCTTGGGTCTACCAAATGAAATGGATGAGTTTTTGCATTATTCATATTAAGTTCTTTTTATTGAAATCTAATTATATCATATCAAAATAAACAATTTTGTTAAAGATTGGTTTTTCTAAAACTACATTTTAATCATAGATAAAGAGCAAAAATTTTATACGAAGATGCTTAAAATAATAATTAAAATTACATGCTTAATTGCAAATTTAATATGATTGTTATTAATTTTATAGTTTACAATCACATCAGTCTAATGTATTTATTCATATTATGATTAATTTGTTTTAAGGTTTAACGTATGACAGTGTTTATAGGCAAGGAAGCTTCAGATTTTACAACAAAGGCAATTATGCCTGATAATTCTATTTCAAATAATTTTCACTTGAGGCAATACATTAAAGGGTGCTATGGCGTGATATTCTTTTACCCATTAAATTTTACCTTTGTATGCCCATCTGAAATCATCGCATTTAACAATCGCATAGGAGAATTCACAGAAAAAAATGCAAAAATAATCGCTGTAAGTGTTGATTCTCATTTTTCGCATTTAGCATGGAAAAATACAAGGCATGAAGATGGAGGAGTTGGCAATGTTCAAATACCAATGATTTCAGATATAAAAAAGCAAATTGCTAGTGATTACAATGTCTTAACTGAGGATGGAGTTAGTTTACGTGGTACATTTATCATCGATAATAATTTTGTACTACGCCATATATATATCAATGACTTACCAATTGGTCGAAATGTAGATGAAACTTTACGCGTAATAGATGCTATTCAATTTCATGATCTTCATGGCGATGTTTGTCCAGCTGGTTGGGCCAAAGGCAAAGATGCAATGAATCCTTCGAGTAAAGGAGTTGCTGATTACTTAGCTTCTAATGCCGAAGATCTATAATCCAAAGTTAAGAACTAAAGGGTAATATAGTTAAGTTGATACATTAATGGAGTTAGCGCAGTTATTTGGAAATCATCACATCAATAATGAATACGATCAAAATGTCATTGATATTTTACGACTTATTCGTACAGAAAATGTTGGTCCAAGAACATTTATAGATCTAATTAATTTATTTGGTAATGCCAATGCTGCTTTAGAACATGTTGAAGAGTTTTCTCAGCGCGGCGGGAAAAAAATTAAACCAGTATCTCAAAATGTTATCGATAAAGAATTAAGCATGCTTGCTAAAGAAAATGCTTATTTAGTTTCTTATCAATCGTCTAATTATTCCAAGCTGCTTTTGGAAATATATGATTTTCCACCAATATTAACTTACAAAGGCAATATAAAGCTTTTGAATCATCATAAATCCATTGCAATAGTTGGCGCGCGTAATGCATCGATTAACGGGCAAGAATTAAGCTCAAGGATTGCTAGACAACTCGCTGATCGTGATTGCGTTATTGTATCTGGCCTAGCAAGGGGAATAGATACAGCAGCTCACAAATCCAGTGTTAATAAAACGATTGCTGTTATTGCCGGTGGTATTGACAATGTTTATCCACCAGAGAATTTAAAATTATATAAGCAAATTGCTGAATATGGTTTAATTGTATCAGAACTTCCAATAGGTAAAAAACCACTAGCGCAGCATTTTCCTCAACGTAATAGGATTATTTCTGGATTATCCATTGCAACTGTTCTGATTGAAGCTGGATTGAAATCAGGATCTTTAATTACAGCTAGATTTGCACTAGAACAAAATCGTGATATATTTGCAGTACCAGGTTTTCCATTGGATCCAAGATCCATGGGCACTAATAAGCTAATTAAAGAAGGGGCTTATTTATTAGAATCAATAGATGATATTTTGGATCGTATACCAAATTACGATAATTTTCAAAAATCTTTAAAAGAATCTAAAAAGACTAGTAATCAGTTTTATATGAATAATGATAGGTTAATTATTACAAATCAAATGAGGAAAGAATGTATAAATTTACTGTCATCAATTCCAATTAGCATTGAATCTATGATAAATTACACAAACTTTCCATTGCAAACAATATATACTATTATTTTAGAGCTTGAATTGGCTGGAAAAATTAGTAGATACCCAGGAAATAAAATTGCATTAATTTACTAAAAAATATATGAAATTAGTTATAGTTGAATCACCAGCAAAATCTAAAACTTTATCAAAATATCTTGGTAAAGATTACAATGTAGTTGCGTCCTTTGGTCATATCAGAGCTTTACCATCTAAAGTTGGCTCTGTTTCTCCTCAAGATGATTTCGCGATGAAATATACAATTATCGATAAATCCAATAAACATGTAGGCGAGATATTAAAAGCTGTAACTAAAGCAAAGGAAATTTATCTTGCTCCAGATCCAGATAGAGAGGGAGAATCAATAGCTTGGCATGTAGCGCAGGTAATCAATGAAAGTTCTAAATCAAAAGCACCTATAAAAAGAATTACATTTAATGAAATTACCAAATCTGCTGTCATACATGCCGTGCAAAACCCAAGAGATATAGATATTGATTTAGTGCAATCGCAACAATCAAGGCAAGCTCTAGACTATCTTGTTGGATTTACCATTTCACCTTTATTATGGAGAAAATTACCAGGATGTAGATCAGCTGGGCGCGTGCAATCAGTTGCGCTAAGATTGATTTGCGAGAAGGAAGTGGAGATTGAAAATTTTAAATCTCAAGAATATTGGGATATCAAATTAGATATGACAACACCTAGAAAAGACAAATTCACTTCTACTGTCACTCATGTTGATGGAGTTAAATTAAAGAAATTTTCTATAACAAACCAAGATCAAGCAAAATCGCTAGAAAAACGTTTAGAAAAAGAAGAATTTTCAATTCATACAATTGAAAAAAAACAACAAAAAAGACAACCGGTAGCTCCGTTTATTACATCTTCCTTGCAACAAGAAGCTTCTCGTAAGCTTGCATTTAGCGCTAAACGAACAATGGCAACTGCACAAAAATTATACGAAGGAATTGATATTGACAACGAAGCTGTTGGATTAATTACTTATATGAGAACTGATGGAGTCACTCTTGCAAAAGAAGCAGTTAGTTCTATTCGCAATATGATAGTCAAAAAATTTGGCAAGGAATATTGTCCAACTAAACCTAGAATTTATAAATCAAAAGCAAAGAATGCTCAAGAAGCTCATGAGGCTATTAGACCTGTTAATGTTGATTTGACGCCAGAATATGTTAAAAATGTGTTAACTAGGGATCAATATGCTTTATATACACTAATCTGGCAAAGGGCAATTGCATCTCAAATGGAGAATGCACTGATCGATCTTGTTGTAGTGGATATTCATTCCAAAGATTTTATAGCTCGTGCTACAGGTTCCACCATAGCATTTGACGGTTTCTATAGAATATACAAAGAAGGGATAGATGATGTTAAAGACGATGAAAAGAATTTATTGCCACAGTTTAATTTAAAAGAAAAAGTTGATCTGAATAATATTAAACCAGGGCAGCATTTTACAGAGCCTCCACCACGTTATTCAGAAGCAAGTTTAGTAAAAAAGCTCGAGGAACTTGGAATTGGACGTCCTTCAACATACGCCTCTATCTTGTCTGTATTGCAAGATAGAAAATATGTAAAATTAGAAAAAAAACGCTTTCATCCGTCAGATACAGGGCGTTTGTTAAATATTTTTTTAACAGTATTTTTTAAAAAATATGTCGAATATGATTTTACAGCAAATCTAGAAAAAAGATTAGACGATGTCGCTTATGGAGATCTAGATTGGAAGGAATTATTGAGAATTTTTTGGCAAGATTTTGATCAAAATGTTAAAGATGTTTCTCAGTATAATATAGCTCAAGTTATAGAACGAGTTGAAAATGAATTAAGTCATTTTTTATTTGGCCAAGATGTTGAGTCTGGTCGTAAATGCAAGGAATGCTCAGATGGTATTTTAAGTCTTAAGATGAGTAAATTTGGATCATTTTTAGCATGTTCGAATTACCCTATATGCACATTTAAAAAATCTATAATTGGAAGTGCTAATGATGCTCAAGCTGATATAGAATTTCAAACAAGATCTGTTGGATTAGACCCTGAAACGAATAAAGAAATATATCTTAAAAAAGGCCCGTATGGATTATATTTGCAATTAGGTGATTTAACTGATGAATCTAAAGATGAAGATGAAAGCAATAAAAAATCTACATCCAAAGACAGTGTTAAATCTATTGCTAAAAATAAATCAAAAACTCAATCTAGCGCTAAAACCAAAACTGTAAAATCTAAATCTAAACAATCAAAACCTAAACGCATATCTTTGCCTGCATTTATTTCGCAAGACAACTTAGATTTTAAAACTGCAGTCAAACTTATTCGATTACCAAGTTTAATAGGCAAACATAAAGATAAATCTGATATGATTTTGAACATAGGAAGATTTGGGCCTTATTTAAAATATAAAGACAAATTTATTGCTGTGCCAAAAAAATTCAATCCTTTAAATTTATCACGTGCTCAAGCTATTGAAATTATTGACAATAAAATGCTTAAAGATCAAAAAAAGGCGCTATTAGATAACCAATGATGTATTGCTTATTTTTAAGAAGCTTTAGCCCAAGATATTTTATATATAAATAATCATAATCATCATGCAGATCTGAGGTATCTTCACCTATTCTATCTATGTTAAATATATAAATGCTATTGGATGACCATGTCATGGTTTAGTCTCATCGAGAGAAAAAGTAATAAATTTAAGGTAAATAGAAGAGTACATGGATCTCTTATTCCATTATTGGTCAGTTCTTTTGTATTTGAAAAAAGGAAATCTGGAAACGAATGAAGCTCTAATTCTATTGCTCTAGAATAATGATCCTGTTTACAATCAATGCGGCAAAGATTTTTTCTAATATTAATTACACTTTCAAGTTTACCATTTTCTGAATTGTATATTTTGATTTTTTTGCATAAGCTTTGCTCAATTTGATTGCTTTTTCATTATATTTTACACTTTCATCTGTTTTTGAGAAAGCGTTACATTTATTAAACTAGCATTTGTAAAATTTGGCACAACAAATAATTGAGCTATTAGAATTTCATCTCCTCTAAGATCTAAATTCTAAAATTTCCTTGTTTCATAATATGATCGATGTAAATTAATTAATCTATTAACAATTGTTATCTAATAATAAAATATACAAGTTTTGCCTATTAATGCGAATTTAGGATAAGCGCTCATTTAATATTGCTATTCTTTCCTTAGAATTGAGTATTTTTTTAACGTTATACGCATTGATGCATGCTAATACATGTACTAAAAAATTTACTGGAGACCTATGCCTTGTATGTT
>JBGCFO010000026.1:0-9963 GCA_045106955.1 Rickettsiaceae bacterium | reverse complement strand
GAAAGCAACTTGTTGATTAACGCTGTAAACAACAACGTTTCAATAGCTCTTTTTAAGTTTTTTGAGTTTTTGCCTCTTTCTTCTGCACTTTCATTGCTTGGGGTATTGTTAATAACAACTTTCTTTATAACTTCTGCCGATTCCGGCGTTTTAGTAATCACAACTTTAGTTTCTCCAGGAAAAAATAATCAACAAGTTTGGCAAAAAATATTATGGTCTACAACAATAACTCTAGTTGCTTGCGCTTTGCTATTTGCAGGAGGTTTAAGTGCCTTACAAACAATGACTATTCTGACAGCCTTTCCTGTACTAATAGTAATATTAACTGGAGCATATTGCTTAATCAAATCTTTGCAAGAAGATACACTACTACAAAAACCAGTTCAGCATCATAATACCGCTCTTCAATATTCACACACTTCATCAAATTGGAAAGAACGCATAAAACACTTGATCACGTATCCTCAAGCTAAAGAAGCCACTCTGTTTATTAATAATATTGCTTGGCCAGCTCTTCAAGAGCTAAAAAAGGAGATAAATAACCAGGGTATAACAACAAATCTAGAAAAAATATCTAATCATTCTATTGCTCTAACAATAAAAAAAGAAGAAGTAGATGATTTCTATTATGAAATTCGTATTATAACTTATGAAGTACCAGAATATGCTGACGTAGATAATAATAAATTTTGTAGACTTGAAGTATTTTTACTTAATGGCGGGCAAGATTATGATATCTTTGGTTATACAGATCAGCAAATTATTGCTGATGTATTAACGCAATATGAGAAACACATTCATTTTTTACCTAAATAAGTAGATCTGACATAGACAAATTAAATCCAGCACTCACAAATTCCAAAAAACCGCCGTTTTCTAAGTGATTAGTTACAAGACTACTGCAGAGATAATGTAAATTTTAAAGTAGCTCCTTGTTCTCCATTGCTTTCAGCCGTGATGTTTCCACCATGAGCTTGTATTACTGATTTACATAGGGCAAGACCTATGCCTCGTCCTTCTGCTTTAGACTCAGTATTAGAACCCATCTTGAAGGCTTCAAATACATCTAGTAATTCTTCCTTAGGTATTCCTAATCCTTGATCTTTGATAATAAAGATTACTTCTCCATTTTTCTTTTGCACGGAAACAGTAATCATTCCTTTATCGCTAAAATTAATAGCATTGATTACTAGATTATCAATTGTTTGTCTTATGTAATTAGCATCAACAGCAATCATTATATCTGGTTCTATAGATAATTTAAATTCTAGTGGTTTTTCTTGTAGATAAATCTTTCTACAAACAGCAATTCTGTTTTCCACTAATTCACTGAAGTTGATAGTTCTCTTTTGTAGATCAATTTTTTTTACTTCTAAAGTAGCTAAATCTAGCATATTTAATATCATAGTAGATAAGCGGGTTGAATTTTTATGTAATTCTTTGCTTAATTCCTGTACGTATTTGTCACTAGATTTACCTAAATGTTCGTATAGCATTTCTGAAAAGTTGCTTACGTTACCTACTGGTAACCTTAATTCATGATTTACCTTGTTAAGTATCTTTTGTGATGTTGAACTAAGCCTTGCAATCTCTTGTTTATGTTCAATAATTTTTTCACCATAGTGAGTGATTTTCTCATCTAAATCTATTACTTTGTATTCAGTTTTTTCTAAATACTCTTGTTTGGGTTTGAAGAACGCAATTAATATACTACTCAGTAAGAGTAAGCTATAGGTTATTTTAAATTTTAGATTATTCATATAATCTGGTATATCAGCATCAATAAATATCGTATATGACTTTATGCTGATGATTACACCACCTATAATAACTATAGTTGCAACTTGCCATCGCATAAGACTAGCTATGACAACTAAACTTGCTATAAATACTACTATATTAATTTGATTAAATTGACCAATAACAGATAATAAACAACTACAAAAAGCTAAATTATAAAATACTGATATATTCCACAACAATGATATAAAAACTGCATTTTTAAATTTCTCTAACCATATTTGGTAAGTAATAAAGATGGTTGATAAAGTTAGTACAGAATAGTATATGGGAGTAAGTATAAAATCATAATGTTCATGTAAATTCTTTGGTAATGAATAAGCATTAGAGAATATTGTCACTATACAAAACAAACCAAAATAGACAAAAATTCTTTCTTCTTTTGGAGTATTCTTTTGGCAAAATTCGATAAAACTAAAACTTTTTATTAATTGAACAAGATGGTTAAATTTTCTTTTACGTTCCAACTTTATATTGTCAAGTAACTGTCTATCTTTAATACCAATCCAACCACCTTTTTCGCCTAATATGTAATGGCTTCCGATAAAAAATATTAGATTAGCTATCATACCTGGTATAATACTATCTATTTCAGAAAAAATCTTGAAATAAATAACGCTAATTAAACCTGCAGTCATACCTATGATTACTGCTCTACTAGTACTACGAAAACCAAAGATAGCTAATATTAATGGTACAGATACTATCGGCATATAAAAACTATATGTAGATAAAATCAATTCAAGTAAATTATTTAAAAACAAGCTTAATAATAAACCTAAAATACCTATGAATAAAGCGGTAATACGAACTAAAAAAAGTTGTTTTTGCTCTGTTAATTCTATGCCCATAACTTTTATAGAATCATAAGCAAATAAGATGGCAGAAGAATTAATATAACTATCTGCTGTGGACATTATCATTGCCATAATGCCTATAATTACAAGACCTATAAACCAGCTACTAAGGTACTTATCAAAGATGTATTGTAAAACATTGTTTTGATTTATATCAGTTACTTTATCCGCTATAAGTAATACCCCTGCAAAATCAACTAATATATAAAAACAAGTAATAATAATTCCAGCTATAATAAAGGATCTAGAGATTTGGGTTGTGTTTTTTGCCATTACCATTCTTTGAAATAGAGTGGGATCAAGTCCTGGAATCATAAAAAATAAGAACAGTAATAGAGTATCAAGAAATCGTGAGTTATTAATATTCACAACTTCTTTATAGTTAAATAGAGGATTTGATGTAAAAACGTTTGATATTGCGTCTATATTATTTATTTCTTTCCAAATTAAGAAAACCATCATAGGAATAACAACACCAAAAGTAAAAAATTGGATCATATCTGTAAAAGTTACTGATTTAATCCCCCCTAATGTTGAATAGGTAATCACTATTAAACTACTTATTACTAGAATATAAATATTCAGGTCTCCAAATAAGTATTTAAGTAAAATTGTAAAAATTGAAAATTGTACTGCTATATTGCCGACTGCAGGAATAAGTCCACAGATAGCAGTAATTAATCTTATTTGCTTTCCATATAAACTACCCATGGCCTCGGCTACAGATAATTGTCCCAGAAATTCTTTCATGAGAGGTGCATAAAAGTAAGCAACTATAAAAAAAGAAATGTCCGATGATAGCAGTATTATTCTGAAATATGTTCTTAAATCTTGGGATAGAATAATTGAAACAAGCAAGATAGTACAAGTTAAAAAATTAGCTATTAGTTTTTTTAATTTGCAGAAAGCATCAGCGCAATTTACATTCTTAGATTTTAATGAACAAAAAAAGCGGCAGAAAATATCAAGAGTAATAGATCATATCAATAAAAAACTTGGTACAAATACAGTATCAATTGGTATTATTTCCAAAAATCTGGAAGAAAAACAAATAATAGCATTTAGCCATATACCAAAAGCTTCAAATTGACATTGACACTATTTTAGCCTTTTACAGGTGGGATGAATTCTATTCAATTTATTCTAAACTTATTCATTAATCCAAGTAATGTAGCTTTTTCAGAATAGATATCTTCGATTACATCTCCTACATGTATTCCTGTTGATGACAATATACTAGACATATTCGCAGCAGAGAATCCTATCTCTTCCATGCATTGCTTTAAAATATCAATGTTTTCATGAAGATTCTCCATTGCTTCATCACAATTTAAACCCGTATGAGCTAAAATAGATGCAAAGTTAGACGTAGTGAATCCTAATTTTACCATTTCTTTGATCAGAGTTACCTTACCTAATAACTGCAATTCTACTATGTCTATATATTTTGTAAATCTTGCTATTCTCAAAATATTTTGTTCAGTAAATCCTAATTGTTTTAACTCTGCATTTACTTCCATTTTCATGATAAACTCTTTAAATATTACTTAAGCTCAAGATTTCTAAATTATATCTAAAAACACTTATCTTTACTAGGTTAGTTGTATCAAACCATAGATATTCAACTCTAAATCTAACTTTATTATCTCTTTCCTAAAACTTAAGCATACCACCCTACCCCAATATTTTAACAATTACCTAGTTCTTATTAACAATCTTATTCACAATATTTGTTTATAACTTCTTGTATAATTCTTTAACAAAATAAAGATAAATTATTCTTCAACATTTGAAATAATATAACTATGTACGTACTATTGTAAATAGTCTTTTATGTCCTTGCCTCGTTTTGCTAAAACCATTTTTATTCCCTCATCTATTAGCGAAGTAACGGTTGAATATTCATGCAAGGCTAATAATTTTAATTCTTTTTTTAAGCGTTCACTTTTTGGATACCAAGGAATATTACTAACTACTCTACTTTTTAGTTTTTTGTGTGATTCTATATTTATTTGTTCTTGTTGTACGTTTGTACGCTCTTCTTTCTGTACGCACATATCTTGCGCTAATGAAGCAAGCTCATTCTTTCTTTTTTATTATCCATCAATAGATACCTCATTTTTTAAATCCTCTAGTAGTGGATTTATTATTAATTTGTTTTATAACCACTCAAATAATGATCTTACTTCTCTAGCCGCTTTACCCTGTGGTTCATATTCAAGCACTGATAAACCACAAATCTCCGCATCTTTATACGCTTTTAAATTTGTAGTATACTGCTCTGCACAACTAAAACCTAACCCTGATAATATATTTCTTGTTTCTTTCGCTTCTTGGCCTCTAGAGGGAGCTTTTGTTATTACAAAAGAAGCTTTCTTTTTTAATTTCCTAACTACTGACGCCGTAATACGTTGTGCTGAAATATCAAATCCTCCTGAACCACAAGGCATAATACAGTAATCAGAACGAGAAATTGCATCATTAACAAGAGGTGTATCTGCTCCTTGTGTATCTATAAATACTCTTTCTACTCCTTTCTGTTTTGCTAAATCTAATATTTTAAACAATGACTTTCTGATCTAATGCTTCCATTACTAATGGATTATTTTGATCTTCTCTTTTTTTAAACCATTCATGCGCTGTTTTTTGCCTTGCGTCAGAATCTATTAACAAAGTTATTTTATCTGTTTTAGCACTCGCAACAGCTAAATTAGTGGCAAGTGTTGTTTTACCCGCTCCTCATTTTTGGGTGGCTATTGTAATAATCCTCATCTTTTTTCTTCCTATCTTAATATATATATTAGATGTTATATACGTTATTACGTTAGAATGTCAAAACGTTAGATTAGGTTCAAAATAACTTCTCTTAGTTTTTGTGTTTCATTTGTAACAAATGCAATTCTTAACTAAGTAAACTCCTCAACAAACTTTTTAATACCAACTTCCTATCTCTATCTCATGACTAATTCCAGCTAAGAGTTTTTTACAAACTGCTTTTTGCCATTTTGCCTTTTCCAAAAGTTTTTCTAGCTCTTTTTGTTTTAAAATTACCGAAAACTCATAATGTGCATTTTTTATTTGATCCTGTCCTTTAGAGCAATATTGATCCTTACTTGTTTTAATTGCATATTCCCCACGAAGTGTGGCTATTAATGTCGAATTGCCTTTTGCTTTTTTACTCTCATCTGCAATTAGTTTTTCTATCTTGCTAGAATTGGATTTTAATAATTCTTCAAGATCATACTTGTCCATTAGTTTCTTTGTTTTCATTTTATACCACTCAATTTTAAACCCATATTATTCATTATTTCCGTTAAAACATCCTTATAATTACTGCTTATCCAATATTCTACCATAGGATTAGTAGCTTTTAGCTCTATAGTTCTAGTATTTTTATCTATATTCGCTGTAAGTTTACTAAACCAACTCTGATAGATATGCACTCCATATTTTGCAAGAAGTTGTTTTAACACTACGCCCCAGTCATCTTTTGGTAATTTTAAAGATTCAAGGGGTTCTTTGCTCTGATTGATTTGTTTGTTGATATTTGAATTAGCAACTTTTGACACTGTTTTTTGTATGACAAATTCTATAGTTTCTACTTCTCCATATACTGCTTGAACCTCTGATAAAATTATTTGTTTGTCATGATTTGTAAAATCAATATAGTTTTTTAAGTGTATTTCCATTACATCATTTACTTGTTTGAATTGATTGAGTTTTAAAAGCATCTCATATGATTTAATAGATTCAAAAGCATTAGCTAGTTTGGATTTAAGTTGATTCTCGGGTGAAACACAAATTATCGCCTGATTCTCTATCTCATTTAAAAACTTATCTTGCTTTGCTCCTACCCTACCCCCTACTCTCTGATCACCGGCCGGATTAGCTTTAATATAAAAATTATCATTAGATGTTTTTACTGCATCCCTCTTCTCGTGAGTTAGAACCTTAGCTATATAAGCCAAAAATCTAGCTTTAGAAGTAAATCTATGATTTTGTAATGCTGGCTTTCTAGACATATTCAGTAGCAACTCATTTTGAAGTCTTAAAGTAAAAGCACGACCTGATTTGCTTTGTAGCTTATCTGCATCTTCTGCGCTTAATGGATAATGGTATGCTAGATCTTGTGGCTCGTCATATTGCTTAAAGCGTAATATCTTACCCCTTTTAACCTTTTGCTCTGCATTAGTCGGTTTCTTGCGTTGGTTTGGGCGGAAATTGACTACCTTAAAACTATTAGTAATAGTTTCCTTAGGATGATTATCACTTTTTACAGCTTTTTTAACTTTAGCAATCTTAGCTGTATCAGAAGAAATAAAAGAATTTGAATTTTCTAAAAAATTAGATTCATTAGATCTATCTTTTTCTTTAGAAAAAGTTTCCCTTAGTTCTTTAGTGTCCAAGCATGCTTGGACACCCCCCCTACTTAAAGCATCATTATTCTGCAATGTTTGTGGGGTAAAAATTATATTATGCTTATCAGCTACATAATTATAACTAGTAAAAGGATTTAAACTTTTGATTTCTTCTTGATTAATACCGCAATTATTAAAGAAATAAGGTGTATCTTTCCATACGTAGATAATTAACTGATTATAGGAGTTAGTGGTAACAGTTTTTTTGTGCTTAAAGCTTCTATTAATGAGTCCTAGTTTTTCAAGTTTTACAATCTTTTGTCTTATGGTTTCTTTTGAAACACCATGCACATCACTTAATTTTTGATAATTTATATATAACCCTTTGGTTTTAAGTTTTTTAATATGTAAAACATTACCGTCAGCTTGATATTGTTTTAGTGGATTGTGCCAAGAACGGAAACTATCCCAATATATATTGATTGCTAACAAGTCAGGTGTACCATTAGCATTAACAATAATTTTGTTTAGTTGGGATTTAGTTCTTAAATTCGGTAGATTAGCAGGCAAATCTATTGCCAAATTGCTACAATTAGTTGAACCATTAGGGTTTTTTGTAGTATTTTGCATTAAGTTCTCCTTGTTGCGACAAAGAAGAACTTGACGTTTTGATAAATCTATACTATCCTGATAATCGCATTGAGTATCAGTTTTTAAAGAGGTCAATTTCTTCTTCAATTTCTATAAAGGCTACTAGCGTATAATTTTCCAGATTAATTAGCTAGTAGCTGGTTTTTTATTCTTTATCTTCTCTCTTTATTAAAGCCAATTTTTCCATAATAGCACTAGTAATCCAACTAGATCTATCTTGTTTATTTTTTGCACGGTTTGTATCTAATTCAATTAATAGACGATCTGGAATATTAATCGATATCTTAGCTTTACCATCAGGTGTTGTTTTCATTAGGCTATATATATTAAGCAAGACATTGAAATTATTATAACTTAACTTCACTTAAAGAAAATTATAAGTTTATAGAGATAAGTAATATATTAGTTGTTTTATCAAAGCAAGAAATAATATTATTTATACAAAAAAAATATTATTATTTCTTGTAAAAATATTTTTTTAGCAAAGTTATTGTAGTGCGTACGCACTACATATGTATTACATACTTATTATAATTGTGAGTAAGTTGTATTGCTACGAAGAAGTTCTAACGTAGGGCAGTATTTTTTTAAAGTTATTGTCCATATTATCAGAAAGATAATTAATTAGTCCTCTTAGGATTTGAGAATCAGAGTATTTCATCCTGTCATTATTATTGTTAATGTATGATGTAATATTTTCAAAATTTAATAAATCCGCTTCTCGAAGTCTAAACGATTTTGTTTTAAACAAAGAAGTTTTTGTTGATTTTTTGACAAATCCAGTTTTATCAATTTCTTGATTTTGTATTAAATGGTTTACAGTTTTTTCAAGCTTTGAATTAGATATGTCTTTTAGTTTTTTATTAAACATTATGTAAAACCTCTTCTGTTAGTAAGTTAAAATCTTGAGCACCTTTTGATGCTGGATTAAATAATTGTACTGGAGAATTGATAATTTGAGCTTGATTTATTGCTTCATTTTTTCTTAGCGTTGTTATAAATGTGTTTTCCTTTAATGATTTAAGTTGTTCGTTGATGTATTTATTAGTTTGTGAATTTCTCTTTTCGTATAAATTCTTTAAAATAAAATATTTATAATCCTGTCCTTCTTTAATTTCTTTTACCGCTCCGAGTAAATCAGCCATACCATCTAATGAATATCGACCAAAAGTAGTGGGAATAATTATAGAATTAGCGCAAAAAATTGCATTTATTGCAAGCACACCTAATGTTGGTGGGCAATCAAGAACTATAAAGTCATATACACCTTTAATTTTATCTAACTGATTTTTTAAAATTTTTTCTCGATACAAGGTGCCACTGATTTGCTCTATAATGGTTGCTAGCTTAATATTAGATGGGATAACATGTAATGTATCTATTTTTTTGTCAGAAACTTCAGCGTTAATTATAATGTTTTGTATATTTAATGTTTTGTTGGTAAATGCCAATGATATTGTTTCTTGTTGGGATGTGTCGTGGCAAAATATACAACTAGAATGCGCTTGAGGATCTAAATCAATTAGAAGCACTTTCTTTTTTTTTAAATATAGCCCATAAGCTAAATTAGTAGAAATAGTTGATTTGCCAACCCCGCCTTTTTGATTAATCACTGCTAAAATTTTGGATATCATTATTTATACTCACCAAATATTAATATAACTACACTTGTAATACAAGTGTAAGACTGCGCAGTAGCTATAGCAACAATTAATAACTTGGTCAACTTTCAATTAATATTTCTTGGACTTTTAATAATTCTAATAAAAAATACTGAATTAAAAAAGAGCTGATTTTAATACAATTGCAAACAAAAGTAGGCAAGTTTATAATAATTGTATTATAAATAAAATACATTTGTAATACTAATGTATTGCAAAAATATATTGAAACTTCCATTTTCTCCTATATTATAATCTTATAGGCAATAAAAAAACGCCTGAAGTTATAGCTTCAAGTGTCTTAAGTCTTAGTTTTTGAGAATTAAAAAATCAATAAAAATTCTCAAAATATAACAATCTATCAAACCTTATTAAGGAGATTGAACTATGCAGAATATCCAAAATAATATTCCAAGTAAAGAAATAATAATTGACACTAAAATTAGCAACTTACCAAGTTTTTCAGTATCTAGTCCTAAAACCGGCATCGTCAAGTTAAGTGAGAGTAAAATATTAAAATTGCAAAAAGTAAATAATAATTTATAAATAATCAGCTCTATTCACAACTAATCACTCAGTTTTTATGTATATTACCAAAGATCCGAAGAGACACCGTTTTCCAGTCAGTATCATCGG
>JBGCFO010000025.1:0-4518 GCA_045106955.1 Rickettsiaceae bacterium | reverse complement strand
GGAGGAGCGGCTGGTGATCGCAGGGGACATGGCGTTCCACGAACGCATGTTGCCGATCTTCGACGACACCATGACCGCTGAGTGGATCGAGACATGGGATAACGAATTCGAGCCGCTAGGCGCTCTCTATGTCATCCCCGGTCACGGGCACCCGACAAACATGGCGCAAGTGCGCCGCTACACCAGGGATTACCTCGCATACCTTCGCGGTAAGGTTGGCGATCACCTAGACGCAGGCGGCGACCTCGCGGAAGCCTATTACGTGGACCAGACACCATTCGCCCACCTAGACACCTTCGAAGAACTGGCCACCCGCAATGCTGGCCGTGTTTACGAGCAAATGGAGTTTGAGTGAGAAAGCACAGGCTCTGTTGGTGAAGTGCATTGCATGCGCCACGACATCGACAATGCGTAGCGATCAATGAGAACAGCTACTCAGAAAGACCGTAGGTTGTGGTGTGGATCGGTTTCCGGTGCTTCGACCTTCACCGCGTGATTCATCAGATTAACGTAAGCCCGTTACGTCCAGATGCATGTTTGGAGCACGACTCACCGACATCGGTCGCAGCGAGCGGTCCACACACTGATCGTGCCAAGCTGCGAGCGTCACCTCCACCCAACCAAGGCAGCAACTCTGCAACACGGCTTATGGGATGAACCACATTCTGCACCAGCATATTGGGAGTCATTTCCCTAGGATCTACACTGCGAAGATTAGCCGTTTCGATCTTGGTGCGACCAATGGCAAACGACATCCTGCGAGCCGACAGAAATACTGTTATTACACGCCAAGACAACGCCAAACGCCATTACCCGCACTGGGTTACGTGGACGATCTATCGATGTCTGTCGGTGTTTTTTGGTTGCGGGAATAGGATTTGAACCTACGACCTTCAGGTTATGAGCCTGACAAGCTACCAAACTGCTCCACCTCGCAAAATAACTATTCTAGTTGATTACTTCTTACTAAATAAACCAGGAAATTTATCCTTAAACTTGCTGACATTATCATTTTCTAATAATATAGTATTTGCTCCACCCTTCCAAGCCGGATGATTTCTATAATCAATTTCAGCAAGAAATTCACTGCCAGCGTATGTAGACATTGTAGTTATAACATCTTTGCCTATACGCACTTTCAATTCCTTATATTCAGGATGTATACCTTTTCTCATATCACGAAACCTTTTTTACACTAAGATCATCATTATATTTTTTTAAGATTCTACTCTTAATTACCCTTGCCTTTTTGGATAAAATATTATCAGGAGCTTTAATTAAATACTGATCAAAACCACCAGCTTTTTCTACATCTCTTATAGTAGATGCAGCAATCTTGAGCCTATAACAAGTTTTGGTAATTTCACTAAATAGTCCATAAGTCATAATATTTACCTTAAAAGCCCTGCGGGTTTTTCTATTAGAATGAGACACGTTATTGCCATAAAGGCAAGACTTGTTACTTAAACTACATTTACGAGACATACAAACAACCTTTAATACTTCGCCAATACTTATGAGTTCACTATCAACTGGAAACGATCATACTACCATAACTTAATACTGTCAATGTAAACTTGACTTTTATTAATGTTTATTTGATATATTTAAGATTTAATAGTTTTGATAATGAGATATTGATTATGAATCATTTTCAAAATATACTAATAAATTCTAAAAATTCATGATAATTTGATTTGTACAGTTAATAAAATTAAAATAAATTATGTATAAACCCAATAATATGCCTAGTATTATACCTTACCTAACAGTAAAAAATATTGCTTCGTCTGTTCATTTTTACCAAAAAGTTTTTGGTTTCCAGATATCTCAAATTGGGCATGATGACGATGTGCCAATTTATGCAGAGATGCGTAATAAAGATATTGTAATTATGTTTTGTCCAGAGCTATCCTCTGGAACTAATCAAAAATCTCCTGCTACATTGGGTATTAGTATGCCAATCAGTCTGTATATGTACTGTGAAAATGTAGATGATCTATACAAAAAATCAATTCATTATGGTGCTAAATCAAAATCTCCTCCTTATAACAGTAGCTGGGGTGATAGGGTATGCACAATTGTAGATATTGATGGTTATGAATGGTCATTTGCAACGCATATCTACCAAGAGCATGGAGTAACCATTCACTAAATACATAAATTACAAAATCAACCATTATCAAAATAGCATTGATTAGATTTTATCAACTCTAACATTAAATTCTATTAAAAATACTTAATTCAATATAAAAATTTTAAAAGATAACTTGTCAAAAATCTTCAATGCATATTTATTAGATCTATTGCATAAAGAGTACCATAATTTTGATTTATGGTACTTTGTAAGTTTTAGCTTAGGTATTATATATTATTTTTCATCTGAAGCTGAACAACCATGTTATCTTTTGCTTGGTTTTGCTCTACTTGGTTTTTGTATTTTATACAAGATATGGCAAAACATAATAGGCAGATTTATATTAATGTTGTTTTTATCTTTTTTATTCGGAGTATTGATTAGTCAATATAAAGCATATTACCTACAATCTAATATCGCCCTAGATAAGATAATGATAGCAAGGTTATCTGGCAAGATTGAATCAATAAATTATACAGATGCTAAGTCTCAGATAATTTTATGCAATGTATCTATAGATAATCCTAATTTACAATTGCCAAAAGTGAAAATTACTATTGCACAATCAAAAGTGCAAGATCTTAGTATAGGGAACTACATATCGCTTAAAGCAAAGCTGTATCCATTACAATCTTACAGAAGACCTTTGCCCTATTCTCAAAGTTACGCCTTATATTATTATTTTGAATCAATTAAGGCTACTGGCTATGCCATAAGCTCTCCAATAGTCTTAACTAACAACCAAAATAACCAAAGTTATTTGCAAAAAATAATACAAAATCCAGCGCAAACTCTAATACACAAGATACGCACGATTACTCACAACAGAATCATTAATGCTCTTGATAGCTATTTTGCTGGAATAATGAATGCAATATTACTTGGAGAATCTAGATCAGTAGATAAAGACCTGATGAATAAAATTAGATCTGCTGGAATCTCTCATATATTATGCGTGTCTGGATTGCATCTATCCTTAGTTGCTGCAATTTGCTTTACTAGCATAAGAATGACATTGAATCTATCTAGTTACATAGCTTATAAATTTAATATTAAAATCATTGCTGGAATATTTTCAATTTTTGGTAGTTATGTGTATTTATTGCTTACAGGAATGCAGATAGCGGCCACTAGAGCATTCATCATGACTAGTATATTTATTATTGCAATTATATTAGATCGTAACGCTCATCATCTACGATCAATTATGATAGCTGCTACAATCATATTATGCGTAAACCCAGAATATATATTTCATCCAAGTTTCCAATTATCTTTCGTAGCAGTTTTGTCACTTATATCTGGTTATGAATTTTATAAAAAACATCCATGGGTTACATCAAATACAAGTTGCTTTACATCTCTAATTTGCAAATATTTTGCATCTAATATCTATTCTAGTTTTCTTGCAAGTATTGTTACAGCGCCAGTAATTATTAGCCATTTTTATACATTTCCAACTTACTGCATAATTATGAATTTAATTGCAGTACCTATTGTGTCTTTTATCTTAATGCCACTTGGTATTGTATCGATATTATCAATCCCTTTTTCTCTTGAAGTTGCACCATTAAAACTTGCAGGAATTTTTATTGATGTTATTATTTATGCTACAAATTACATCAACAATTTACCATATTCAACATGGTATTTCGGTTATATCATACCTACTCATTTATTATTATTTGTCTTTGGTTTTTTTTGGCTATGTTTTTGGCAAAGCAATTGGCGTTTTTTAGGAATAATGATTATGTTAATATCTTGTATATTGATGATATTTACTAAAAAAGCTGATGCTATCATTAACTTTAACGATCAAAATTTCAGCGTTGCCATTAAAAATATTAATGGAAGTTTAAATATATATTCAAATCAAGATGATAGATTTTTCAATGAACAACTTACTAAATGGTTTGGCCTTCAAAATTTTAATTTGCTACCATTGAGTAATTGTAAAGTAATGGAAATCGCATATGGTAGAAATTTAGTAATTAATGATAATCAATGTTTAAATATTAAAGCAGATATACAACTTAATATGAGTAAATATTGTAAAAAATTATCAGATACATTGCTCAATAAAAAATATTTATATAAAAATCGCCCTGTAGAAGTTTTTTGCAGTAAAATTGGTTGTAAAATCAGACCTAATACACAATTGAGATTTTTGCAATAATCTTATTTAACCCTAATGCTACTCGCATGAAATTGAGATTTTTATGCGTTAATATATTATTCAATACAGGAGTTTCGCGCCATCAAGTTAATTTGTATAGGGACTAATTAACTATTTCTTGTGTTTATGATACAATTTTTTCTATTTTGTTCAAGAAAATATGTCTACTCATAAATGCACAAAGGAATTGTATAGCTCCTTCATC
>JBGCFO010000024.1:0-6667 GCA_045106955.1 Rickettsiaceae bacterium | reverse complement strand
GTTCCAGCCTTACTTTGCCTTCAGCTTCCTTCAGCCAACACCTCACGATGTTAACCTTGCCTCAGCTAATGGACCGCTCTAATTCAGCCCATAGGGGACTTTAACCCCCAACTCTTACACCATGCCCGGCGCACATATTTTATTCAGCATAATCTGCTGAGCCCTCATTCTCACCTGAAAGACTTACATCATCTTCATCAGAATCATAACCTGGATCAAGGTTAGGTTCCATAATCACTACTCTAGCTGCTACGATCCAATTGTATGCTCCTGCTCCCAGGCAGACGACACCTATTGCAGCTTTTGCAATTATTAAGTATGGCAATGGCATAAAAAAACTCCAAATTATTATTGATTAATATTTTTATTCAGCACAATCTGCTGAGTGCTCATTATCACCTGAAAGACTTATATCATCTTCATCAGAATCATGGCTTGTATGATGGGAATGCTGAGTATCTTTGCTTTCTTCCTTTCTTTTCTTTTGCATGTCCGCATAAGCAGATGCTATAGAAGCAAGACCTACAATTAATAAAAGGGCACCTTGGCCTATAAGTTGAATAACTCTCATAATAAGTTCTCCTCAATTTATTTGTTAATAATTTTTTTCTAAAAAGTATCATGCAAAACCACTTTGCATAATTGATTAATTGCATAATAAAAATACCGCGTATATTGGTAAAATATGCCTAATAAAGGATTAGGTAATATATACTTAAAGAGTATTTTTTAATATTATTAGCTATTAAATGCTAATGAGTTAAAAGATATTGATGAATCTGGCAGTGCCACAATCAGCTAAAAATATATAGGATATGAAGTCATCAGAATATAAAGAGTTGCAATCCGTAAAAGATAAGAATTTCACTATCAGAGAAATCGATATAATAGCTTGTCTGATTCATAATAGAGGCGAAAAGAAAATAGCTGCTTTACTCTCTATATCACCAAGAACGGTTAGCGCACACGTTCGTAATATCATGCAAAAATTAGCCTGTAACTCTAGAGAAGGTATAATAGATTTTGTTGAAAAATCAGGAAAATTAAATCTTTTAAAAAACCACTATAATATCTTGCTGATTAATGCAACTTTTCAAAATTATTTAGTTAAAATTGGCAAACTATATAATAGAAATGCATTTAATATAGAAATTATATCAAAAGAAACTATCAAAGTAGATCAAATACCTATATTGCAGGAGCTAAAAAATCATTTAAAATTAGCTAATGTTAACTTAACAATAAGTCAAGCAATGGCAAAATCCACAGATAAGAATTTAAATCTTAATCTCTTTATTGACTACCCATCAAAAAAAATCCAATTAATTTTTGATAAAAATAAAGAATTAAAATCGATAGATTTTAGAAACAAAACTAACTACTACTTTTCTGTCCTGGAGTTGCTACAAACCATAATAGATAGGGTAGAATTAAAAAAACTCAATGAAGAATTTAAAAATGACTATGAGGCAATTTACCACTCTAATGTACAACATACGTCTGAAACAGAAAAATCACAGCAACTAGCTCAAGAAACAGCTCCTACGATGACAAGATACTATAATGTCAAGGGATTAATAGTATTAGTCATTGGTGTTATTATAGTCACCTTATTTTATCTGCACATCAATGATAATAGTACAGAGACCAAAACTAAAGATATTAGTACAACTACTAATTTGGAGGTAGAACAAAAAATTGATCATATTCTGAAGGAATTTTCTGCCAATAATACAAACAAAGAATTCTTACAGAAGAATCAGGGATGGATTAAAAACGTCCAGCATATAGTAGATAATATAATTTTTAGAAAAATGAATGATTCAAGTCATTCCGCATTGATTCTGCCAAATGAATTGAATGATTCCTTATACATAATACATGCACTAGCAAGTTACTATCTGTATAACGAGCATGATGGAGTAAAGGCAAGACAAATATTGGAGCATTCAAAAAACTTTGCAGAGGAATATGTAATTAGCAGGAGTAAGGCAAAATTTAATTTTGCTCAATTATCTGACGAGGAAATATACACAGAATTATCATTAATAGAAAACTTGCCGGAAATATACACTAAAATAGTATATTTACTGGCTAGAACTTACATATATACTCAAGACAAAGGGTTTAAAGATCAAGCAATGCGATATTTTGCATTAGCAAAATATTTAGGAAATAGATTAGGACTTTTTGAAGGATACTTAAGTGTTAGAAGTGGAATTGCCTTTATTGAGGGCGATCGGGCCATTACTCTTATAGGTAAAGATAATCAAAGGGCAAAAAAGAAATTAAAAGAAGTAATAACATTGTATACACAACTAGCTGAAGATTTAAACAGTTATATCATAGAGTATCAGCCTTTCAGTAAAACTTCTAAATCTGTTGTGCCAAAATCAGATATATACAACCAAATAGAATGTGTTAATCAAATAATCAAATATTACGGCAATTTGATTGCAATTACTCCTGAAAAGCTAATACAGCAAGAATATTTAAATGAAATAATAATTCAATTACAAGGAGATAAAAACTCTACCGGAATACTTAATCAAGTTGATCATATAACAGAGAAAAAAGCCGCTTCCATATATATTGCCCTTGGTAATATATTGTTGATATGCTACGATCAAGAATTAGATTTTAGTTCTTTAAAACATAGTCTCATAAAGATCCTGAACCTAAGATTAGGTAATGATTTAAATACAATAGAGCAGGTATTTGAATTAGCTAATAACAAAAGTAGATCAACGGAATTTACCAAAGCAGATAGTTATGAAGGTTTAGTACAGGTATATAAAAGAATATTAAGGACAGTTATTAACCAAGGACAGAAGAAAGAATTATTAGATAAGATAAATAAGTTATCTGACAAAAGAGATAAAATTAACCAATTATTAAACAGAAAGGTTAATTATAAGAACGTATGGAGTTTGTAATAGGACTATCATATCTAGAAACTAAAATAGGTTATAACAAATGGAAAATACTACTGAAGATCAAAGTGTAAACAATAATGCATTATTAAAAGAGTTTTTATTAGTGGTAAAACAATATTACCTGAACCCAGATGTTGATGGAAAAATATTAGAATATTCTTCTATTGATCTGGAAATTATAGAAAATCAACTTTCACTAATTAGGGAATGGGTAAAAATACAAAAAGACCTTAGTAGGAATCAGGATGGTTATCCCATTGTGCAAAAATTACAAGAAATTGAATTGAAATATTATAAACCTATAATTTACAAATTAGTTGATAAAGAAGATTCAACTAGCTTGGAAGACTTACAGCAATTATTTGAAGACTTAGCAAGTTTAAGCTCATCTATTGGTGACGACTATGCTGAGGGATCTGATATCTCAGCGCTAAAATACTACTCTGACGCTGCAATATTTTACCAATATCAGTATGCTATAAAACAAAAAATTGCATCAGAAGAAAAGGCTCATATTGATTACAAAAATCTAAATAATTTAAAACAAAAAATGTTGACTTTTATCAATAGAGCTGGAGAAACAATAACACAGGACATAGCTACAGAAATAGAAGAAAATAAAACAAAACTTGTTGAGATAAGATCAAAAACAACACGAGCGCTGACAGAGATTAATAGGTTAGCTGATGAAAATGATAATAAAAATTATATTGCAGAATCAGAAGCCTTATTCTTAAGTATAGCATCTGATATGAAAGGTTTCCTTAATCATTTACATGAGGAAGCAAAAAAAGAGATAGGGTTAGAACCACCTTGCAAATATGCGCTGATAGGTCTTGGCTCCATGGCTCTTAACCAGATGACTCCATACTCAGACATAGAATTTGCCATATTAACAGAAAATAACAATTACAAAGATTATTTCAGAAATTTAAGTCATTTGATACATTTTAAAGTAATAAATTTAGGAGAAACGATCATTCCAACTAGTAGATATGGATTAGATATGAGTAATCTAGTACATCCAGGAGTTAATTTTGATTTGGGTGGCAAAACTCCATTAGGTAGAATAGATGGTGATAAACCATATGATTTGATTAAAACTGTTGAAGAAATGATGTGGTATGTAAGAAATGAAGATAATAAGTCAGAGCATATTGACAAAAACCTACCTTTTATATTGGAAAAAGTTACTTACATTACAGGAAATGAAAGACTGGTAACAGACTATCAAGATTTAGTAAGTCAGTTTTTACAGCAATCAATTAATTTAGAGACTGAACCTTTAAAAAACTGCCAAGTTAGAGCTCTAAAAATTTTACAGGAAGGAACCGTGGAATTTAATTATTTACAAGGCGATGGTAAGCCCTTACAAATTGTAAATCAAGGTGATTTACAAAGATTAGGAATTAATTTAGTAGAAACAGAGGGTAAGTTTTTTGATCTAAAACAGGAAATATATAGATTGCCTGATAGATTAATATATAACCTAGGTCTTTATTACTGCATTGAAGGCAACAGTGCTTGGAATACTGTTAGTCAACTATGCAATAAAGATATAATAAGTCAAAAAGCTAGTGAAAATCTTTCATATGCGGTAACTTTTGCAAATATTGTAAGATTAAAAAACTATATGGATAATAATGGACAAATAGATTATGCACCAATATTAAATATGCGTATTATGCCGGCATTATTTGAATATTTTTATACTGCATTACCATTTCACATAGCATTGGAAGAGTTTTGCTATAGTAAAAACTTGCCTTTAGAACAAAAAGCAAACTTCTTACAGAACTTAGATTTTTATAAAAATAATGACCTGAACAAAGGATTGGTTTTTTATAGACTAGGGCAATATCACCAAGCAATTATGTACTTAGAATCTTCATTGCAACAAACAGAGTCAGATATAACTATATTAGACGCTATAAGAAGAGCTGATACATTAATAAACATTTATTTAAAATCCGATAATACAGCTTACAAAGCATTTGAGCATATTAATGAAATTAAAGAGTTATGCTGTAATTCTTGGTTAGATAATACAGTTTTTGATGTTATGGAATCCATAAAGTTAGGACAAGTATGCTACGCACTAAATAAAATTGAAGAAGCAATAACACTTTTTAAAAAAGTGGATATTTTAAACACTAGCGACCAATATTATTATGACCTGAATGTTTGCGCTGAGTTTAGCTTAGGTCTTTGTTATTTAAAACAAAAGGATTACGAAGATGCATTGACTAGCTTTAATAAAGCATTAGAGATGCAAAAAGAAGTTAACTCAATGACAAAAGAAATTGCCGGAACCTACAATAGCATTGGGGGTTGTTATCTTGAACAAAAGAATTACGAAGATGCATTAACTAGCTTTAATAAAGCATTAGAGATACAAAAAGAAGTTTACCAAGATGAGTTACATCAAGACATTGCTGGTATTTATAGTAATATGGGTTGCTGTTTTTCAGAACTAGGGAATAATAACGAAGCAATTAGATATTTAGAAAAAGCCCTAACAATTAGAAGAACACTTTCTTGTGATCAACCAAATGATGAAATATTAGACTCCATTCAAAATTTAGGATATCACTACAAAAGCACAGGGTTACATAATAAAGCACTAGATTATGCTTTTGCAAAAATGATAATAGAATGGAAGTTTATAGGGATGCCTCCTCCTAATGAAATGGTTGAGGAATTTATTGAGTACACTAAACCATTTATACCATACGCGATCCAGCAAAGAGTTCTTAGTATTTTAAGCAGAAAATTAGTGTCTTACCTAGACTCAGAGTACGTAGATATGAATATCTTAGACTCTGGCCAATTATTTGTATCACAATTGGAGGAATTAGAACAATATTACAATGAATATGAACAGAGTGATTCTAGAAATGAAGGATTATTGTCAGCTAATGAAAGTTTATCTTTGCAAATTAATCATAATGCCGAATCAAGTGATATGATAGAAGTTATAGGGGAATATGACGAAATCTCATAGTAGGAGTCTGTCATAAACTTTGTGTAAGTTGAAAAAAATTTCAGTAGCAAATACTGTAAAAAAGCAACTTAAATACAGAGGTAAGAATGTCTAAAAGAATAGAACAAAATGCATCAGATATAGATGACAAATTAGTAGAAGAATTATTATCAAAAGCCGACCCAAGTAAGTTATTTGGCCGTGGAGGTTTATTTAACAAACTAAAGAAACAAATTGTAGAACGAGTATTAGAGAGCGAACTCGATCATGAGTTGGGATATTCCAGGCATAGCAAGGATAATAAATCCAGTGATAATCGTCGCAATGGTAGTTATGGAAAAACTATAATAGATGATGATGGCCATAAGCTAAATATAGAAGTGCCAAGAGATAGGGGAGGAGAATATGCCCCTCAATTAATTCCCAAAGGTGTAAGGAGATTTTCTGGGTTTGATGATAAAGTGATATCATTATACGCTCGAGGAATGACTATGAGGGAGATACAAGGATATTTAGAGGAGATATATCATACAGATGTATCGAAAGAGCTTATATCAAAAGTTACAGATGGTGTGATAGATGAGGTAAGCAAATGGCAACACAGAGCGAGAGCGTTAATATAGTTGACGGTTAATGTATTTCCAAGTACCATAAAAGAATTAGTTCAAAATGATGGTACATGCATATGGCTTTAAGGCAAAGAATAATAAGCGAAATCTATGATGAAAAAGATAATAATGTTTTAGAT
>JBGCFO010000023.1:0-29793 GCA_045106955.1 Rickettsiaceae bacterium | reverse complement strand
TAATATATAAGAAACAAATAATAGGAGTAGATAATAATCTTTCTACCTTTGAGCGATTTAAGACCATTATGGGATTAGTATAAACTAAAGGTTGGATTTATAAAGATAGGCTGAACTGAAGCAATAGATGCGACAGAACCTGCTTGATTACTTCTATGTTAACATTGTTAATTCATACCTTTTTAACAAAATATAAATCTTATAATTTGGGCGCTTATCATGTTTAACACAAAAACTCTATGTAACAGATTTGGGATGGAAGTTGGTTTAGAGTTACATTCACAAATGGAATCAAATTTAATTGCTTATCTTGAAGAGTTAATATTAGAAAATAAGGTAGTAATATTTAAAAATCAGAATCTTTCTCCTATTGAACAAATTCAATTTTGTAAACAATTTGGAGAAATTGAGCCACGCCCATTAAAAAACAACACTTGTCCTTACCTGGAAATGACTTATGTTTCTAATGTAATAGAAAATGGAGTATCTAAAGGTTATCCAGGGCCACAATTTTATATTTGGCATTCTGATATGTGTTATGAAAAGATACCTCCTAAGTTTTCATTTCTCTATGCTGAGCAAGTTCCTGATATTGGTGGCAATACTTTATTTGCTAATACAACGAAAGCATATGAAGATTTAAATTTAGAGATAAAACAGAAATTAGAATCGCAAAAAGCTATTTTTGGTTTTTCTGCTAGATTGATGCAGCGTTATAAGAAAAAAGGTTATGATTTAATAATCAGTAAAGAAGATCAACGACTAGATTGTATTCATCCATTATTTAGAAAACATCCTATAACAGACAAAAAATCTATTTTTGTTAATTGGACTCATACTGATTCAATAATAGACATGGATCCAGATGAGGTACATAGAAATTGATAAACCACATATAATGCGCCTGGTAGTGCTTCGGTTCTGATGATTAAAATATTAAGAAAGATTCAAAATGAGGATTTAAAGAATTATTTAAACAGAGGTTTTGTAATGCCTCAAAAACTAAAAAACGCTGTTTTCAAACGACAAAATGAATTTGCATCGGGGCGGTTATGTGCATTAGAAGCATTAGAGCGCTTACTAGGAAACTTTAAAGGTAGTGTCGGACAAGATAATCTTTGTAGACCAATATGGCCCATTGGTATTTCTGGTTCAATAAGTCACTGTGATAATTATTCCGTATCTGTTGTCGCATTTAAGAAAAACGCTTTGAGCTTGGGGGTTGATATAGAAGAAATAAGTTCATGCGTTAATAAAATAGAAGCAATGCGAGAATTAGTAATCACAAACTATGAACACAATTTTTTGGAGTGTATTAATCTTAAACGAGATTTGCATATAATTTATTTGATCTTTTCTGCTAAAGAATCTTTTTTTAAATGTATTAACCCTATAAATGATATGCTGTTTGATTTCAAAGAGATAGAAGTTTATGATATCAATTTTAGAAAAAGCAGTTTTAAGATTAGATTGATCAATAATAGAGTGTTATCGAAAATTCCAAGAGATATCAAATCTATTTGTGGAAATTTTGATATACTCTTTGGAGGTAAAGCAATATATACTAAAGTTGATTTAGTTTCATAACAAGGCTTTCATTTATGAGCAGTGTAATATACCTAAGCCAAATGGGATTGAATTTCATATTTCCTACCCAGTTTGGAGAGCGCTATACCTAGGGATGCTAACCTCCGCCAGTTTTGAATTTTCGAAAAGTTTTTGCATGTCATCCTGAACTTGTTTCAGGATCTCTAAACCCCAGTATTCATGGACTTTGGCAAGTTTCAGTCGCGTAACACATGCGTACCTAGAGAATCCTAAAATCACCAATTTTACACCAAAATCTCCCTTTTTACTCTCCAATTCTCCGCTTGCATGCGTAAACGTCAGCGTCGAAGGTACGCATCTATCAAGCCCTTGATTTTACTAGGCTTTTTCGATTTTGTCATTTTGAGGTTCTTTTTTGAAGAATGTCAAATGGTATTAAATTGGCTGGCTATCATCTAGATCTGCAAAGTGTGAAGTTCAAGCTGCATTCTTATGCACAGCATTTGGTTATCACTCTTCCTGTCGTCTAAATTGCCTAATGTCAAAGGGTTTTTGAGTTGGTATATGAGTTTTGTTCATTAACTTAATAGTAAATGCTTTGTCTGTGTAATATTGAATTTTTTTGGATTTAATTGGTGGAAATGATTCAATTAAAATAATTTGCTCGTCACGAGGCAATGTTAATACTTCTTGAGGTAAAAGTAATGCTCTAGAAATATTAGACACGCTTTTATTGTGAGAAGAGAAGTTTAAAGATGCAAACGCAGGTCCACTGTAAGATGATTGCTTTATAGTCTGATTTCCACAAAGCTGAGAAATGAGATTTGCTGTCTCGTAGTTATTAGCTGCAAAAGTAATTCTATATTTAGAATTTGACAAAAATGAATTCATACCAGATTCTTCATATATCCCCTTTAACTGCTGAGTATCTTGTACAACTAAAAATAATCGAACATTATACCCTCTAAAAAAAGCTATACCTGATTTAAATTGATCCATCTTGCCTAACGTCGGAAACTCATCCATCAAAAATAATACACCATACGGCTCTTCTTTAGGATCTGGTATTACTCGAGTTAAAAATTCAGTTGCTTGCTGATAAAATACTTGCATCAATTTCTGTAATCGCGTTAGATTATCAGGCGTTAAGCCAACATATATAGTGGTTTTCTTTTTCTTGATCTCCATGATATTAAAATCAGATGAGGCGGTGGCTGCATCGATTAGAGGATTCGCCCACAATTCTAAACCAGAACTTAATGTTGAAACAACGCCCGAACGTTCTTTATCTGCTTTTTGTAAAAAGGCTGCAATATTCATATATCCAACCGGATGCATAACTTCACCTAGAGTATCAAGTGCAACAGCTAAATTATAAGCTACATCATCACTACGTATAGTGCGTACCACTTCTCCAAAAGATTTAACCTTGGTATCATCACACATTAAATATAATACAATTCCAGAGAATAATGTTCTTGCTTCATTCTCCCAAAATTTCTGATCTGGAATAATTAAATTTGAAATTTTCTGTACATCATCAACCATTTGTCCTGGTTTTGGACTTACCCAATCTATTGGATTATAACAATGAGTAATTCCATTAGGATTTGACGGTTCCCATACAAAAACTTCTTGGCCCTGAGACTCTCTCCAACCACTCGTTTTTTCATAATTTTCTAATTTAATATCATGAACAATCATAGATTGATCCCAAAATAGCGCATTAGGTATTACAAAGCCAACACCTTTTCCTGAACCAGTTGGAGCAAATAATAATGCATGCTCATAACCACTAGCGACGAAATATCCGTGACTATCACAACCAAGTAACATGCCTTGCTTTGATCGCAAATTAGCCCTTTGGACATCGCTATTTGTAGCCCAATGAGCATCTCCATACGCTGATTGTTGAGCTGAGAAAAAATTAATAGATCTAATTTTTTCTAACAATGCAATATATACTATTGTCATTAAAATTAATGGGCTCAATAAAGAGACTGTGATCTTAATCTTTAGATAATCGTAATCTGAAATAGACAATTCAGACCAATTGTCTATTAACCAGATTGTCCAAACGTATAAGGCTTGTATCTCTGAAGAATTCTCTGCTGTGCGATCAAAATTATCTGACAAAAACATCATTAATGCAGTAGAAATTAATCCGGATATAATTAACAATATAATTATAACTAGTATTCGTCCGATGACATTGCGTAATTCCTGAATATTCATAATGATTGCTTATTATTACTAATCTTTGCTTTTTTGGTTTTTATCATGATTGAAATTTTTATAATATATCTCAGATACATATCTTTTTCCTCCTGAACCGCGTTTTAGCTGCACTACTACATCTATAACTGTCATAATATATTTTTTAATTTCATCTGGCGGCATTCCAAGTCCAGCCTGCATAACCATTAACTTTAACTGTTCAAATGCCATATTTGGGGTATCAGCATGTAATGTTGTAATTGATCCTGGATGACCAGTATTAACAGCTCTCAAAAAACTAAAAGCTTCCTTACCTCGTAGCTCTCCTACGATAATGCGATCAGGTCTTAATCTTAAACATGCCTCTATTAAATCTTCTGTAGAGACATTTGCTCTACCTTGCCCTCCTCTCGATGCTAATAAATGAACAGTATTTTTTTGTTGCAACATTACTTCTCTTGCATCTTCAACTGTAATTAACCTTTCATTCATTGGAATCGTAGTAAGCGCAGCATTAGCAAAAGTGGTTTTACCAGTAGAAGTACCACCACTGACAAGTATATTCTTTTTTGCTGTGATAGCATATTTGATAAATTCTTCTATTTTATTTTGCTTAAGATAATCATTTAAAACTTCGTCATGCTTATCTGAGGTAGGCTGAATATTTGTATTGTCAAATGCCCCCATTTTTGCATACTCATCTAAGGTTAACTGCATTGCCATTCCTTTGCGAATAGAAAATATTATCGAACCAGGTTCACAAGACGGCGGAAAAACAACTTGCACCCTGTATCCATTTGGTAATGTAGCTGACAATAAAGGAGTTGCCTCAGATATCACCTGGTCTGTTGATTGGGCAATTAACCTGCCTAAACCAAGTAAATGATTAGTATCTAATTTTGGCATTGGAATCATGCTAAGCTCGCCATATCTTTCAATCCAAATTTCTCCAGGTTTATTCACCATAACTTCATTGATGCCTTTTTCTGCAAAAATACTATCAAAGGGAAGTAAGTATGTCTGTAAAGCTGCAAAGTTCATTGTAATACTTGTGATTGATTATATTGAGCAAGTTTTTTTGGAAATACATAATCTTGATTAACAAATACTCGTATCAACAAGCCTTGATTTAAGGTGATTGTAGTATGAAAATCAGTTTGCTCTAGACTTTTCTTTAACGTGTCGGTGACATTTTTAAATGCAGCCTTTGAGGCGTTTTGCACTTGTGTTGGAGTTGTATTGACAGTATTTTCTATTAAGCTATCCGATACTGAGTTAATATCAGACATTAGTGTATTTAATCTGTCAGATGCGCTATTACCTGAGGTATTCGCATTTAAATCAAAACAATCTTGAACTAATGTTTTGTATGCGCTAGATGTTTTGTCTGATATTGCGTTCTGAGTTTGTGCGCAAATTTGTGTAATTTTTTGAGCATCTGTTACGCTGCTGCTTTGGAATGTTGACATTGCAATATTTCGAATATTCTGAGCATCTGATCGATCTTGCGATGATGATTCTCCAGTAGTAGGAGGTGGAACTATTTTATCTAAACCTTTTGCTATTCCTATATTAAATGCAGACATTAAAATAGCATTGCCCATTTTTTCTTTAAATTTAGTATCTACAACACCTTGAGTACCTGGTTTGCCTACATTATCAACATTATAACCATTGAAATTTAAAACATAACCATTGGCTAGATTAATTCTATTCCAGATAATATTCATTCTTCCGTAATATAAATTATCTGCGCTATAGGCTCCAAGCATCTTGGAGCCTTTCGGAATTAAAATTGTCTTACCATTACTTGAATATACATCTCGATTTACTACGGCCATAACCTCTCCACCTAAATCACTGTTTACCGCAGTTTCTAACGCAACTTCTATGAAAGTGCCTTTGCTTAGTAGTAAATCTGGTTCTCCTACATATTGAAAAGATGCATCTTGCTGAGCTTTTATTTTTGCAATTTGCTTATCTTGCGGAGGCGGAGAATTCTGTAACATGATACCAGATGATCGTTTAGCCATTGTTCTATTTGAATCTGACATTTGCCCTGCACTAGGTAGTTTTGGTTTAATATTAGGTTCAGTAGGCTTATCATCATATTTATCTAATATCTTCTTTAAATCTTTATTGTCTTTATTATTTTTATCTTCTTCTGGCTTTGTTTGATATGGCATCTTATCTTTTTTAGGTTTTATTTTTTGCTGTGGCTTTTGATAAGGCACCTTACTTAATTTGAATTTATCAACGCTTGGTAATTTTGGAGCTTTCGGTATATCTTGCTTTGTTATCATTGGATTAACAGCAGGTCCTTGATCTCTGATAGATTCCTTTGGCAAAATAGCATTAGCGTTAGAATTAGAATTTGATTCATCACTAAATACAAAATGATATACAGCATATCCAAGAATAAGGAATGCAGCTATAAACCATACTACCTTATAACCTCCTTTGACACCAACCTTAGAAAATTCCTTAGGAACATCTGGAATCAGCGATGCATTAGAATCGCGTTTATCATTATCGTGCGAGTCACTATCGGTTGTATAGTTACCATCCTCATCATCTTCGTCATCTTCGTCATCTTCGTCATCTTCATCATCGTAATCATTTTTATCGCCATAATCTTGCGTTTGATTAGATTCGTTAGAAGAATCACCTGGTAGATCTTTTGATTGTAATTGAGAATCTTGATTGTTTGTATCATCGATGTTAATGCTATCGTTTACATCTTTTGTCATACCTTGATATTTTTTATCATTATCAGTGTCTTTATTAGGTTTACTTTCGCTGTATGATTTATCGATAGATTTGCTTTGATCATTAGATTGAGGTTCAGCATTTTGCATATTAACTTGATCAACATCAACATCATTTACTGTCTTTTTAGGAGCAACTTTAGGTTTGGCCTTGGCTTTGGATTGAGAAATGTCAGGTTGGCTTTGCTCTAAAGACGAAGAATAATCTAAATATGGTGAAACAACATATTGAGCAACATCTTGATTGGACTTTGTATTATCCTTACTCTTGTCTTGAGCTTTAGATGTTACCGCATTTGACTTTTTAGTTAATGATTTATCGTTTGTTTGTTTAGTAGAATTTCCTTTCTTATTTTTATCAACCATAAGAATAATTAACGATTAATTTGTGTTTTTGGGTAATAGAATTTAACTGCATAGACTACATTTGTATAATCATTGTCAATTATTTCTTTGCTAACTAAATCAAATTCATACAATCTTTTATTTGTAATTATTGTCATATTAGTACGAACATTCTTCTCTAATGTATTGATAAATATTCTATTACCTAAAGTATTCATCTTCCAAGCATATGTATCGCCTAATACAATAGTTTGAATTTGCTCATTTTTATCAACTTCAATATAAGATTGAAATCCTACATGCAAAACCAATAAATACACTTCATTAGGATTGTATATATATGTTTTAATCCTATTGTCTGTTGTAATTGGCACATTATCTTCATAAGCATATACACTAGAAGATAAATAGAAAATTATTAATAAAAAAACTCTAGCTACTATCATCACTTACCTGATAACCTTTTACTTGAAATCCGACTGGGTTTATATCTAATTCTTTCTCAGTTAAAGTCATAGTCACATATTGAAATTCTATAACTGCAATTTTATTAAATCGACGACGCATACCTGATGTTTCATTAATAGAAAACCTAAAAAGATATTTTTGAGGAGAAAGTTGCGACCATGATCTAACTAGTAAAAATGTAGTATTGTGATCTCCATATTTTACCTCAGGATTAATTCCCTTTGAATTAAAATATCCTAAGAATTGTTCGAATACCTTATCTGTTGAACATAAATACACTACGCGGCGTGCATATGAATCAAAATCTACTGGATTATACGTTTCTCTTGCAACTACGTATTTTTTAATAAAATACCTAGCTAAAGATTGATTATCAGATAGAGATTCCTGCATTACTGGTTTTACTATAATAGCCTCTCCAGTTGTATCATCAATTTGAATTACAAACGGATCAAATGTTCTAGTATTCACAATGTAAACAACTGAAGCAATCAAAATAAAAGAAAGAAATAATGAAATAAAAAATACTATCACCAACAAGTTACGCTGCACCAGCATAGTCTCGTATTTTTCATCGTACCAATGCTTGGTATATTCGCCAGAATTAGACTTTGCATCAGGTTTATTGAAAAACTTAGATAAAAATGAAGATAATTTAATCATAAATTAGTATTTCTTATTCTATAAATAACTATAAATTCAAAAAGAGAATAAAAAAATAAAGTATCAGTCGACAGGTGGATTTTTTTTTACTATAGTGACCTTTTGATCTTTAAATCCCAATAATCTTAATTGCAAATATATAAATATGAAAATCAAAACTAGTATTATATTCATCGTGATGTTAGCGATGTTTTTTAATATCCATGAAATACTTGCAGATAATAATGGTGTCAACGTTAAGGACGATGGTCAATTTTTGGAGTTTATCAATCCATGGATGAAACCTCCTATTGCGCCAAATAAAAATTCTGCAATGTATGTTACTATTAAAAATCATTCAAATAATAATTATTCATTAGTTAATGCTCATGCGGCATCTATAGCAAATAATGTTGAATTACATCAAAGCTTTATAGATGAGAACGGTATTGGCAGAATGATAAGTATTAATAAAATAGTAATACCAGCTCATAGCGAGATAGTGCTAAAACCTGGTGGCATACATATAATGCTGTTTGATATAAATCGTCATATTACATTGGGCGAAGAAATACCGATTGTTTTAGTTTTTGAATCAATTGGTCAAATTACAGTTAATGCTATAGCAGCATATGCAGCTCCGTAAACAACTATATTTTATTTGCATGATTTCTACATTATACATCAATTATATACTTGTAAATTTGTGTAAAACATTATATGTTATTATTAAGTAAATTTTTTGTTTAATTTTAGTGGATCGTTATGCCTAAATTGAAAACTAAGTCCGCGGTAAAGAAGCGTTTTTCTATTACAGCAAAAGGTAAGGTGCTAGCAAGTCAAGCTGGCAAGAAGCATTTTATGCGACGTAGAACTAAAGCTCAAATTCGTAACTTAAGAGGGACTACTATACTATGTCCTCAAGATGCAAAAAATATAATTCGCCATTTTTTACCATATGGCACTAACTAAAAAATAGGGAAGTAACTAAATGACAAGAGCAAAGTCTGGTGTAGTTTCAAAAAATCGCCATAAAAAGATTTTAAAGCTTGCTAAAGGATATAGAGGTAGGTCCAAAAAT
Source organism: Rickettsiaceae bacterium (assembly GCA_045106955.1). Classification (GTDB taxonomy): domain Bacteria; phylum Pseudomonadota; class Alphaproteobacteria; order Rickettsiales; family Rickettsiaceae. The sequence goes on along the minus strand of JBGCFO010000023.1, from coordinate 20,724 downwards.
TGCTTTAGGACAGCTATAGATAAAGTAGAGAGAGCATTGAAATATGCTTATAGAGATCGTAGGAATAAAAAGCGCGATTTTCGTGCTCTTTGGATTCAAAGAATTAATGCTGGATTACGTCAACATGGCTTGATTTATTCTAAATTTATGCATAGTTTAAACTTAGCAAACATTGATCTTGATAGGAAAACACTTGCTGATTTTGCCGTTCGTCAACCAGAGATATTTGCAAATATCGTAGAACAAGTGAATAAACTTTCAGAGCAAAAGGTCACAAAAAGCTAAGTTTGTTGCATAAAAATATTCTGCTAAATCTATCTTGGAAGAATTATCATTGGCTGATTCTTCAAAGTTGATTTTTTCTAGAGTCTATAATAACTGCAATTGCCAATTGCACAAATAACTTCATCTAATGATTTTGCATTAAAATTGATAGATTTTTATATATGGCGCTGTTAACAAAATAATTGATATAACACTGAGAATATGTTTTCAGTGTTATATCAGGTTGTTTTTTAATCTAACCAATTTGATATTAATTTTGCTTCAATCAGATTTTTATATAGACCATCTTCGGATAATTCCTCCTTATAAAAGGAATTTTGGAAAAGCATTCTCTTGATTGATTTTTTTATCCCTTTCATTAAGCCATTTTATTCTCTTCTTTGAATATTCATTTTGTTCCATTAAGTTGAATATCACTAATATATCAACTCAGGTTAGTACATTAGTGTTAAGCAACGTCTTAAAATAAAGCTATTGCTTATAATTAATCTTGGAATTTTATTACTTCCTCTCATTATTTGCAACATAGCCCTAAAACTTAAGTTATAGACTGTTTGCAATTAATCAATGTTTTTTTAATGATGGTATTTCTTGAGCTGAACTAGGCTCGATCTTTATTGATCCAGTATGTTGATTTTTTATTGATTCATTGGATATGTCAGCGCTATTAAATGTTAAACTATTTAATATTTTACGAAATAAGGATTTTTTTGGTTTTTGACTAGATTGTTTTTGAGCATCTTCTAATTCTTTCTCTAGCTGAGTTTTTTGTATGATAAAATTAGCCAACATGTCATTGTCAATTTCATCCTTATTTGATGGCGTTGATTCCACAGGTTCTAAATTAGGATTTACATTATCACTTGATGCAATTTCCTCTTCTTCTTGGGCCCTATCATCAGAAACAATATTTTCGTATTGATTAAAACGTGGCAATTCTTCTTTTATATCGGGTTTAGATACCTCTGTATTATTTTTTTTATTATTGTCTATACCGGTTGCAACAACAGAAACTCTAATAATTCCTTCCATAGAGTCATTAAATGCGGAACCAAAAATAATATTTGCATCGCTATCAATTTCATCGCGAATCCTATTTGCAGCAGTATCCACTTCAAATAATGTCATATCCTGCCCGCCTGTGATATTAATTAAAACACCTTTTGCACCGCCCATAGACACACTATCTAACAATGGATTGGAAATTGCAGATTCTGCGGCAGCTACAGCTCTATTTTCGCCAGACGCTTCTCCTGTACCCATCATTGCATTCCCCATTTCAGACATAACAGACTTGATATCTGCAAAATCTAAATTAATCAAACCAGGCATGACTATAAGATCGGTAATGCCACGGACACCAGCATGCAGTACATCATCAGCAATTTTAAACGCATCAGAAAAAGTTGTATTTTCATTTGCTATCCTAAATAAATTTTGATTTGGAATAATAATTAATGTATCTACTGCATCTCGTAGTTTTTTCAATCCACCTTCGGCTATTACCTTACGTTTATTACCTTCAAAATTAAACGGCATAGTTACAACTGCAACTGTCAGTATACCAAGCTCTTTCGCGGCTTTTGCAATAACAGATGAAGCCCCTGTGCCAGTTCCGCCACCCATTCCAGCTGTAATAAAAAGCATATGACTGCCTTCGAGATATTTGCGTATATCATTGATTGATTCTTCTGCGGCCATCGCCCCTACGTCTGGAGATGCGCCTGCCCCAAGTCCTTGAGTTAAAGTTACACCTAATTGAATCCTATCATTGCATAAAGATTGTTTCAAAGCTTGTGCGTCAGTGTTAGCTAGTATAAAATTCACGCCTTGTAAATTGGCGTTAATCATGTTATTTACAGAGTTACCACCAGCGCCGCCAACTCCCATAACGGTAATAACAGATTCTAATTCGACTGATTCCTGAGCCTTTAAGTTAAGAGTCATACTTTGTTATAAAATTATTAAAAAATTAAGATATCATACTAATTATAGTAAATTATAAATAATCTATTACCTTTTAGCAATAAGCTGATAAGATAACTGATTAAATATTAATTTTATTTTTTATTATATCTACTACTTTTTCTACTTCATTTAAAGGTTCATAATGATAAATTGTAGATAAATCTGTATTGCAATCTAAATACTTTGCTGCTCCAAGATTAATTAATCGTTCTACAAAGACCTTATGTTTTTTTAGCGGTAAATATTGCGGGCAATGTATGTACGTTGATTTTCCAGTTGATACTGCTTCACTGCACATAGAAATAGAATCTGCTGTTAATATCAAACAATAAGCATTGTATAAAATACCTAAATATGGATTATACGCATTATCATTGATAATAGTAGGGTCGTATATTATGTGCGTTCCATCGTTGAATTTTTTTATTATTAACTCTTTAAAAAATTTAGGCGTACGCCTGCTAAAACTAAAGAAAAATGGCATTTTATTTTTATCATGCAACGCTGACAATATTTGTAAAAATTCATCTGCATATTTCTGGCTCATTTGATGATTTTTTGTATCTCCTCCAATTATAACTCCAACAAATTTTTCATTAGTTATAATTGGGTATTTCTGAAATAAACTAATTGGCTCATTTGATTGCTTTATTCTGTTTGTAACATTATTTAGCGCAGAATTGATTGTGATAATATTAGGTTTATTTTGCGGCGGATTATCGTGTGACGGTAATATTACTATATCAAATTTATGCAGAGCAATTTGAGGGCGCATAATTTGAATAATTTTAGGTTGGTTTAAAAAAAATTTTTTTAAATATAATGCTAGCGGAGCTAATCTTCTACCAGATGATATTATAAAATCTGGAGCCTTTGATAAGGAATTATTATTTAGCAATTCTACAAAATCAGATTTATTGATATGAATAGGATAAATAGATAAAATACAATTTGGCAATATTGATAGACAGTTATACTGAATGTTGATGGTTTTATATTTTATCATCAATTGCTGCGCCAAAGATAAAGCTTGATTGACATTTCCAATTCTATGATCTTTTAAAACTAAGGCTGTTTTAGTTCCTCTCACAAAGCATTCTCATGTTTAAATTACAATAATATCACATAAATTGCTGTATTTGTTCATTCAGAGCTTTTTTCTACAAAGAATTTATGTTATATGATTAAAATAACTTAAAATTACTGGTTATGCTAGCTGCGTAATATTCATATTTCGATCTAGCTGTTTTTTTAATCTAATATTTATGGAGTTTTATTTAATATGTTAAAGAATTTATCAATAATACTGTTTGTATTATCCTCATTAATACTATCTGCTTGCTGCAGTTCTAGCGATTCTCAAATGAGCTCACGCTCAACGCCAACAATTTACACTAAAGAAGAATGTACGTTGATGGAAGATTTTGAGCAAAAAGCTGGTGATAGGGTATTTTTTGCCTTTAATAGCTCTGAAGTATCTCACTCTGCAAAAGAAACTTTAGATAAGCAAATTACTTGGCTTAAAAATAATTCTAATGTGTCAGTTATTATAGAAGGATATTGTGATGATCGTGGCACAAGAGAATATAACTTAGCTCTTGGCGAAAGAAGAGCTGAATCAGTGAAGCAATACATGATTCGTCATGGCATTAATTCAAGTAGAATCGGTACTATCTCATATGGCAAAGAAAGACCAGCTGTTATTGGCACAGGTGAAGCAGTATGGAAACAAAATCGTAGATGCGTTACATTGATCAACAACGATTAGTTTGTAGCTAATTAAAATATTCCAAAACTAAAGTTAGGTCTTGTCTTTGATAGGATCTAACTTTTTTTCTAGATTTGATTACATTTAATATTTATGCATAGCAATTAGATATTCTTCTACGGAATCTTTACGGCTAGATTGAGGTTTAAAATGTTTCGTGATCTTGAATTGCTTTTTAATGCGATCAAGAAGAGTGTTTTGAGTTCCTCCACGAAATATTTTTGATATGAAATGCCCTCCTGGTTTCAATACTGATATGGAAAATTCATAAGCATGTTCGCATAAATCCATTGTTCTAATATGATCTGTCATTTTATGTCCAGTTGTATTAGCGGCCATATCGCTCATCACTACATCAACTAATTGAGTCTCATCTAAAATATTTTTTATTCTTAATTTAGTTTCATCTTGGGTAAAATCACCTTGCAATATATTTACAGACTCAATAGGGTGTATTTCTAATAGATCTATTGCTATTATCTTTGCATTCTTAGATAGCTCTAAAGCAACTTGGCTCCAGCTACCTGGAGCAGACCCTAAATCAATTATCCTTAGGTCAGGTTTAAATAATTTGAATTTAGTATTAATATCAATCAACTTATATGCGGCTCTAGATCTGTATTTACTTTTCTTTGCCATTTGCACATATGGATCATTTAATTGTCTAAGTAACCATTTTTGAGAAGATGGCTTAATTTTTTTAATACGTTTTAGCTTGGTATGCTTATTTCGATGATTCTGTTCTAGCATTTTGTGCAATTGTATCTAAAATAGAATTGATAAAGTTTACCTCTTTATGATTTAGCATTGTACTTGCAATATTTGTATATTCGTTAATTACAACTTTTTGCGGAACGGATAAGAAATACAATAGTTCGCATATAGCAACCAATAAAATCGCATTTGATAAATTTGTAAGCTCTTTATTTTCAGAGTCTAAATTTTTAATAATTATATCATTGACATATTCTATATTATCAACGCTGTATTTGACTAAATCTTTGTAGTAAGTTTTATTAAGCTTTATTTTGTTATTGCTCGAAAGTATATAATTAAAGGTGTTATCATCGTACAATTTTAGCATTTGTTCTGCAAGAATTGCATAATTTATCTCTTTTTGCACATTGCTATACTGATATAGTGTTTGCACTGCAGCAAGTCGCGATATCGTCTTTATATTAAATCGAGATGTCATTAAACAGAGATTGTTATATATATTTGTAAATAGATTGTAGAATTATACGATAAAAGCTTGATTTACTCAAAAGGTTTAATAGTGACCATTACAACTATTATTATCATTAATAATACAGGAACTTCATTGATTATACGAAAAAAGCTAGTAGAGTGCTTATTTTTGTCATTTTTAAAATCTTTTCTCCATTTAGCAAATAAAGCATGCAACAGAGTTAGTCCAATTACCCCAATAAATTTAATTTCAAACCAAATTTCTCCTAAAGCGCCAAATCCATAAATGTAAGCAGTAAGAAAACCAAAAACATAGGTGCTAATCATGGCCGGATTCATGATAATTCTTAGTAATCTTTCTTCCATGATTTGAAACATTTTATCCTGTTCAGAACCAAACTGTACTTGCGTATGATATACATAAATTCTAGGCAAGTAAAACATTGCCGCCATCCAGCTAATAACCGATATGATATGAGCAGATTTAAACCATAAATAATATTGAGCAATCATTTTATTGTTATTCTAACTCTATTAATATTTGATCGGCATGAACATGATCATTGATCGCAATATGGATTTTTTTAATGATTCCATTTTTTTCAGCAATAATCGCATTTTCCATTTTCATTGCTGTTAGCAAAAGCAATGTTTGCCCATGCTTAACATCGTCGCCTTCTTTTACGTGAATACCAATAATTTGCCCTGCAATTGGAGCATGCACCTCTGAGCATTCATTCAGAGTACTAACATTCTTTTTAACTATAGCCTCTAATTCAGAAGTTCGTGGTGATCTCACATATGCATATACAGTAATTCCACCATGGGTAAGTTGATAACCAGTAGCATATTTTTCTATCTTAACATGTACTGATTTATTATTAACTGTTGCATAGAACAAAGATGATCCAATATCCCAGTTGCCGCGAATGTTAATTCTATTTTGTCCTTGGCGAATATTATACCCATCTGTAACAGGTTTAATCAAGATTGGGAATAACTTATCATCGATAGATACTACAAACCTAGTGCTCACAGTATTGATGGATTTTATCATCTGATCTGGTATTGATGTCATACGATAAATCTCTGACATGCGACAAAACATTGCAGTTGCCAAAAATGTCATTGCATTTTCTGATGTAAGCTCTGCTCCAGAAAACCCATCCGAATATTCATCTGAAATAAATCCAGTGTGCATTTTGGCATTAATAAAGGTTTCATGAGATATGAGTGCCTCTAGAAAGCTAATATTATGAGTGATACCTTGAATAACGTATGTACTAAGAGCAACGCGCATAAGCGACAAAGCATCCTTTCTAGTTTCTCCGTATACACATAGTTTTGCTATCATAGAATCATAAAACATACTAACCGAGCTACCAGCTCCAACGCCAGAATCAATGCGAATATTTGTATTTTTTGTAGGTTCTGAATATTGAGTAATACGGCCACTAGATGGTAAAAATCCACGGATTGGATCTTCTGCGCAAATTCTAGCTTCTATAGCCCAGCCTTTCATCTGTACTTCGTCTTGCGTTAATGATAATTGCTCGCCAGCTGCAATATTAATCATCTCTTTTACTATATCAACGCCAGTAACCATTTCTGTGATCGGATGCTCTACCTGCAACCTAGTGTTCATTTCTAAAAAGTAAAAATTCATATCTTGATCCAACATAAATTCTACGGTGCCAGCCGAATAATACCCAACTTTTTTTGATAGTTTAATCACTTCTTGATACATTTTATCTCGAATATCTGAAGTAATTGATGGCGCTGGGCATTCTTCTATTACTTTTTGATGCAGTCTTTGAGTTGAACAATCCCTCTCTCCTAAACACACCATATTACCATGTTGATCAGCAATGAGTTGAATTTCTATATGACGAGGTGAGATAATGAATTTTTCTAAAAATAAACGCCCATCACTGAAATTATTTGATGCTTCAATCGTCGCTGATACGAATGCATCTTGCATTTCTTGAGCTGTGTATACAACACGCATACCTCTACCACCTCCTCCTGCAGCGGCTTTAACAATAACAGGAAAGCCAATATCTTGGGCAATTTCAATTGCCTGCTTAACATTATCGATAGTCCCTACATAGCCTGGTACAGTACTCATCCCAGCCTCTATTGCAATTTTCTTAGCTGCAATTTTATCTCCCATTTGCTTGATAACATGAGCGCTTGGACCAATTAAAACTACTCCTTGTCTTTTTAATGCATTTGCAAACTGAGGATTTTCTGATAAAAAGCCGTAACCAGGATGAATTGCTTGAGCTCCACTTATCTTTATTGCGTGTATAATATTTTTTATAGATAAATAGCTATCAGTAGCAGGAGAATTACCAACATAATAGGCTTCATCAGCATATTGCACATGCAATGAATTAATATCTTCTTCTGAATATATAGCGACTGATTTTTTACCCATTTCTCTAATTGTACGCATAATACGCAAGGCAATCTCACCTCTATTGGCAACTAAAATTTTATCAAAAGCTGGGTTACTCATAAATTCTGGAATACTAAAATTTATTATTTAATTATAAAGGCAAGTTATCGTGTTTTTTTTCGATGCGAGTAGTTTCTTTATTTTTTAAGCATCGAAGAGCTTTGCAAATACGCCATCTAGTATTTTGCGGTCTAATAATATCGTCTAAATAACCTCTTGATGCCGCAATAAAGGATGAAGTAACAGTATCTTTGTATTCTTTAATTTTTTGCTCTCGTAATTCCTTATCATGAGATTCTTGCTTAAATATAACTTCTACTGCTCCATCAGCTCCCATGACTGAAATTTCAGCTCCAATCCAAGCATAATTCACATCTCCTAATAAATGTTTAGAGTTCATGACTATATACGCACCGCCATAAGCTTTACGTGTAATAACAGTAATTTTTGGAACAGTTGCTTCAGCGTAAGCATATAATAGTTTCGCTCCATGTTTAATGATACCATTATATTCCTGATCGCTTCCAGGCAAAAATCCGGGAACATCAACCAATGTCACTATAGGTATATTAAATGCATCGCAAAAACGTATGAACCTTGCAGATTTTCTAGATGCTTCGATATCCAAACAACCAGCTAAATGCAGAGGCTGGTTCGCGACGAATCCAACCGGAAAACCTTCCATGTAACCAAAGCCAATGATAATATTTTTAGCAAAGTTTTTTTGCAATTCAAAAAAATCACCTTCATCTACGATGCGGTGAATTAATTCTTGCATATCATAAGCTTTATTTGGATTTGAAGGCACCAGCGTTGCTAAGGACATGTCTACTCTATCTGCTGGATCAGGAGTTTCTCTATGAGGCATTTTACCAGAGCTTGAAAGAGGTAAAAAATTGAAAAACCTACGTGTTTCTAGCAATGTTTCTATATCATCGATAAATTCACAGTCCGCAACCCCACTAATTGAAGTATGAACTTTAGAACCCCCTAGCTTTTCTTGACTGATTTGTTCGCCAGTTACAGTTTTAATCACATCTGGTCCAGTAACGAACATATAAGATGTTCCTTTGACCATAAATACAAAGTCTGTGAGAGCTGGAGAATACACAGCTCCTCCTGCGCATGGTCCCATAACTAAGCTAATCTGAGGAATAGCGCCTGATGCATTTACATTAAGCTGAAATATATCTCCATAGCCCGCTAAAGCATCAACTCCTTCTTGTATTCTAGCGCCACCAGAGTCATTAATAAAAATAATCGGCGCTTTAACTTTTAACGCAAATTTCATGATATTGCAGATTTTTTTTGCATGATATTCGCCCAATGATCCACCAAATATAGTAAAATCTTGACTACATACAAATACTAGTCTGCCATTAATTGTTCCATGTCCAGTAATTACGCCATCGCCTAAATAATGCTTATCTTCCATTCCAAAATTATTGCAACGATGTTTCACAAACATATTCGCTTCTTCAAAGCTGCCATGGTCTAGCAATACTTCTATACGCTCTCTTGCAGTTAACTTTCCCTTAGCATGTTGAGAGGCAATTTTCTTTAGCCCACCGCCTTGATTGGAAATATTATGTTGAACTTCTAAAGCTTGCTGGTTCTGTAGGTTAAATCTTGTCACGTACTACTTATAATACTATTTATGTTAATATCAAACCATACTGGTAGTATAGTCATTTTCGTAAAAAAAGATAGTGATTTTAGTTTTTAATTACAATAGTACGAGCAATTTTATCATGCAAAGTTTGCTTTTTTGGATTAAAAAATAAACTCCAAACCCCAAAAATAGCAGTGAAATATCCAAAAAATCTTTTTATCAATTGCCCAATTGTAAGCTTATTATTTTCATTGTCATCTGATGCTATTTTTATACGCAATAATAATTTACCAGGAGTAGCTGAGCAGTAATACCAAAAGCTTACAAAAAAAATACCAGCAATTGAAATATTAATCACAACGAAAACAGCCATGAAATAAATAAAGATGTTAGGGTTTTGTGTTAAATATTTATTAAAAGCTTCCATAACTTCTGGATCTTGCGATTGAATTATTTGCGAAAAATTAGTGTTATACGTTGTTAAAAATTCTTGTGATAAATTATTAAATATAAATGGCGTAACAGCTTTGCTAATGAATTGGACTAATAAACTTATTATCAATAAATCCATAATCAATGCAAAGCCACGAGTGATAAATCCAACATAAATAATTTGTTTTTGCATAAGTATTCTTACCTTAGTATAAAATCTAATTTGTTTCCTAATGTAATATCAGCTTCTTGGGCATCGTCAGACATTGAATCAAATTCAGTTTTAATAGTAACAAATTGCTTGCCAGATAAAACTGCAGATGTTTGATTAGCAATATGCGTTTTAATTATTTTATGATTCTTGTCAAATAATCGTATCCGAACTAATGGCATTTTTGCCTTATTATCAGATATATTCACAACTTTATAAGTCACAATAATCTTATTTAAGTTTTTGCTGTAGTCTACTTGTACATCTCTAATATTAAATTTTTCTCTACTTAAGATATGAGATATTCCAAAATTTTCTTTAAACAACATAATCGATAGCATCATAATTAATGCTATTAAAATAAATGGTAAATAATAAAGATACTTTGGGATTTTAATTGGCAATATAGCAGGTAGATTTAGACCATTAGATGGTGTAAATTTATAATCATTAGGAGATATGTTTTTAGGAATCTCAATATGATCTTGATGAGCTTCAATTGTTGTACCTTCAATTGGCATTTGATGCCAAACATGATGACATTTAGAGCATTTAACTTTCCTACCTAGTTTACCTATTTGCTGAACAGTTACTACAAAATTTGCGCTGCACTTAGGACAAGAAATATACATAATAGTTTAAAGCTTAAAAAAATAATTGTTTATTAAATGTAAAAATATATGTATTTATTATTTTTATCAACAATAGTTTATATAAAAAGAATGTTATGAATCAAATTTGGGAAGAATTAGCAAAAATAAAATCCAGTGATACTATAATAACACAAAAACAGCGAGATGTTGTTTTAAAAATTATTGATGGCTTAAATGCTGGCACAATAAGGGTTGCAGAAAAAATTAATGGAAAGTGGATTGCTAACCCACTAGTTAAGCAAGCTATTTTACTTTACTTTAAAATGACTAAATCTAGTATTTATAAGGAAAATCATTCTACATTTTATGACAAAATTCCACAAAAATTTAGCGCATATAGTGAAGATGATTTTATAGGCAATAATTGCAGAGTAGTTCCTGGTGCGTATGTTAGAAATGGTGCTTTTATTGGCAAAAATACAGTAATTATGCCATCTTTTATTAATATTGGCGCTTATATTGATTCTGGATGTATGATAGATACATGGGCTACAATTGGCTCTTGTGCGCAAATTGGTAAAAATTGTCATATTTCTGGTGGAACAGGCATAGGAGGAGTTCTAGAGCCATTGCAAGCAAATCCTGTTATTGTAGAGAATGATTGTTTTATTGGCGCACGATCAGAAATAGCAGAAGGTGTAATAGTAGAACAAGGGTCTGTAATATCAATGGGAGTATTTCTTTGCGCTTCTACGAAGATAATTTATCGCGATACTAATGAAGTGATATATGGTAGAATACCAAAATACTCAGTTGTAGTGCCTGGAAGCGTTTCTAGAAAAGATAATCAGCCAAGTTTATATTGCGCAGTAATTATCAAAACAGTAGATGAGCAGACTCGTTCAAAAGTAAGTATCAATGAATTATTAAGATCGTAATCAATAAAAATTATGTTTAATCTGAAAATATACAAAGCCCCAGAACAATTAATATATAAAATTTCATGCCTACTCATAGAGAAAGCTTATCAATCAAAACACACGATATTAGTTTTATTAGATGGTGTTGATAATGTCTCAATGTTAGATAAAATGCTATGGACATATAAGAAGCATGCTTTTATTCCTCATGACTCAGAAAATAATGAATATGCTAAAGATCAACCTATCTTTATTACAGATGTATTGATTAATCCTAATTTAGCTAAAACAATAATTATTATTGGAGAGCATTCATTACTTCAGAGTGAAAATGATCATTTAGTAGAATTTGAACAAATATTGCTTATATTGCCAGATAATGACAATGATCAAATTTTAAAAAAAATTACACAAAAATCACAAAAAGTTGAATATTTCACATATTCTATTAAAGATAAATGTTGGAAAGAAAATACTTAAAATTATTCAATATCAGTTATTCCTGCAAGGCTTTCACTAGATATATCGCCAATAACATGTTTGTTCATACAATTAGCTATATCATCTATTTCATCTCGAAAAGAACCATTTGAAGATGAACTGATATCAGGTATTGTTTCAATCTCCTCTTGTATGCTTAAAATATCTTGCAATACATTAGCAAGACCATTGCTTTGATTATTTGCTACAAATTCATTATTATGCATTTTATAATCTCATTATATGTTGATTGTGATATTTAAAGTAATCATTCTGTATCTGGATTATACATATCTAGCGATTGCTTATAATCTATGGCACATTCTACATTGTATGATGATTTTGCATGTATTATCTCAGAATCAGAATCCAAGCTGCACGAAGAATCTAAAGGATTCTCTGGTATTATATCTAATTGATCTTCTTGCATTTGAGCAAGATAATAATCTGGTTCAATAATTTTTTTTAAGATTAATTGTTGCATTGTGAAAATCAATCTATCATTAATATCTTTATATTTTATGATAGCTAGCATTTCATGCATATTTTTTGCGCAATCATTCATGTTATTACAAGATAATTGTATATAATATCTCATCATTGCTCGCGCTACACCAATATCCTTATAGTGCGGCAACAAAATACAAAAATCTTTCTCGACGTCTTGTGCTAATTGATCTGACTGCCTATATTTACTCATACATAATTTAATTATAGATTAATATTATATAATTAAATTATATATCAATATATTAACTTTTATTTACTAATTAGATTATAACATAGTCATATTTATTTAACATGTTGCTTAGATATCTCTCGTAATAAGTGATTTTATCGGTATATCTTGATTCGAATCTTGTCTTTAGCTGTTTTTATCTTACTTAAGAAGATTATATGCGTACTTATACCAAGTGCTATTTTGGTAATTATATCCTAACACTGCAGCATATTTTTCAGCATCCTCTCTTAGATTAATTAACATTAAACTTTCAATCGCACGATACAACGCTTCTGGGATATGAGATGTCGTTGAGTAATGATTAATGACATTTTGGAATCTATTGAAAGCGGCGATTGGGTTATTTTGCGCTAAATAATAACGCCCAATATACATTTGCTGACCAGCTAGATGGTCATTAATAAGATCTAATTTTAATTTGGCATCCAATGCGTATTTGGTATTTGGAAAACGCGATATTAAATCTTCGAAAGCACCTTTGGCAAGTACTGTATTGGCCTGATCTAAACTTACTGGAGAAATTTGTACATAATACGATAAGCTTTTTAAATAAAACGCGTAATCCACATCGCTATGCATCGGATGCATTTTAATAAATATATTCATTATATCTATCGTATCATCATATTTTGCATTCATGAAATCAGCGTAAGCTTCCATTAATTCAGCATAAGGGGTAACTGAATTTCCTGGATACATATAAAAAATTGCATTAAACTTCCTTTCGGCCTTTGCATAATCCTGAAGCTCTAAGAATTCAACGCCTTCTTGATATAACTCTTGAGCAGAAACTCTAAAATCATCTTCACTCATCTTATGACTCTTGCATCCAAAGAGCGCAATAGATTCAATAAAAAGCAAAAAAATAACTATGTAATATCGCATATCGCATAAGCAATGTTAATTAATATCGCATTATATACAATGATAAATAAAGGCACAAGAAAATATATTATATTTTTTTCTTCAATTCTTCTATTAGCCCTTCTATTCCAGTATTGATTATAATATTATTAAATTCAGTTCTTTGAGATGCAATAGTACTTACCCCAACTATTACATCAGCAATTTTGAAAATATACTCATTGTTTTTACTACTGATATTACGTATTAAATAACTTGCTTTCATACCAGACTGAGAATTTGATTGGAATATTTCTGTTGTAATAATAAACTCCCCTCGATCTAGCTCTTGAGTTCTCAATATAGACACTTGTTGATTGGTATAGTCTTGTATTAAATCAGAATATACTGCCGAAATATATTGAGCATATACTCTGCGAAATTCTTGCTTTTTCTCTTTAGTAAGATCGCGAATATTTCTTCCTAATACATATTTTGCCATCCATTGAGCATCTATCTCTTTCTGAATGATTTGTCGCACTTTCTTTGATTTTTCTTCTTTGCTTATAGAATTATCTTGCAATATATTAATTGTTTTATGTATTAATTGGTCAAAATATTGAGTAGCAGCTTCTGCTTCTGTAATATCTTTTGCATAAATATTTTGAGTAAAAATACAACATGCAGTGATTATAAGATATTTAAAAAAAGTGAAATTCCTAAAAAAATTAGATTTTAAAATATTCATATAGATTTACTTACTAATTACTTAACTTTGTTTTGCGATGCATTATTTGTATAAAAATAATCTCTGACTGTTATATAAGGATCTAAAGAGCGTTTTTCTACAAATTCAGTAAATGGTAATACCGAAGTTCTAAAGCTAATAGCATATATAGCAGATACTGATAATTTTACATCATTATTGACATAATAAGCAAGAGGGTTCATTGCATTCATTAAGATTGTATTACCACTATCTCTCATTGTCGTTGGACCTATGATTGGCAGTACTAAATAAGGACCTTGTTTAAATCCATAATAAGCTAAGGTAGAACCAAGCGTTTGTTTCTCTACATTTAATTTAGCAGCAGACGCCATATCAAACATACCGCCAAAACCAAAAGTGCTATTAACGATAAAACGCCAAAAGCTTTGCATCATTTTATTGAAACGTCCCTGCAATGCGTAATTTACTGTTGTAACTGGTTCATAGATGTTGTTTAGAGTATTTGTAACATCTTTTCTCGTAGCTTCTGTTGTAAGAGCTTTGTAAGTTTTTGCAAAAGGTATAAATATAATTTTATCTAATGCTGTATTCAGCTTAAAGATTTTTCTATTGAATTTTTCATATGGATCATATATCTGATTATAGTTATTATAAATTTGATACTTTTCATAACTACTTAATTCCTCTTTTGCATAAACGCATGTATTAAATAATAATATTATACATGAAAATAATATTATAAAATATTTGATCATATCTATCCTTGTATTTTGTTAGTGCAATAAATTATGAATTTTTTATTCTCTAGCGATACTATTTTACTGTCTAATAAATCTAAATTACAATTACTTAATTCTTGCCGAATCAAACCCTCACTGAAACATAAAGCTACATCTTCTAAGGATACAACTAAATTAGAGTCAAATGGCAATAGAAATATAAAATATCCATTTGTAGTTAAGATATCAGAGATTGATTTAAAATACTCAGATAATTTACTTGAAAAAGTAAAATAGCAGAAACTTAGAATTATTTCAAATCTCTGACTTGTCTGAGTTGCGTCTTGTAAAAAATGCAACATGTCGTTATGCACTAGGTCATTATATTTGGATTCTTTATCGTTATGCAGAATATTACATATGTTAATCATTTCTTCAGATGATTCAACTCCTTTTAAATAAAATTTCCCTGGAAAACGTTTGCGTAGCTCCTGCCCTACAATTCCAATATTACTACCAAGCTCCAAAATATTGTAATTACTATCAATATTATCTGCCTTGGATAATGCGTATTTGATAAATGTTTCGGATAAATTGCATGATTGTGTAATAAAAATCTCTGCATAATTTATAGCATGAATATCTCGAAATTGATTCCAGATATTCATAGGTATATTGATGTATTCTTTGTAATTTTTAATAAAGTCAATTAATTCTTTTGTGTTAATTTCCTTAGATTCTGCGTCGGATAATTTTTCATTTGACTTGCTAAAATACAATAAAGATTTATCATAATTATTTTTCATGAAGTAACACCATCCTAGCCAATAATATACAAATTTATTGCCCGGATTAAACAAAATATCTACTAATTTAAACCTAAAAATTGCATCATTAAATTTATTGTTATATAGGTGTAAAAGGCCTAGCTCAAGGTTCGTGTTAAGTATATGCTTTGTATTTTTTTTAGTTTGCTTTGCATATTCAACCAATTCTTTAATTTGGTTGAATATAATTCTAGGACTCTGCGTTACCATCTGAATCAAACATAGCAATATATCTTTGACTAGAAAATATAAATCCTGAATCATTTTAGAAAGGAGCATATAAAAACAATATTTTATAATTATTTTAAATATATATTCTTACATAAAATCATACAGTATATCAATCATTACAGCTCTCTAAACTTAAAATTAAACTGCTACCGAATTAATTATGTCAATTATAGTACAATCTATGTCTACAAATCATTATATGTAGTTTTTTCTAATATAAAGTTCTATATTTTATAATATCTATGTATATGAGCGTTAAATATTAGCCCCATTGAAATTAACATAGAAGCAAGAGAACTTCCGCCGTAAGACATAAATGGCAAAGGAACTCCTGTTGCCGGAATTACTCCTACGACCATTGCTATATTAATAAATACATGGCTAAAGAAAATACTAGTCATTCCAATTGCCATTAATTTAGCAAATGTAGATTTACAATATAACGAGATTAATATCGATACAATTATAACTAAGCTATAAAGCAATAATAAAACGGCTATTCCTATAAGGCCAAATTCTTCAGCAAACGCTGCGAATATAAAATCTGTTTTATGTTCTGGCAAAAATAATAAATGGTTTTGCGTTCCACTCATAATTCCTTTTCCCAGTACTTTACCAGATCCAATAGCAATCTTGGATTGTATAATATTATAACCAATACCAAAAGGATCAATCGTTGGATCTAAAAATGCAAGTATTCTATTTTTTTGATAATCGTACAACATATTCCACAAAATTGGCAAAGAAATCAATACTGATAAAATAGATATAATAAAATATAATATCGATACACCAGCTGCAAAGAATACGGTGCTTACAACTATCATAGATATAATGGCAGTTCCTAAATCAGGCTCCTTTGCTATTAATAATATCGGAATAACTGTTAATATAGCAATTGGTAAAATTTTTCTTATTTTTGATATATCATCGTATCGTAATTGATGAAAATATCTTGCCATGATTAGGACAAGAGCGATTTTCATTACCTCTGAAGGCTGAATTGTTAAAACTCCAAGATTAATCCATCTCTTTGCTCCCATTGAAATATGACCTAATATTTCTACTGCAATAAGCAAAATTAGTGCAATAAAATATATTAAATATGAGTATCGAAAAATCATTTTTAAATTGATAGTAGACAATATCAACATTAACGGCAAAAATATACAGAATCTTTGAATTTGTATATATGTTAGAGTTGGATTGTAATTTGCCGTGGAATATAATGCAACGCAACCTATGCTAAATAAAGCAATGATAATAAGTAGCAATGTAATTGGCAATCTTTGCATTTTCTCTAAAAAATGCTTTGCATATGTTACTATCATAGCTTTAACCTATGATTTGGGTAAATAATTTGCACTTTAGTGCCAATATTAGGTCTACTAGAAATAATAAATTTTGCTTGATGAGCATCCAAAAGCATACGTACAATACTCAATCCAAGACCATGAGATTCTACAAAGTTTGAATGCTTTTTAAAGGCAGTTTTATCAGATGAAAATATAGCATTTATCTCTTTATCTGTCATGCCAATTCCATGATCAATTACATCTATTATTAAATTTGAATGAGCTATATAAACATTAATATTGATGACAGTATTATCTTTTGAATATTTAATAGCATTACTTAAAATGTTATTTAATATTTGCAAAATTCTTCTCTTATCGCCTATTATATTTGGCACTAGTTTATGATCAAATATAATTTCAATTTTACGCTGATTATATCTGGTTTTATTTACTAAAATTGATGTATTTATTGCATCAATAATATTGACTGTTGAATCGATTATACTAAACTTTCCTTCTAAAATTTGCGTTTCATCTAATATATCATCCATAAAGTCGAGTATTACTTGTGCATTCTTATTAATCCCTTGCACATAGTCCTTATATGCATTTGCAACAGGTCCAAACATTTCTTTATTTATCATTTCAGACCCTGTTAAAATAAAACCTAATGGAGATCTAATTTCATGAGCGGTAAATGCTAAAAATTCTGATTTTGCTTTGGTTAATCTATTTGCAATACGACTAGCCTCCTCTGCTTTAGTTCTAAGCCAGGTTTCGTGCTTATAAATAGCTATTGTAACTGATAGAAAAATGCAGACTATAATCAATATTTCAATGACATTATATAATATATCTGATCGAACCGTGACATTATCTAGGTTTACAATTAAAGAAAATGGAGTGTCATAAATTTTTTGTATATAAAAATTTTGACCACTTAAGACGTCTAGATAATAATTATCAGAATTTTTATTGTGCAAATACGAAATTAAATTATCAGATAATACGGAATCTTGATTAAGAATATTTTTTATGCGCAATTTAGATTTAGCAATCACTCTATACTTATCATCTATTATAATAAAATTAATGTCATGATTAGCTTTGGTAAAGTTAAGGCGATTAATTACCGTTGCAACATCGTAATTTAATACAACAGATCCTGCATATTGCCCTGTGATTTTATCGGCAACGCTTGCAATTAATTTTAATCTATGATGCTTTAAAGATTCTTCATTAACATGCATAATAATTTTTTTCCAATCATTAGCAAGAATAATGTCTTTTATAAATGATACACGAGGGTTGTTTATAATTCCAGATACGCTGTTTACTGTTTCTTCAAAATTATCGTTAACCCAGCTATATTTTTTCCATCCAAACCAAGTTTCAATGTTTGAAAAATTACCTTGATGTTTAAATAAAATTTTTTGAATATACGAAATATCGTGATAATGATTTTGTATTGAAGATGCCATAGTTTCAAGGAAATATTCCGAATATGCTAAATCATTATAAAATGTATTGGCAATTATATTAGCTTCAGAGCGCATATGATTTATTATATTATGCTTTCTACTAGCATAAGTTCTAATAAAATAAATAGACATTAATATTAAGAATATGGAAACTATAGAAAATGTTATTATCCTAATATTAATATCATAATCGGCCAGCTCTGCTTGACTATCGCTAATCATAAATACTACGCTAATTGCAAGTTGATAATTAAAAATGTATTATATGTTATAAAAAATAGGAATATCAACTAAGATCTATGCAGCTATCAGTATATAATACTAAAACTAAAAAGAAAGAATTATTCAAATCAATCAACAAAGATTTGGTTACAATGTATGTATGCGGTCCGACTGTTTATGATGCAGCACATATAGGCAATGCTCGATCTATGATAGCATTTGATATTTTATTTCGAGTATTAAGATTAGAATTTGGATCGTCTAATGTTCGTTATGTGCGAAATATAACAGATATAGATGATAAGATTATTAATAAAGCATTATCTACAAATACCGATATAAAAGATGTTGTTTCCAACAGCACTAACATATTTCATAACGATATGAAATTGTTGCAATGTTTAACTCCAACGATAGAACCAAGAGCAACTGATCATATACAAGATATTATTGATATAATACAAAGACTATTAGATAACGATGTAGCGTATATAAAAAATCAACATGTTTATTTTAATGTACGTAAAGATCCGAATTACACAAAATTATCCAACAGATCTTTAGAGGAAATGCTCGATGGAGTAAGAATTCAAAATAATAAAGATAAAAATTCTGCGCTTGATTTTGTTTTATGGAAGCCTTTAGATGATAATGACCCTAAAGACGCAGGATTTGAAAGTCCATGGTGCATTGGAAGGCCTGGCTGGCATATAGAATGTTCTGCGATGAGCTATAAATATCTTGGAAAAAACTTTGATATACACGGAGGTGGAATAGATCTAATTTTCCCTCACCATACTAATGAAATATCTCAAAACACCTGCGCCTTTAAAGATTCTAGCTTTGCTAATTATTGGGTCCATAATGGTTTTGTTAATAATAATGGAAAGAAAATGAGTAAATCATTAGGAAATATTATAACTGTGCAAGATTTGGTAAATCATAATATTCATCCCGAAGCAATCAGACTCTGCTTATTAAGCACGCATTATAGAAAACCCTTAGATTTTAATGATAAAGCTCTGAACGATGCAAAGAAGATGCTTAATTATTGGTATAGTGCATTTTCTGACTTAGAAATAAGACGTGATATCGATACATTAAATTCACAAAATTTAGATGTAGATTTTCATAGCGCATTATTAGATGACTTAAATATCTCTCAAGCTATTAAAATTATAAATGACTATGCGAAATTAATTTACACACAAAATGATTTAGAGAAAAAGAAGAGTTATGCATATTCTATGCTTGCTTGCGCTAATTTCTTAGGTTTGATGAAAAACTCTTCAGATCAATATTTTGGATATCGTAATCAAGATCTGGATATTCAATATATCGAACAAATGATTAAAAAACGCAATAAAGCTAAGTTAGAAAAAAACTGGAAAAAGGCAGATTCTATCCGAGAAGAATTAAGGTCTTGTGGAATATCTTTAGAAGATAAGTTCGACGGATCTACAATTTGGAAAAAACTTCGTTAGATATTGAAATTAGCTGATTTAAATCAAGAGATGATTGGTAGAAATTACCAATTCACAATGCTTTAGATGCGTATCATAGCGATAAATTGGTTGCGAGGGTAGGATTTGAACCTACGACCTTCAGGTTATGAGCCTTAAAAATGAGCTAACAACAACACATTGAATTCGCACAATAGTCTAGCTCAACTAGCTGATAAACAAACAATAAGCCGTATTATTAATTAGCTTT
>JBGCFO010000022.1:0-39790 GCA_045106955.1 Rickettsiaceae bacterium | reverse complement strand
AATCTCCTTAAATTTAATTGATTGATTATATTTAAGGTATTTAAAGTAATATTAAGCTGTATATTAATAAATTTATGATTTAAAAATATCCAGATCATTATCACTCATTCTTACCTTTATCTGAAAGTAATGAAATAATATTGAATCATTACTTACCTTTTTATGTTAACAAATAATTAAATGCAAATCATATATATGATGAATATTTTGCATATTAAATCCATAGATTTTTTAAATTATAGCTTTTCTACCACATATATAAATATGAGGTGGCAACAATTGTTTCTAGAAGTTATTATTTATTTGTAAAGTATTGAAGATATAATTGGCATGACTTTCGTTAATAATTCATAAATTTTAAAGTTAATCTTTGGAATAAGGATGATCAATTGGATGTAATTTTGTTAATATTTTATCTATAGCTTTAAATCCTAAATATATCCTTATACGCTCTATTATAAGATCATGATGAAATGAAAATAACAACGAACTACTAGAATCATTAATTCCTACTAATAAAGTGCTTGTTTTACTACCGCCTTCTTTTGTTGAAATAATTTTTATAGGGTAAGTAACATCACTAAATTGCTTGCCGACTATTTTAGACCAATTCAACATTATTTCTGGAAGTAAATGATGTTGCGATCTTAATATAGATCTTAAAATTTTCTGAAGTTTATATCTTACTAATTCCATGCTAGTTTTTTGTAAAATGTAAATACTGCAAAAGTAGACATCACAACAATATGAGCCAATATTAAAGATATAATAGGATAATATAAAGCTAGGATTGATAGTATCATTAGCTGAATATTGCAAAAAATTATACAGCCTATTACTTGGTTGTGAGAAAAACCATTTTGCAATGCCTTTTGAAAAAAATGCTTCAAATGCGGTTGCCAAATTTTCTCTTTATTTATCAATCTAATTATTATAGTTAATCCACCATCTAATAGATAGTAAAGACTTGCAATGACTACAGATGCAAGTAAAATCAAATTAGATATTGCAATCATCATCAGGCAAAAACCTATCAAAAAACCTAATCCTATACTTCCAACATCTCCTAAAAAAATTTTTGCAGGATGCCAATTAAACATTAAAAAACTACAAGAAAATCCTAAAACCATTGAGGATATAGTAAGTACAAAGCTTATATATTGTATTTGATCTGGATTTAAATAACATAAAATTAACATGCATAATGATAGATGTATAGATTCAATAGCGCTAATACTATCAATCCCATCTAAAAAATTATATATATTTATAAAACCAGTAAAAATTACTATTAAAACTGCTATCTCTAGCTCTTTGCTTATATGTAATGTTAATAAAGTTTGCGGTGGGATGAATACTAATACTGTAAATGTTGCGCATATCAAATGAATAAACAATCTTATTAAAGGATTGATGTGATTAATATCATCAATTAAAGATATAATAGATATAGCTAAAAAGATTAATACTAATTTAATGAGTATCTCAAATGATTCTTCGTAATAAATATAATGATAAGGCATTAGTAAAATAAATATTATAAATGCAATTACCACGCCCCCGCTATTGGCTATGGGTTTTCCATGGCGTTTGCGCTCATTTGGCTTATCTATCAAACCTAATTTATATAATTGAGGTATCAAGATTTTAAATAAAGAACTAGAGAGGGTAAAGGATAATATCGATAATATTAATAATTGAAATGAATCGATCATAATAACATATTAGATTTGAAGCTAAAATACTGACCTTGAGCAATGATGATATGATCATGTAAGGAGATATCTAAAGATAAGCAAATCTGCTTTATGTTATGGGTAATTTCAATATCGCAAGCTGAAGGATTGACATTTCCACTAGGATGGTTATGCACTAATATAATTGCACTTGAATCAAGTATTAATGCTTTTTTTATTACCTCTCTAGGATAGATATGCGCATGATCTACCGTTCCAACAGTCATATCTTCTTCTGATATCAATACATTTGCTTTGTTCAAAAATAAGATTTTAAATACTTCTTTTTTTAAATTGCTCATTGTGAATTTAAGATAATTTACCAAATCATTCCATGAGCTAATAACATGTTGTTTTTGGATTTTATCTTTTTGAACTTTCGATATTATCACTCTAATAATATAAAATAAAATATATACATTATCTGTAATTGTTTCATATTCGCTAAAATGCTCTTTTGACGCATGAAGCACATTTGTTAAGTTAGTCAATTTTTTTAATAATTGTTTTGCAATTGGCTTTACATCCTTGCGTGGAATAGCAAAAAATAATAAAAGTTCTAATAATTCATAATCTGCAAATTGCATAGGATCTTGAGAGTGTATAAATTTCTGCTTCAGTCTATTCCTATGCCCTAAATAATGAGGTTCATCCTTAGTCATATGGTGGTAATCTAAAATTTTGTGGAGATAAGGTAAAAATTTCAAATCCTTTATCTGTCACTCCTATTGTATGTTCAAATTGAGCGGACCACGTTTTATCTCTTGTTGTTACGGTCCAATTATCAATATTGCTTAAAATAGTATCTGCTTTTCCTATGTTTAACATTGGCTCTACAGTAAAAAACATACCCTCTTTAAGCTGTACTCCAGTTCTAGGAGATCCATAATTTAATATAGAAGGCTCTCCATGAAATATTCTTCCAATTCCATGACCAGTATAATCACGCACAACAGAATATCCAGCTTCTCTGGCGCATGACTCAATCGCATATCCAATATCTCCGGTATAAGCTCCTGGCTTAACTTGCTCTATCCCACGCATCATCGCATCGTATGTTGCTTTCACCAATCTTTTGTATTTAATGCCAACATCTCCAACATAATACATACGACTGGTATCACCATGCCAGCCATCTACAATTACTGTTACATCTATATTGATAATATCGCCATTTTTAAGTCTTTGTTGCCCTGGTATCCCATGACAAATTACATGATTAATCGATGTGCAAATAGATTTTGGAAATCCTCTGTAATTTAATGGAGCTGGCACCGCTCCATGACTAACTATAAACTCGTGACATTTATCATTTAGCTCTTCTGTGGTAATGCCAACTTGTACATATTGAGTTATAAAATCTAGGGTTTTAGCAGCTAATTTTCCTGCTTTACGCATTTTTTCATAATCACCTTTTGAATGAATCGTTACTTGCATAGAAATATATTATTGTTACTTTAAAAGTCGTAGTTATTTTATTGTTATTTTTGCAATTTTTCCTTTAATAATGCATTCACAATTCCAGGATTTGCTTTTCCGCCGGTCTTTTTCATCACTTGTCCAACAAAAAATCCAAAAAGCTTCTCTTTGCCATTTTGATACTCCATGACCGATAATTGATTATTGCTTAAGATTCCATCAATTATTGGTTCTATTGTACTACTATCATTTAACTGTATCAACCCCTTCTTTTTAACAATCTCTTCTGGAAATTCTCCTGTATTAAACATATCATCAAACACAGTTTTGGCAATCTTTCCAGAAATCTCACCTTTTGTAATTAAATTAATCATAGAAACTAGATGTGCGGGAGTGATTTTGGATTCTGATAATTCCATAGATGCTTTATTCAACCTTCCAAATAATTCGGTAATAATCCAATTTGCAGAGAGTTTAGGATCAGCTAATTTTGCAACTTGATCAAAATAATCTGCAGTATTAATATCTGCAACTAGTATGCCAGCATCATAACGATTCAAACCAAAATCATTGATATATCTCATAACTTTATCATCCGGCAATTCCGGTAATGTTCTAGCTAAATCATCTATTAAATCTTGAGATATCTTTACTGGCAATAAATCTGGGTCAGGAAAATAACGATAATCATGAGCCTCTTCCTTAGATCTCATTGTACGAGTTTCTCCAGTGCTAACATCAAACAACCTAGTTTCTTGATCAATAACTCCATTAGATTCAATTATACCTACTTGCCTTTGCGCTTCATATATTATTGCATTTACTATATTACGAGTCGAATTTAGATTTTTGATCTCGCATCTAGTCCCTAATGGATCGCTTGATTTTCTTACGGACACATTGGCATCGCACCTAAGTGAGCCTTTTTCCATATCTCCATCGCAACTTCCAAGATATCTAAGCATATTGCGTAATTTTTTAACAAATTCAGCAGCTTCTTCTGGCGAAGATATATCGGGCTTGGTAACTATTTCCATTAATCCAACACCAGAACGATTTAAATCTATTAAACTATCATTTGGCAATTGATCATGAGAACTTTTTCCAGCGTCCTGCTCAATATGAAGCCTCTCAATTCTAACTATCTTCTCGGAGCCATCTTCTAAATTTAATTTAATTTCTCCTCCTGATACTATCGGATGATAAAATTGTGAAATTTGATATCCTTGAGGAAGATCTGGGTAGAAGTAATTTTTTCTATCAAATGCAGAATACTTGTTAATTATGCCATGAAAACTTAATCCAGTTCTAATTGCTTGGTGTAAGCAATATTCATTCAACACTGGCAACATACCTGGCATTGCTGCATCAATCAAAGATACATTCTCGTTAGGCTCCTTACCAAATTCTGTAGATTCTGAAGAAAATAATTTTGCCTTAGATTTAATTTGAGCATGTACTTCTAACCCGATAACATACTCCCAATCACCTGTTTTTCCTTTTATATGTCTCATCACTAAAACCCTCTCGGAGTAAAATTAATGTTTGAATAGATTCTTTCTAAAGCCCCAGCGCATTTTAAAACATTATACTCATCTAAATGTTTGCCAATTATCTGCATACCCATTGGCAAACCATCCGAAGATAATGCTGTTGGTACAGAAATAGCTGGCAACCCAGCTAGACTTGCTGGCACAGTAAATAAATCATTTAAATACATCGTTGTTGGATCTTTGATTTCTTGACCCAATTCAAATGCAGCAGTTGGTGTTGACGGGGTTAATATCACATCAGCTTTAGAAAATGAAGATTCAAAATCATTGGCAATTAAACGTCTTACTTTTTGTGCTTTTAAATAATAAGCGTCAATCATAGACGAAGAAAGAACATATGTTCCGATCATAATTCTTCTTTTAACTTCATCGCCAAATCCATCTGATCTAGTTTGGGCATACATTTCTTCTAGATTTTTTGGATTAGGAGCTCTTAATCCATAACGCGCACCATCATATCTAGCTAGGTTTGATGACGCTTCTGCAGGTGCAATGATATAATACACGGATAATCCATATTTAATGTTTGGTAAATCTATGTCAATAATCTCTGCTCCATTTAGCTTTAAATCTTCAATTGCATTGCTCCACATCTGTATTGTTTCTTGAGATATACCAGGCTCTTTCATTAAATCCATGGGAACGCCTATTTTCATTCCTTTTATAGATTCATTGCATGCTGGCGTTAATTTTGACACAGGCGCATTTATTGAAGTAGAATCTTTAGGATCAAATCCCATCATATTTTCAAGCAATAATGCTGTATCTTGAACAGATCTAGCAAATATACCGGCTTGATCCAATGAACTAGCGAAAGCAATCATGCCCCAACGAGAACATCTGCCATATGTTGGCTTCATTCCACATATTCCGGTAAATGAAGCTGGCTGACGTATAGACCCGCCCGTATCGCTGCCAGTTGCACATGGAGCTAAAAACCCACTAACAGCAGCAGAAGAGCCTCCGGAAGAGCCTCCTGGTACAAGTTTATTATCATCACCTATTTTTTTCCAAGGATTGATGCATGGACCAAAATAACTATTCATATTAGCTGAGCCCATCGCAAATTCATCCATATTAGTCTTGCCGAGCATAATAGCGCCAGCTGAGCTTCTTAGATTATGAGTAACAGTAGATTCGTAGGTTGGAATAAAATTATGTAATATTTTTGAACAAGCAGTTGTACGTACGTTCTTTGTACAAAATAAATCTTTAATTGCAATAGGCACCCCTTCTAATGGCTTTGCTTGATCACTTGCATATCGCTGATCCGCAATACGAGCATTTTCTTTGGCTGATTCAAAACTATCCAATATATACACGTTAAGATCTCTGTGATTTTCAATCTGATCAATATAAGCATCGATCACTTCACTAACAGAAAGTGATTTATTTTTATAACCATTAATTAATTCAGTAACTGATAATTTAACTAGATCTTTCATTGCTCTTTTATTCATTTAATTTAATTTTATTCGATGACTTTTGGTACAATAAAATACTTTAAATTCTGCGCCATTTCCTTTTGTTCTGTTGGAACATTGGATAAAATATCATCTCTAGTGTTTATCTTTTTTACTTCATCTTCTACCATGCGCTGATTCATATCACATACAGACCTTAAAGGCTCAACATCATCACAATTTAATTTTGTCACTTCACTAATCATATCCATGATATTAGATAATTGAGAAGTAAATTTATCAGAAGTATTATCATCAAATTTTAACCCGCTCAATGTACTTATTTTTTTTACTTGTTCTTTCGTTAGCATAATAAATTATAAGTAATATTTTTATTTTCTTTGCCTTGATTTTGTATTCTTACTTTTATTGTATTTTCCTATATGTTTTACAAAATTTTGTAAAGAGTTTATGTTGTTATTACCAAATGTTTCAGTACATTCATTGTTTATAGATATGTTATCATTATGAGAATTTTCTGTTAGTACAATATCCTGCAATTTATTCTCCTGATCAAAAATTAACTGTACAATGCGTTGATTTTGAACAGTTGCATACATCCACATCCGATGATATGTAATTCTATGCACGTAATACCAACTATTATTAGCATAATCTGTGATAATAGTTGGGCTTCCAACAATTTCAGTAACTTCATCTTTGGTTAACGCCTTACCTTGCATTTGCTCAATTGTTACGTCATCGACATATTGCCCACGTAAATTTACAGTTTTACAAGACTGCAATCCAAATACCACCAAAGTAAAAAGGCAAATCTTGATAAAATGACGTAATATAAAAATATTTATCGCTCTATTTATATTCATAGCTTAAATTAATTTAATATTTGTTTTGTTATTATAAACATATGCATAATATATAATATAATATGATACTGTTTGACAAACACTTTTTATGTTTTATTATTTATAATTAAATATCGTATCAAATTAAAATAAATATAGGTAAGTAATATTATGGCTGTTCCTAAAAGTAAGATTTCTAAATCTAGGCGTAACATGAGGCGCTCTCATCATGCTCTGACAGACATTCATCTTGTCATCGATAAAGATACTGGAGAACACAAATTGCCACATCACGCTTCACTTGGCAGATATAATAATCGTCAAATTAGCAAAATAAAGACAGAAAATTCTCAATAATAATGAGAGTTTAATTGATGAGATCTAGAATTCTAGGGTGCGGCGCTTACTTGCCAGAAAAAGTGGTTAAAAATGATTATTTTGAATCCGTTTTAGATACCACAGATGAATGGATTTATACAAGAACAGGAATTAAGCAAAGACATTTTGCAAATGATGATCAACATACTTCACACTTAGCTTATCAGGCTGGATTGTCGGCTATTCGAAATGCGGCTATATCTAAAGATGAAATTGATTTAATAATAGTTGCAACCACTACCGCTGATAATTCCTTCCCATCAGTTGCCACTAAAGTTCAAAACTCATTAAATCTTGATTTAGTACCAGCATTTGATTTGCAAGGAGTTTGCTCTGGTTTTATTTATGGTTTGCAAGTAGCAGATGCATTAATTACATCTGGTAAACATAAAACAATATTATTCATCGGCGCGGAAAAAATGTCGAGCCTATTGGATTTTACCGATCGCACTACTTGTGTGCTTTTTGGAGATGGAGCTGGTGCGGTTATACTAAGAGGTGAGTCTAACTGCAAATCTGGGATCATTGACACAAAAATTTATTCAAAAGGCAGTCATTGCGACTTGCTATACACCGATGGTGGAATAGGCGTTAATCAAATTGCTGGTAAAATCAAAATGCAAGGGCCTATTTTATTTAAATATGCAGTAGAAAATATGAGTGATTCTATTCAGGAAATACTTGCAATAAACCATCTTACACATAATGATGTTGATCATTTTATACCACATCAAGCAAATATTCGCATTATTGACTCTGTTGCTAAACGTTTAAGTTGCAATATGGATAAAATAGTCACAACAGTTGAAATGCAGGCAAATTGCGCTGCAGCATCTATTCCCCTAGCATTATTTAATTTGTATAATGATGGTAAGTTAAACAAAGGAGATCTGTTATTGTTTACGGCGTTTGGAGCAGGACTCACTTGGGGATCTGCTTTAGTGATATGGTAAATATGACAAATAAAAATATTACGAAATCTGATATTGCAAAAGGGTTACAAGCACATATTGGATTTTCTTTGAACATTTGCACAGAAATTGTAGATGAATTTTTTACTCAAATTCCTTTGTTGACAATTAGAGATAAGAAATTAATGTTAACAAATTTTGGCAAATTTGAAATTTTAAAAAGAAAATCCCATATGGGCAATGATCTTAGCACCGGTAAGCCTGTCAAAATTGAACCAAGAACTTTGATGAAATTTAAATCATCCACTTATTTAAAGCATAGAATAAATGCGACTCATATAAAATCAACCCAAGATGATTTGGAATAAAAAATATTATTCAATCAATGAGGTTGTGAAATTATTAAAAATTGAAGCTTATCAATTGCGCTATATTGAAACTGTAGAACCAAATTTTATAGTACATAAAATCAAAAGCAGAAGATATTATTCTAAAAAAAACATTGAATTTTTACGCAAATATATTTCTAAAAATCAGCAAAAAAAGTTTACAAATCATACACATAAAACAAAGCAAAATATTCAACCAATTACTCAGATCAATTTATTGATTAGTAAATTTCAGCTACTTGTAAAAGAATTACAGCTAGATCTTAATAATACATCACAATAACAGTTGATATTAAGACAAATATTATTAACATTAATTAATCAAAAATATTGGTCAATGCTATGAAATATGAAATGCTCTCTTTGAATAGCCTTCCTTCTTATAATGATCCATCATTAGAAACACATCGTTATGAAAATGTATCTTATTGGACTCAACAACGATTTTATAATATAATAGGAGATAAGTATTATGATTTGGAAAGTCGTGTTCAAGCATGGCAACAAGTTTGCTCTGAGCTTAAGCAATATCATGAATGCAATCCTAATCAGGACCTTGTCCTTGAGATGCATTATGCATCAGTGAAGCTTGCTGGAGAATTCATGAGACAAGATAGTTATTTACGTGATTACCATAAAGCTTATGATGCTATATCGCAATTTTTTACCTTTGGGCATGGTGCGCAAAATACATTCGGAGATGCGTTAAGAGGTAATAATACACCCGAGATAAAGTACATTATATCGCATGGACTAAAATTGACTAATAGTTTGATGAATAGTATCAGCGGCTTTAGCAATGCTTGTAAATTTCTTGATGACAATATAAATAGTGATGATCTAAAGAAATTGGATAGTTATCAAGAGATTTTTGATAACTACAAACGTTACAAATTGATTTGTCCTAAATATATGCACAACAAATTTAACCCCAAAGCAGCAGAGCGTTTTACTGATGAACTGCTTGTAAAGTTAATCCATACTGCTCTGAATGATCCATTATATCACTCAAGCTCTGAAAATATGCCTTGGCTTGAAGAGGCTTTAGAGTTATATAGTAAAATTGATGTTAATCAATCCCCATCAATGACAAATTCTGTAAATGAGGTAGCAAATCAATTATTTAATTTATACTACAACGCAGGAGATATAACAAATGCTCTTGTTTGGGCCAATAAAATTGCCAAGTGTTGTGATGCAATGGGTGATAGCGATTCTGCAAATGCTTGGAATGAGTTTGTAAATAATCAACAAATTCATGAAAATGATGGGAGTAATTCTGCTAAGGATGACCAAGTAGATTACAAGGATTCCGTTGAAATTGTACAAGATAATACTCAGTTGCAATATATTACCGATGCTGACAATGCTTTAAGTAGTGGATGTCTTAAAATAGCTTATAACATCTGCCGTGAAGCTGGACTAAGATTCGAGCAAGATAATAATACTCAAGAAGCTAAGTGCGCTTACATGAAAGCTTTAGATGTTGCAAAAGGTTGCTACTGGGACGAAGCTGATTTTGCAGATTTGTCATCAAAAATAGCTAATATGCTCTATCAAGAAGGTAATTACAGTGACGCTGTTACATATTTTAGTAATGCCAGCAATTACTACAATAACGCGGGATATAACAATTGGAATGTTGGAGAAAGATATAAGTACCTTGCGTCTGAATGTGACAAATGGGCTCAACATTGTTCAAAATTGAACAATGTTAATGAAGCTAGCATTGGATCTTATTCAACAAATTCTAGTGAAAAAAATCACCAACAAATTCATGAAAATGATGGGAGTAATTCTGCTGAGGAGAGTAATTCTGCTGAGGAGAGTAATTCTGCTGAGGATGACCAAGTAGATTACAAGGATTCAGTTGAAATTGTACAAGATAATACTCAGTTGCAATATATTACCGATGCTGACAATGCTCGCGATAATCAAGATCTTACAACAGCTTATAAAATCTGCCGTGAAGCTG
Source organism: Rickettsiaceae bacterium (assembly GCA_045106955.1). Lineage (GTDB taxonomy): Bacteria > Pseudomonadota > Alphaproteobacteria > Rickettsiales > Rickettsiaceae. The sequence continues at coordinate 29,160 of JBGCFO010000022.1, read as the reverse complement.
GGGACAATTTTGATGCAGTTAATAATACTAAAGAAGCTAAGAACGCTTACATGAAAGCTTTAGATGTTGCAAGTGCTTGGGGCCCTGACAACACAGAGGTGTGCTTTGTTAAAGTTGCAGAGCTATGCTTTAAAGTAGCTAATATGCTCTATCGAGAAGATGATGTAAGTGGTGCAGCTGAATATGTTCGTAGTGCAAAATATTGCTACGAAGTGCAAGTCGAATTAACCACAAATCTTACTGATTCTCATCTGAAGGAGGAATACAAACAAATCGCAAATGAATGCTCACAATGGCTTGATCAGAATCATTTAACGATCAATGAAGATGAAGTTGTATCTTATTCAACAAATTCTAGTGAAGATGGTTCTGAATATTTCCAACTCGATCCTAAAGACACTGATTGTCATACTCAAAGCGCAAGCTATGATGTTTACAATCCTCAAACTAGCAATGAAGCTATAAACGTCTATTCTGATTATGATCAATCATGCGATCATCAGGCTATGGGAAATAATGCCTTTGACTACGCCCAGTGTGTAAGTGTTTATTAGTAAATTGATTAATAGCAAATTTAAGATTGTTCATAATCCATTAGAGACATTTTGTTCTAGTGGATTATGAGTATTCGTTGCAAATAAATATCTTCTATAATTCTAACGCCATATCTCAAGCAGGTTTACCTCTATTAGCCTTGCACCGTTGTCCAAAATGGAATCCAAAACAAAACCCATCTAAAAACATTTTATTGACACTGCTTAACTAACCATAAAAAATCCATTTTGCTTGTAGACAGTGTAATATGAAATAATTGTATCTAGGTAATAAATATCTTGTAAAAGAAATAGAAAGTTTGTATTTTATTACGTAGTATTTCAATATAGACAATAAATAATAATTTAGATTCTAAAGGATGAATTCTAAGAATAATCAATATAATACAAATAAAGATCAAGATAAAAGTGCAGATGTCACTCGTAGAGATTTTGTCACTCTAACAGCAAGTAGCGTTGCTGCAGTTGGCGCAGCCTGTGCAGCATGGCCTTTAGTAGATTCATTAAATCCTTCAGCTGATGTGCTTGCTTTATCTTCTACCGAAATTGATCTTACAAATATTCAACTTGGCAATACAGCGACAGTTAAATGGAGGGGTAAGCCGATATTTATCATGCATAGAACCGAGGAAGAAATTAACCATGTACGTAATGTTCCATTATCTGAATTACCAGATCCAGAGAGAGATCAAGATAGAGTGATTGAAGGTCATGATCAATGGCTTGTTACCGTGGGCATTTGTACTCATTTAGGTTGTATACCAATTTCACAAAAAGGAGAATATGGTGGATGGTTTTGTCCTTGTCATGGCTCGCATTATGATGCATCAGGTCGTATACGCAAAGGCCCTGCGCCGTTAAACCTCGCAGTGCCGCCTTATGTATTTCTAAATGACAATAAAATTAGAATCGGATAAAATTAACAAATATGCAGAACAATAGTAAGAAAGATCATGCTAAAGCAGGTTCTATTATAGAATGGATAGATTACAGATTACCATTTTTATCATTTCTAAAACATTTGCAAGATTATCGAGTACCAAAAAATTTAAGTTATCTTTGGAATCTTGGCTCGATAGCTGGCATTGGTTTATTGATACAGATCGTCACTGGTATTGTACTAGCAATGCATTATACGCCAAATGTGAAAGATGCATTTGACAGTGTTGAAAATATTATGCGTAATGTTAATTATGGCTGGCTAATACGCTATTTACACGCAGTAGGAGCATCAATGTTTTTTGCTGCTGTTTATATTCACATGTTTCGCGGCTTATATTATGGCTCATATAAATATCCACGCGAGTTATTGTGGCATATTGGATTAATAATCTTCTTAACCATGATGGCAACAGCTTTTATGGGTTATGTTCTTCCTTGGGGTCAAATGAGTTATTGGGGAGCAACTGTGATTACAAACCTGTTCTCTGCTATTCCGTTTATCGGAGAAAAAATCGTCACCTGGATTTGGGGTGGATTTGCTGTAGGAAATCCGACGTTAAATCGTTTTTTTGCTCTGCACTATCTATTGCCATTTATTCTATTAGGTTTAGTATTTTTACATGTTATAGCACTGCACCGCCACGGATCTAACAACCCTAAAGGTATAGATGTAAAGCATAAATCAGAAACAATTACTTTTCATCCATATTATACTCTAAAAGATTTTGTTGGTTTTGGCATATATTTTATGATATTTGCATTTTTTGTTTTTTATAAACCAAACTATCTAGGCCATCCAGATAATTACATACAAGCAAATCCTATGATCACGCCAGCTCATATTGTGCCAGAATGGTATTTCCTACCATTTTATGCAATCTTAAGAGCTGTTCCATCTAAGATTGGCGGTGTAATGCTAATGTTTTCTAGTATATTAGTACTATTTTTCTTGCCATGGCTAGATAGATCTCCAGTACGTAGTGCAAATTACAGACCGTTATATCGCGTTGCATTTTGGGCATTCCTTGTTGATGCTCTAATGTTGGGTTATATGGGAGGTATGCCAGCAGAGGAACCATATATATTTTGGAGTCAATGTGCTACATGTTATTATTTCTTTCATTTTTTGATATTGACGCCATTAATCTCAAAATATGAAAAACCGTTACCATTGCCAAGTTCTATATAAATAGCAAAATGAAAACTTATGCTTAAAAAACTAATCATTTGTATTTGTGTAATCATTACATTATCAATTGCATACGCGCTAGAAAATCAAATAGAGCCAAAGAAAATTATATGGCCATTTGACGGTATACTTGGAACTGTTGATAGACAATCTGCGCAAAGAGGTTTTCAAGTATATAAAGAAGTATGCAGTGTTTGTCATGGATTGAATCAATTATCGTATAGAAATTTACAGTCAATTGGTTTTTCTGAAGCTGAGATTAAAGAAATTGCTAAGCAGTATAATCTCACAGATGGGCCAAATGATGATGGTGAGATGTTTGAACGACCAGCCCTTCCATCTGATCACTTTATTTCGCCTTATCCTAATGAACAAACTGCGCGTGCTGTGAACAATGGAGCATATCCGCCAGATTTATCTCTTATTATTAAAGCCAGACATGATGGTGCAAATTATATGCACTCTCTACTTACTGGTTATTCCTACGAACCACCTAAAGATTTTGTTGTTTCTGAAGATTTATACTATAATCCGTACTTTCCGGAATTTCAGATCGCTATGCCACCACCATTAACTAATGATCAAGTCGTTTATGCAGATGGCACTAATGCGACTGTAGAACAAATGTCTCGAGATGTTGTTGTGTTTTTACAGTGGGCTGCAGAGCCAGAAATGGAAAGTAGAAAATCTATGGGTTTAAAGGTCATGATATTTTTAGTAGTTTTCACAATTTTATTTTATATTGCAAAAATCAAATCTTGGTCAAAGCTAAAGCATAAATAGTTTATCTATTTATCAAAAGTAATTGCATAATCTTTTCCAAAATGAAACATTTCATTGACCTCTAAACTAGCATTTTCTGATTCTTCCTGAAACTTTTTTTGGAGAAGGCAGCATACCACCGCCTGGAAAAATATATTCCCTGATAAAATTATTAGTTTTACGATAACTATGTTGTAACACTTAGCGATGGCAAGAGCAATGAAACTAAGGAACGCTTTGGACGCATAAATTCCTTTAAATGGTATTGCAGGAGTGACATCATATGATTTAATGATTTTTCTAGCATTTGAAATATCATAACCTTTATCTGCTACTAGATGTTTTATTTTATCCCAAGGCAGTTCTTTCTCAAGGAATCTCAAAGCCCTTACAGTCTTGTAATTGGCTCTCCATTCTTTTTTTTAAAGCTCCTCCTCTGTGCCTATGAAATGGAACAATAGAGACATCGACAAAGGCTATATTGTATGCCAATTGCCGTATTCTTCTAGCAAATCTCTCCAAATTTGAGATAAGATTGAATGCTACATAATAAATAATAACATTAATTTATTAATTATTTTTATCTTACCTGTATCAAATGAACGCCAAATTCTATCAATAAATTTGAGCTACAAACTAATTCAATTGTTAAGATCTTGTGCATAAATTTCGGACTATGTGCCAATGTAATGGCTGATCATTTGAATCTGTTACCAAGCCTGATCCATCGTCATATTCAGCGCTAAAAAAACTTAGGCCTTCAATAACTAATTTTACTGGTTTTACTTTTTTAGTATTATATAAAAAATCCGCCTGCCTTTTTCTAGATTCCGGATTATTTCTAGATGCTGTTTTAGCTTTAGTCATAGTATGTTTTATCTTAAAAATGCATTTCTAATTTCAAATTTTATATAAACCGTCAAATTTTGTCAAATTTCTACTGCTAAACTTTTGCGTTAATACTGAATTTTTTTATAAAAACAATGCTTCAAGAGACAAAAATTTAGAGTTCTATATTATCTACTCCTTTACTTATAATTATTTAATGACTAAAATTACAATGTGATTTATTATTGCTTATAAGATAATTTCGTGTTTAAAAAATATGTAAAGTCTTTCATATTGTTTGAGATTGTAAAGGGAATGTCATTAACCCTTACTTATTTATTTAAGAAGAAAGTGACAATTAACTATCCATACGAAAAAAGCAAAATTAGCTCTAGATTTAAAGGAGAGCATGCTTTAAGAAGATATGAAAATGGAGAAGAGCGTTGTATTGCATGTAAATTATGCGAAGCTGTTTGCCCTGCGCAAGCTATTGTTATAGAGGCTGATATCGCTGACAACGGTACTCGTAGAGCAACTAGATATGACATTGATATGACTAAATGCATTTATTGCGGTTTATGTCAAGAAGCATGTCCTGTTGATGCAATAGTTGAAGGTCCAAATTTAGAGTTTGCAGCCGAGAATCGTAAAACATTGTATTATGATAAAGAAAAATTACTCAAAAATGGCGATATTTGGGAAAAGCAATTGAAGAATAATATAGAAAAAGAATATCAATATAAATAAAATACATAATGTTCATATTTTTTTATTTCTTTTCTATATTGATGATTTTAGCTAGCATTGGAGTAATAATCAGCCGAAATACTGTGCATTCTGTTTTATATCTAATATTTGCATTATGCAATGCTGCTGGATTGATGTTATTAATTGGAGCGGAATTTTTAGCAATGATATTAATAATTGTTTATGTTGGCGCTGTTGCTGTATTATTCTTGTTTGTACTAATGATGTTTGATATGAAACTAGTTTCATTGCATGATAAAATTCAACATAATATTGGCTTATCTTCCTTCATTGGACTAGCTGTATTATGTGAATTGCTATTGATAATTTTTGCTCCAGATTTTTCTATAAATATATCTAATTCACCAGGGTTTTTAGTAAATCCTGAAGTCTCAAATACAAACGCTATAGGTAAGATCTTATACACAGATATGATATTACCATTTCATGTAATTGGGTTAGTTTTGTTTGTTGCAATGATTTCATGTATCACTCTTACAATGAGAGGAAATGTAAAATCTATTAAGCGTCAAAATATAGCTGACCAACTTTCAAAATCAAAAGATAATTCACTGGTGATCACTAAACCTAAATATAAAGAGGGTATAAAGGATTTGCATTATGACGATAACTAACATATCAATAGAACATTACTTAGTAGTTTCTTCTATGTTGTTTGCTATAGGAATTGCTGGAATATTTATCAAAGGCCGCAATCTAATCAATATATTGCTTTCAATTGAATTAATGCTACTTTCTGTCAACATTAATTTTGTTGCTTTTTCGTCTTATTTACACGAGCTTTCTGGTCAAATCTTTGCTCTTTGTGTTCTTGCTATCGCAGCTGCCGAAACTGCAATTGGCCTTGCAATAATTATCGTTCATTTTAGAAATAAATCGTCCATGGATTTATCATCGATCAATCAACTTAAAGGATGAATAGTATGCAAATATTATTGAATATCATAGTGTTTTTACCTTTGTTATTAAGTATAACCAATGGCTTACTATTATATCAACGCTGTATAGTATTTACAAAATACCTAACTTCAATTGCGATGATCATTAGCTCTTGTATCGCAGTTTATGCATTTTATTTAATTACCAAAGATGCAAATATATACCATTTAAAATTGATGAAATGGATAAATTTTGATTCAATCCAAATTTACTGGGCAATTTATTTTGATCAATTAACTGCAATAATGTTTGTTGTTGTAACAATTGTTTCAACAGTAGTGCACATATATTCAATTGGCTATATGAATGGAGAAAATATACAAAAGTTTCTCTCATTTTTGTCATTATTTACCTTTTTCATGCTAATGTTAGTTGCTTCTGATAACTTCATACAATTATTCTTCGGATGGGAGGGTGTAGGGCTTTGTTCGTATTTACTAATTGGATATTGGTATCATAAGGAATCTGCAAATAAAGCTGCAATTAAAGCATTTATGACTAATAGAGTCGCTGATATAGCATTTATTATTGGCATTATTATAATTGCATATTACACTAACGCATTAGATTTTCATTCAGTATTTGCAAAATCTACTTCTCTATCATTAATTACAATAGATATTTTAGGTTCCCAATGGGTATTATTGGATGTAATATTGTTGTTACTATTTATTGGATGTATGGGTAAATCTGCTCAGATTGGATTACATATATGGCTTCCAGATGCTATGGAGGGTCCAACGCCAGTGTCAGCCTTGATACATGCAGCTACAATGGTCACAGCTGGCGTGTTTTTAATTACAAGATGTTCTTATTTATTTGAACATAGCAGATATATTCTAGATATTATATTGATCATAGGGGCCTTGACCTGCGCTATGGCAGCAACAATAGCTATTGTGCAAAGCGATATCAAAAAAATCATTGCTTATTCTACATGCAGCCAGCTTGGTTATATGTTTATGGCTTGCGGTATATCATCGTACAATGGAGCAATGTTTCATTTAGCTACTCATGCATTCTTCAAGGCTTTATTATTTTTATCAGCTGGAAATGTCATTCATGCATGCAATGATGAACAAGATATATTTAAAATGGGAGGTTTATTTAAAAAAATGCCTATAACATATATCAATTTTTGGATAGGATCATTGGCTATTATAGGGATTTTTCCTTTTGCAGGTTATTACTCTAAAGATTTTATATTAGAATCTATTTATTCAAGTAATCATATGATCTTTTATCATATTAGCGTGCTTGTAGCAGTCCTAACGGCTATTTATTCAATGAAAATAATTCTATTAGTATTCCACGGGAAAAGCAATACTCTAAATCATGCTCATGAAATGCCTCGAATCATGAACTTACCTTTAATCGCTTTGGTTTTTGGATCTATTTTCGCTGGTATGATTGGCGTATATTGTATCAATATAGAATCTCAAACTGGATATTTTGGAAATGCTATTTTCTATGCCAATGCTACACACGTTCATATAGATGAAATATTAATAAAATATTTGCCAATGATTGCTGGATTAATTGGGATTATCATTGCTCTATGCATTTATAGAAATTCTAACTATAATTTTGTATCAAAACTTTTTGGGCCTATATATTTATTGTTAAAACGCAAATATTATTTTGATGAGCTATATAATGCAGTAATAATCAAGCCATTATTTTGGTTAACTCGTACCTCACGGTTATTTGATCAAAAATTTATTGATGATTTTATAGTGCATGGTCTAATAAAATTAACAAAAAATACATCATCTATTGTAACTAATATCCAAACTGGTTATATTACAAATTATGTACTTGCTTCTAGCGTTGCATTATTGGGTTGCATAGCCTATCTCGCTGTTATTTTTTATCAATAAGGTTTAAAGATGCTGGAATTACCAATCTTATCAATAACTATAGCGATGCCTCTCTTGAGCGCTTTATATATAATGTTTGGCATAGGATATAGCTCTTCACAACATAAGCAAATATACGCTATGTATGTTGCAATCCTAAGTAGCATTCTCACTCTTATTGCAACTATATACCTACTGATACAATTTAATTATTCTAATTCTCAATATCAATTTGTAGAATATTATAATTGGATATACTCAATTGGACTTGCTTTTCAGCTTGGAGTGGATGGTATTTCTATATTTTTTGTATTCTTAACAGCTCTTCTTACTTTAATTTGTATTATTTCAAGTGCTTTTACTATCAAGAAATATGTGAAAGAATTTATAGTATGCTTTTTATTGCTAGAAAGTTTTTGCATAGGAGTGTTTAGTTCAATTAATTTGCTATTATTTTATTTCTTCTTCGAAGCTATATTAATTCCAATGTATATTATCATAGGAATTTGGGGAGGAGAAAACAAGTTATATGCAACTGTAAAATTCTTTATCTACACTTTCACTGGCTCTGTATTATTCTTGGCGTTTTTAATTTTTGCTTACATAGAATTCAATAGTTTTGACATGTTATATCTAACTTATATGATGCCAAACCTTAATATTGATATTCAAAAAATCCTGTGGATCATAACTTTTATTGCATTTGCAATTAAAGTTCCAATGCCTCCCTTTCACACTTGGCTTCCTGATGCTCACGTTCAGGCTCCTACAGCTGGATCTGTAATTCTTGCTGGTATATTACTTAAAATTGGAGCATATGCGTTTTTGCGAGTCTCCCTTCCTATGCTGCCAGAAGCTTCTTTTGAATTTCAAAATTACGTATTAATCTTAAGCGTCATATCTGTGATCTATGCGTCATTTGTTGCATTAGAACAAACAGACATGAAAAAAATGATTGCATATTCATCTATTGCTCATATGGGATATGTCACTGGCGGAATATTCAGTTTAAAGATATCTGGCATTAATGGAGCAATATTCCAAATGATTAGCCATGGTTTAATCTCATCCGCTTTGTTCTTAATAGTTGGAATGCTCTATGAGCGACATCATACAAAAGAAATTAACAAATATGGCGGGGTGGCTGATACAATGCCTAAGCTATCAGTATTATTCATGATAATAATGTTAGGTTCAATTGGCTTGCCTGCAACTAGTGGATTTATTGGTGAGTTTATGAGTATTGTTGGTATATTCAAAGCTAACAGTGTAGCTGCAATCTGCATTTCTTTTGGAATTATATTGGGAGCTATATATATGCTAACTTTATATAAAAATATAATGCTAGGAAAGGTCGAAGATCCAGAAATATTAAGATTCTCGGATTTAAGGCCATATGAATTTATACCATTACTGACTCTAGCTATTATGATAATTTATTTTGGAATTTGCCCTAACTCAATACTAGATATAATCAATTCATCTACTATAAAAATATCAGATATATACAATGTTATGAATGATTACAGAGGATGAATATATGTTAGGACAATTTAATATTCTTTTGCCAGAATTATGCTTAATATCAGGAGCATTTTTATTTCAACTCTTGTCTTCTTTTTGTAATAAGTATACAAAAATTATTTATATTATTGCAGTGATTTTTTGCGCTATTTTAGCTATTGTCATGATGCAATCGTTCCAAATGTCTGGTATTGGATTTATAAATAGCTTTCAAATAACGCCAATACTTATAATGGCTAAATCATTTATATTGATCTGCTCAACAGCGTCACTTGCTATATATTATCATTTTTGTAATATTGCTAAGCTCAAGCTAAAAATAGAATTTGTTACATTATTATTCCTTTCTGTCGTTGGAATATTTGTTGCTATTTCTGCACGAAATTTCTTATTGCTATTCGTCGCCTTAGAGTTGCAAGCGCTAACTGGATATGCATTATCAGCATTTAATACAAATAATTCAAAATCATCTGAAGCTGCTGTCAAATATTTTACCCTTGGTGGTTTATTTAGCTGCATTGGCTTGCTTGGAATATCTTTCATTTACGGATTTACTGGAACAATTGAATTTCACTCAATCAATATTGTTATGCAAGAAGGTAACTTTACATTTGGCATTGTTATTGGGTTTGTACTAATGCTTAGCATGATATTCTTTAAACTATCTGCAGCTCCATTTCATTTTTGGACACCAGATGTCTATGAAGGAGCGCCTATTTATTCAGTGTCATATTTTGCAACCAGTCAAAAATTTGGCGCTTTAATTGTTTTGTTAAACTTAATTTATTTTGTTATTGGTGATTATGAGCTCATTACCTCAAATTTAATCAAAGATATGGCAATTTTATCTATATTAGTTGGTGCAATCGGTGCAATTAGACAAAAATCAATTAAAAGGCTTCTTGGATATAGCAGCATATTAAGTATTGGATATGTACTAATGGGGGTTTCCTTAAATACTCAAGGAGGGTATAACGCTGCTGTGTTATATTTGCTTATATATGCCATTACAATTTTAGGTTTTTTTGCTTGTCTAGTGGCATTGCTTGGACAAAAATCTAATGATGCTACCTTCCAAGATATAAAAGGTGTATTATCCGAAAGAAAGGCAATAGCAGCAGCTATAATAATAATAATGTTCTCATTAATCGGAATTCCTCCATTAGCTGGATTTTTTGGTAAATATTATATATTTTATCACGCTATTCTTTCTGGAGAGTATATACTAACAATAATTGCTTTGTGCGGAAGCATTGTATCTGCGTATTATTATTTAAAAATAATTAAATATATGTGTTTTATTGAACCTTCAGAGCCAATTAATATCATCTCTACACAAAAAGCTTTATTGTTTATCACTATAACAACTATAAGCTTTATATTATTCTTTTGCATATTTATCTTTAATAATTAATGATTAATTCAACCTGGATTGATGAATATCATCTGTTGATATTCAACCAAATAGACAGCACAAATGATGAAGCTAAACGTCTAATTAGTAACGGTCTTGGAAATGATGATTGTGTAATAATTGCTGACCAACAAATCTCAGGTCGTGGAAGGCGAGGTAAAGAATGGATTTCTGATATTGGAAATTTGTATTGCACTATATTGTTATGTGGAGATATCAAAGTAAATCAAGCCCAGCAATTATCATTTCTCAGCTCTATTGCATTATACGATGCGATTGTATATCTTGCTCAAAACCGTAAAATCACAATAGATATTAAACTGAAATGGCCAAATGATTTACTCATCAATGGTAATAAAGTCTCTGGAATATTAATAGAATCAATCAAACATAATAATCAAAACTACACTCTCATAGGCCTTGGAGCTAATCTGGCAAAGCACCCTGAAATTGATCAAGCTACTACAAGCTTATTGAAAGAAAATATATCAATCAATAATTTCGATATGTTAGATTTATTTATGCATTCATTTGCGAAATACTTATCTATTTGGCAATTTGCAGGATTTGATCAAATCAAATCATATTGGATGCAAAGATCTTATAAATTAGATACAATGTTAATAGTAAATGACAATGTTAATAACATTGCTGGTGCTTTTTGCGGTATAGATGATGAAGGTAATTTACTTCTACGAAAATCTGATGACAATAATGTAATGGTATTTAATAGCGCCCAAGTATCGTTATTAGTATAAAATAATGATGAAATGAGTAAGAGAAAAAAGCAGTTTAGTTGTAGTAACTGTGGTTATATTACTATCAAATGGTCCGGTCAATGCACTCAATGTAAGTCTTGGGATACTATAGAAGAAGAATTAGTGAATAGTGATCGCCCAATACCATCAATGCTTGGAGTTCCAAAGCAAATTGAATCCTTGGATGATAATGTACAAAATCCAAAACGCATTACAACTGGCATTGAAGAGCTAAATAAAGTTTTAGGCGGAGGATTAGTAGAAGCTTCGGTCGTATTAATTGGTGGCGATCCTGGCATAGGTAAATCTACTTTACTGCTGCAGATTATGTCTGATATAGCTAAAAATAACATTAATGCCCTTTATGTAACTGGAGAAGAATCATTAGAGCAAATTAAACTCAGAGCTATAAGGTTAAACGTAACGCAAAATAATATCCAGGCATTATCTGAAACAAATGTAGAAGATATTATCTCAACAATTTCTGTTAATGGTCAAAACATAAAATTATTGATTATAGATTCTATACAAACTTTATATACAAAAGAGATTGGATCTACTCCAGGAACTGTTTCACAAATTAAAGCTGCAGCGCATATGTTAATCAATTACACCAAGCAAAGCAATATTGCATTGCTTCTTGCGTGCCATGTTAACAAAGAAGGTCAAATTGCAGGTCCAAAATTACTAGAACATGCTGTAGATACAGTATTATATTTTGAAGGTGATCGTAATAACCATTTTCGTATATTACGATCTATTAAAAACAGATTTGGCGGAGCTAATGAAATCGGAATATTCGAAATGACCGCATCTGGCTTGATAGAAGTACCAAATCCTGGAGCGATGTTCTTACAAGACAGGTTAAATCATGTAAGTGGTAGCGCTGTATTTGCTGGTATTGAAGGATCAAGGCCGTTATTGATAGAAGTCCAGTGTTTAATTACTAATTCAAACATGCCAATGCCGAGAAGATCTGTAGTTGGATGGGATATTAACAGGTTATCAATGATTTTGGCTGTATTAAATGCACGTTTTGGATTGAATTTGTCTTCATACGAAGTATATCTTACCATAGCAGATGGTTTTAAGATTTCAGACCCAGCTGTTGATGTTGCAGTAGCTGCAGCTATTATCTCAGCTGCAGTAAATAAACCAATAGGACATGATGTAGTATTTTTTGGAGAAATTGGTTTGTCAGGAGAGATACGTAGTGTTCCACAAATTGAATTACGCGTAAAAGAATCAAAAAAACTTGGATTTGACAAAATTGTTTGTTTTAATTCAAATAATAAAAACAATTTAATAAATTCAATTTCTCATATAAAACAACTTAAAGAGTTCATTTAATATGCTAGGATTATTTAGATCATTCTTTGCTCATTATCAAGTAAAATCTATAATATTTGGAATCTTAGGAGTAGTTATATTCATTGCATTAATTACATATTCTCCGAGAGATTCTTCTTTTAATGTTCAATCAAATATGAATCCTCAAAATATATTGGGATATTTTGGATCATATCTTTCTGACATTATATATCAATTATTTGGAATATCATCATTCATAATGCCAATATGCTTTTTATCTTGGTCAGTCTCATTACAATTTAAAAAATTTATGAGATTTGCATTATTAAAGAATATAATAATGTTTATAGTAATGATTTTAACCTCGCTATTGCTATTTACTCAATTTATTCAAACTAATCTTGAGTATGGCGCGATAGGAGAAGTGGCGCATCATCTAATATTGAAAATACCAAATATAGAAAAATATTATAATGTATATAGCTATATTGGATTACTGTCCATCACGATATTATTATTTTTATTTTGTATCAATATATCATTTAAAATTTATTATATCGCGCTGAAAAAATTTATATATCTTATATATAAATTATTTGCACTGTCTATTACCAAGCTTGTGAATTTAATGAATAATAGTAGTTCATCAAAACAACGTAATTCACTACTGCGCAGTGCTAAAATCAGAACAACAAAACAACATAAGAATAAAACAACGTCTGCAGCTACTAACTTATCTCTTATCCCATCATTAGAATTACTTAAGGAAACTAATAAAGCAAAAATATCTACACTTAATCAAAGCGAATTAAAGGAATTAGGAGAAGAATTACTTAAAGCATTAAATGACTTTGGAGTGAAAGGTGATATTATAGATATTAAACAAGGTCCAGTAGTAACGTTATATGCATTTGAACCTGCTCCTGGTATTAAATCATCAAGAATAATAGGCTTGGCTGATGATATTGCACGTTCCTTGTCTTCAGTATCTGCAAGAATATCGAACATTCCTGGAAGAAATGTGCTTGGAATTGAATTACCAAACAAACAAAGAGCTTTCTTTTCGTTGCGTGAATTATTAGACACTGAACAATATAAAAATAATAACATTACAATACCAATTATTCTAGGAAAGGATTTAAGTGGTGACCCATTTATTGCAGATCTAGCAAAAATGCCGCATTTGCTTATCGCTGGTACAACTGGTTCTGGTAAATCCGTTGCAATTAATGTGATGATCATATCTATTTTGTACAAATATACGACAGAGGAATGTAAATTAATTATGATAGATCCAAAAATGCTTGAGCTATCAGTATATGACAACATCCCTCATCTATTGACTCCTGTCGTCACCGAAAGCGCGAAAGCTGTTAATGCATTAAAATGGGCTGTAAGAGAAATGGAAAATCGCTATAGATTAATGTCTAGCATAGGAGTAAGAAATATCGATGGCTATAATGCAAAAATTAAAGAAGCGTTAGAAAAAGGTACTGAATTATCTTATAAGGTTCATACTGGATTTGATGATGAATTAGGCAAGCCTATATATGAAACAATAAATATAAAACTAGAAAAATTACCATACATTGTGATTGTAGTTGATGAAATGGCTGATTTAATGATATTAGTTGGAAAAGATATAGAGGCATTAATCCAACGATTGGCCCAAATGGCTAGAGCTGCTGGAATACATTTAATTATGGCAACGCAAAGACCTTCGGTTGATGTAATTACTGGAGTTATTAAAGCTAACTTCCCAAGCAGAGTAAGCTTCAAAGTAACATCTAAAATTGATAGTAGGACTATCTTAGGCGAGCAAGGTGCTGAGCAACTACTTGGCATGGGCGATATGTTATACATGGGTAATGCATCTAACATCACAAGAGTACATTGCCCTTTTATAGATGACAATGAAGTATCAAATGTTACAAACTACTTAAGAAGCACTGGCAGTCCAGAGTATGTAGCATCAGTTACTGATAAGGTCGATGATGATGGTGATGATCCAGCTCCAGAATTAGGACAAAGTGGCGGCGATAATCAATTGTATAACAAAGCTTTAAATATTGTTCTAACAGAACGAAAAATTTCAATTAGTTATATACAAAGATGCCTTAGAATTGGTTACAACAAAGCAGCTAATATAGTAGAAGAAATGGAACGTAAAGGTGTTGTATCAGCACCTAGTCATTCTGGAAAAAGAGAAATTTTATTACCTAAATCATAAAATAATTATAACAAAAGTGTTAATATAATATAAGGAATGAAATATATAGGTGTTAATATCAGAACCTAATCATTCTGGAAAAAGAGAAATTTTATTACCTATTGTATATGAAATTATCTAAAATTGTTATATTAGCTTGTAAAAATGGTCAAATAAAACAATTAGCAGATGAGATAGGATATGATGCTTTTGCAGAAAATATGTCTACCAAAGCCCTTGAAGTGGCGTGTAAATTCAACCCAGGTAGTTACCAGTTACCTAGTTGTTATTATAATAATATGGATATTTTTGCAAAGACATTTAATCCTTACGACGACTCATTAATATGTTATTTATGCAAGATCCATGCAAGTAAAGTAGAGGAATTAGTCCAAGTTTTAAACAAAGATTGCTTAGAGAAATATATGAGCGCTAAAGCTTTTGTAAACGCATTCGTGCAGAATATAACAATGCAAATGTTAGTTGATAATATAAGCTTAGAATGTTTAAAAAGAAGTATCTCATCTGAGCTCTTTTTAAATTACGCTCTCACCGAAGATAAAATACAAATATTAGAAAATATTGTAAATCCGGAATATTTAACTCAGTATATATCATATAAAACTCTAGATTCAGAATTAGTTAGCAACATAGAAATGCAATATGGAGTAATGCAGAAAACCTTAGTGTATTTGAATGAAAAGAATGAATTAGATATATCGAATATTAATTCGATATATCATATACGCAAACTTATTGAACATCCTAATGTTGAAGAAATTGCTCAAGCTACTTGTGTGAATATACTAGAGAGTATTGATAAAAAATTAACAGAATCAATAGAAAATGGAGCTATATGGACAAATCTATCACAATTTACAGATTACTTAATAATTTATCATCCAGATATTAAAATCAACATTACAACTATTTTTGATGATGCTATATTTCATATGAATTCGGAGTTGTTCGAAGACATAATTACTTGCTTAACTAAACAGGAAGAAAATCTTACAAATCAATCTACTATTATTTCTACCTTAGTTAATTTTAAAGTTGGGCCTATTTCAAAATGGTGCACAAAATATTTAAATCAATACCCAGCTAAAATCTTTAATTGCAGTGAAGAAACTTACTTAAATATCAAAGAAAAGTTAAAAGATTCAAATTTGTTAGAAGAAGGCTTAGCGAATGAAATCATCACTATGCAATTTCAAGAAGATGTAAACGAAATCCATGCGATTGATCATCAATTTAATGATCATACATCACAAGTCAGTGGTTGCTGCGAACTATTTTGATAATAAGTTAGAAATTGCTAAATTCTAATAAATACATTGAGTCTTTTGATATATTTTTTAAATTTATTATTTCACTATCTAATAATTTACCACTTACAATAACACTGCGATCTATAAAAGGAATCTTTCTATGCATTGCATAGGCAAAAATTAAAGGATATCTTGAATCTCCTATTTGATATTGCGATATTTCCTGATTAAATATTAACTTATTATTACATAAATTAATAATTTTCACGTGAAATCTCGTAGAATCCCCGCATAATAATGGCAAAGCATAAGATGATCTATTGTCAAATATTCTTACTTCATTAGGGTTTATTGATGACTTTGAATTTATACCTTTAAGTGTGATAATTATTTTATCGTAATCTTTTTGAGTATCTGATAATATGTATTCAGCTGGAATAGATGCTGATCTTGTTTGGTCGATCTTCATTCCAGGAGTTAGTATATCTAAGATTGGCGTGATAGATTTCTGACCAAGAACAATAGATTTAGATTCTGAATTGATAATTTTTCCACTTTTATCTTTAATTCTATAATCCACAAGTACTTCTTGGCCGCATATAGCAAAAATTTCATCATCATTTGGCTTTGAATCTATTATATTAAATACAGTTTGAATAGGATCAATTTCACTGATTTTGATCATGTAGTCTATATTAATTGAATCAGGATCAATTGGACCTATGAAATTTGCAAAAAACTTACGACCTTCGTTGGTATTTAATAAATTTATAGAAACACGTGATAGAATTTTTTCAATAAAATTACCAGTTAATTCTGGTGATTCTTCTTCGTAAATATTATCATTAGAATGTTTGATGGTAAATGATCTCAGAAATACTATATATAATACAAGTATCAATATGATTAATAAATATAATTTCTTCATAAATATTTTGATAATATTTGTCGCCTTCTTACCAAAGGTTGTATACGCAGAAAAAGAATTTTACCAGAATAAATTAAATACATGTGTTATCACTAAAAATATTATAGATAATTATGAACCAGAAAAATTTGAATCTAATAATAATTTACTTAGTAAACAAGGCGTAGCTCCAAAATACTGCGGATACCAAATTATTATTAGAGGTAAAGTATTAGATAAGAATTGCGTTCCAGTATCAAATGCAATTGTATATTTATGGCAAATTGGATGCGATCAAAAATATCCATATACAGCACTAAAAAATGTTGTAAACCAGCGATGGATAGATTTAAGTGGCAAATATAGTTTTACTGGATCTGGGACAGCTATCACGAATAATCAAGGTGAGTTCTATTTTATTACTATGTATCCAACAAAAATAAAAACTACACCTTATGCTACAGTAAGGGTGCATTATAAGGACATAAGCCCAGTGCAAACAAAACTATATTTTTCTGATAAATATTTAATTCAAGATAATGCTCAAATCGTAGAACCATTGCAGGATTTTATTTTTAATTCAATAGTGTATGATTATCAAATTGTTCTGCCAACGGAAACATCAAAACGCTATTGATTGCTTAATATATATCCAACTGGAATGTTAAAGCCTCTCAAAAATTCCTTAGCGATTAAAGGTTTTTTACCAGACCTTTGCATTAGTTTTATTATCAATATACCTTCGATGCAAGCTATTTCTAAAGCGTCATAAGCGTTTATAATTGTACCAGGATTTTTATCGTGCTTGTCAGTTGTATAACTTGCGTCTAATATTTTGATAACATTTTCTTTGTATTTAAAATACACTGATGGCCAAGTGCTAAATGCTCTAATTTTAGCATTTATTTGGTCAGCCCTATCACGATTCCAGTTGATAGCTCCATCATCTTTAGTAATTTTGCGTGCATATGAAGCACCAGTAGATGATTGAGGTTGTGGTACGATCTGATTAAAATTATCCAAAACTTTAAGAATTAATCGAGAACCAATTGCGCTGCATTTATCTTGCAATATATTTAAAGTTATATCTTTTGGTAATTGAATTTCCTCTCTTAATAATACATCTCCAGTATCAATACCATCATCCATTTGCATAATACATACCGCGCTAGTTTGCTCCTGATTGATGATTGTCCATTGCATTGGAGCAGCTCCACGGTATTTTGGTAAGCTTGAAGGATGTATGTTTAAGCAACCTATTTTTGGTATAGATAATATAGATCCAGGAATTATTAGACCATATGCAACAACGATTATCACATCTGGATTCATTTTTGAGATAGCATCAGATTGATTTTTCAATGTTTTTGGCGTATGAACATTAATATTATGCGTCATCGCAAATTGATGCACAGGTGATATTTGCTCAACAAGATTTCTACCTTTTGGTTTAGGAGGGCAAGTGAATATATCTATAATATTATGCTTGCTTTGCATTAGAGCTATTAATGTTGGCACGGCAAAAGTTGGCGTGCCCATAAAGACTATATTCATTTAAATTGATTTTTTCATACGTTTTAATTTGCGTAATGCAACGTCCTTTTTAATTGTACTCAGATAATCTATTAATAGCTTACCATCTAAATGATCTATTTCATGTTGCAATACTCTAGCAAGCCACCCTTTTGCCTCTAGTTGACATTGGTTATTATTATAATCCAAATAAGATAATTTGATAGATTCTGCTCTAGATACTTCTACGCATTGCTCTGGTAGTGATAAACAGCCCTCCTGCGCAAGAATCATTTCATCAGAGCTCTCCATAATAGTTGGATTTGCTATTTTGATTGGATATTGCACATCAAGATCATCATTATCATCTAGACTTTGTAAATCTACAACTATAACTCTATGCAATTTTCCTACTTGCACGGCTGCAAGGCCAACCCCATCATCATGGTACATAGCATTGACCATATTATCCATCAAATTTTTTATTGAATCATCAACCTTTTCTATCTCAAGCGATTTTTGACGTAAAATTGGCTCTGGAGCTGTGATAATATTTAAAATCATTATAGATATATACAATTAAACTTTACATTATATCTCTTAATTAACTGAAATTCAAAATATTCATTAACCATTTTATCGAATCTAGGATTAATACCAAATCTTGCTCTCTGGATAATCTATGATCCCCATCTTTAATGTATTTTAACACCGCCTGATGAGATTTGATTTTTTTGAACAATCTCATTGATGTCTCATAGGGCACATCATCATCTAATAATGAATGAATCAGATGCACCGGTTGTTTGATATTAATAGAATCTTTGTTTAATATTAAATGTTTGCGACCATCCAATACCAAATCATAGCTAATTTTATATGAATAATGAGAGCTGTCTTTCTTGCTAACGCCAAAAAACTCTAGAAATCCATCATTCATCATTTGCTCTTGTTTTGAATGCGGAAGTTTATTCCATACAATTTCTTCTGTGAAGTCTGGAGCAGCTGCGAGTCCAATGATTCCATGAATTTTATTTGGATATTTTTCAGCAGCTAACAAAGAAATCCATCCTCCCATACTAGAACCTACCAATATAACTTTTTGATTTTGGCCTACTAGCTTATCTAATACTAACTCTAACCCATTTAACCAAGAACTAATATTTTGATCAATCATTCTACCAGAAGAATTTCCATGACCAAAATTATCAAATGCTATAAAATCATATTTTATGGTATTTGCATACAAACTTAGTTGAGTTGCTTTTGTACCAAGCATATTACTCATTAAACCGTGGACAAAAACAACGCAAAAATTGTTAATACTATTCTTGGAAGTAAATTTTTTATAATTGATAAAACTATCTGGATTTAAAGTATCGTATAATTTATTCATGAGACTCGAGATTAAATTAAAATACAAGATAACAAAAAGATTTAGTATCTGCAATTAATAAAATTTTCTGAAGGCATTAGTAGATAATAGAACGAGATATCTCACTCGCTCTATTAATATATATCAGGCACTTCTCCTAAATTCATCAATTGTTCTATATCGTTAATGTCTGTCGCTTGCATTATTGCATCGACAAACTCATCAACATTACGTAAACCTATTACTTGAGTTTTAAATTCATTTGATACATCGGTATCACGAGAAGTTAGTTGTAATATTAGTTGCTTTATTTCTTGAATATCATTTTGTTTCTCAGAAGGAAAAATAACCAATTTTAATAAACCGCGAATATTAAAATACCCATTATAATTGAGTGCATTCTGACAATTTTGTGATATACGTTCGCACATCTTCGACGCCCAATCGCCTTCCATTCTTTCTATTTCTTTTATTTCTTCTGTTGAATCTCGGTCTTCATAGCAACTTAGCAACGTTGCATATCGATATTCTGAATCGGCTGTGATATTTTCTAATAAAACACTAACAACAGTAAATATTTCATTATTTATAAGTAAATCATCTAATTGGGCTAAGCACTTCTCTGTAAATAATTTAGGGTCTATTTGATTTGCATTCAAAGCACCTTTATATTCATCAGCTATATTATTAAATAATAGAGCTCGATCGTGATTACTACGAGATAAACCGTCAACAAGTTCTTGATTAAATTTCATAGCAAAAGTAATCGCTAATTCTTCCAAGCTTTGATTAGGCGCCACATGTTCGACATAACCATCGAATTGATGTTGGCCCTCTAATGGAAGTTGCGTCATTGCAACACTGAGTTGTGATTCTAATTTTTCCCAGGAACCAGGAGGTATTCGACCAGTATTAGAATGATTTTCATAATAATTATACAAGGACCATAGACCTTCTCTTTCGTTATCATTTAATTTAGTAAATGCAGCTACTGCATTGGTATTATTGGCAATTCTCTCTGCGTCAATAAAATGACCATCACGAGTTATGCACATTTTTATTAAATTCATTAAATCTATATGTTGTCCATTATAAACAGTTTCATATAAAATCTTTTTATTAGCATCATTTGAACGATGCCACGAAAAATGTACACCATATTCTTTTGACTGATTTGTAAACTCAAGATTTTTTAAAGATTTCTTTATCCTTCTCATAACACACCAATTCTATAATAATAGTATATTAACAACAATATACTATTATTATAAAAAAAACAACTGATGATTTTTAGCTTCTAGTATTTCTCTACAATATATCACAGCAACAATGTTGATCGCCTTCATTATGATCTTTGTGAGTACCAGCAAGTACTCTTGCTAATTTTAAGTTTGTCCATTGTTGTTCATCATTTAACTTGCTCATGTCCTCGCATGCGCTTTGACCTAGGCCCTTTATGTATAGCTCTTCTGCTTGAAAATCGAACTCTGTGTATTCATCATCATCGTCACTTGTTGGTGGAAACTTCATCTTGACTTCACGTTCAATTTTTTTTAATAATGGATAATTAGGAATTTGATGAATTCTATCAAGCCTAGAAGAAATTTCCCTAAAATATTCTGCGTCAACTATTTCTTCAACAAATGATTCAAAATTATCCGCAATAAAATCATAAAAATCAGTGCGTACTTTATCTATATATCCTTGCGGTAGTACTTTACCAAGGTTTTGAGATCTGCTTATCAAGAATTCAGCACTTTCTGTACATGCAGACATAAAGTCATCTGATATTTCTATGTTACGTATAGCATTAGCTGCATGTTTGCATCCTAATTCTTTCGAAATACCTAAATAAAATAAAGCTTTATTTCCATCAACTTCAACCCCAATTCCTTTAAAAAAGCAATCACCTAATTCAAAAGGTGCTATATTTGATCCAACGCACATAGCATCTGTAAGCAATTTTATAGACAAAGCATAACAGTCTTTATAAAAATCATTGTATTGTCTATTGAAGTTTTTTTTCATATTTTCAGATGTAAAACGTTGCCATATATCTGCATATCTAATTAAATTATTAATCGTTATAGGGAGTTGTTTACCATCAATTTTAGTATCAAATTTCATAAATATTACCTTAATTATATATTACGTTTTAATTCTTTATTGCGCTTTACATTATTTGTTCTCGTAGCTATTGTAGGATTTATTACAGATTTAAGATTCTTCTGCATATCCAAAGTCCTTCGCTCCAAATCTCGTTCCTTTTGATGTTTCGTTGTTTGAATTAATTGGGTATTTTTTTGAAGATCTGTAATAGTATTAAGTTGTTTACGATTTTGTTCGAATATAGATTGAGCTATATCAGTAATGTCATTTGTTAACTTTTGTTTATTAATTATCTCTTGGATTAACTCATCTTTTTTGCTGAGATTTTTATGTATATTATCTATATATTTAGCAATATTAGCTAAATCCTCTTCACGGTTATTTTTTACTTGTGTATCTCTTTGTATTTGATTGCTAATTTGCTCTTTTTTATCGCCATCTAAACTTTCATTTGATAATATCTGCTTGTTTTTATCCAATCTAATTTGAGCTATAATTAAGCTATTATATAATTCTCCTCTTTTTTCTATGATTTGATTTATATTTTCTTGTTCTTGATTCAACTGTTCTGGATCTTTCAAAAATATATTTAAGTCTTTAACTTCAATTTTTTTGTTGCTATCCAGCAAGGACTGTAGACCTTGATTTGTTTTTTTGACATCCACTTTCAACAATGTGAGATGAGTTACGATTTGTGTGTATATTTCTTTAGTTTTTTCTTCTTCTACAAGCAGCTTTTGTTGTGCATCATCAAAATCATTTTTTTATTTTGTTGCTCAAGTTCCGTATTATTACGCAAACTAGATTTTTTTTCTTCATTGGATAGGATTTGTTCTTTTTCGTCGATATCACTAAGTAATTTATGCAATTCTGAAATTAATTTAGAGTTTCCACTGAATTGACTCGCTAAGCTTATTGCCGAGCTAATGGCAGACTTAATTCTGTACGCATCTCCAACATTCTTTAGTCTAGATATTTGCTTTTTAAGTTCTATAACTTGATCTCTGACAGATTCTTTATTATTATCCTTTTTGCCAGATATTGTTAATTTTACCTTAGACCTAAGCTCCTCGATGCTATTATAAAAATCTTCTAAAACTGACATATATTTGAAATTGCTTTATGTAAATAATATATAAACTAATTGCAATTATATAACATATTTACTACTTTAGATAGTAACATTTTTGTACAATCATCGCAACTATATTGTTAAAAATCAGCAATATTTAGTATTTTATAAAAAATATATTAATCAAAACTTAGTAGGTCAATGGTGCCGATGGAGGGAGTCGAACCCCCGGCCTACGCATTACGAATGCGCCGCTCTACCAACTGAGCTACATCGGCTATTTATAAATTAAAACTAAACAACAGAGAAATTAATTTTAATATCGTAATCTTTAAGTTTTTCAGCTTCACAATACACTGCATTTTCTATAGGCGCAATATCACTTAGAGTTTGCTCTTGGATAAATTCTTTATAATTTATGATGATTTGATTAA
The DNA here is from genome assembly GCA_045106955.1 of Rickettsiaceae bacterium. Taxonomy (GTDB): domain Bacteria; phylum Pseudomonadota; class Alphaproteobacteria; order Rickettsiales; family Rickettsiaceae. The sequence goes on along the minus strand of JBGCFO010000022.1, from coordinate 5,423 downwards.
GATTTGAACTTGAAGATTCTATTTCTAGCACAATACGATCTGTAATGTTTAAATCTGCATTTTTGCGAGCATTTTGTACTAATCTAATTAAATCACGAGCAACACCCTCTTCCTCGAGCTCAGGGCTAATTTCTAAATCGAGCACTATCATGACCTTATTATCGTTTAATGTCTTGGTATTTTCTTTATTGTTCGGCTCTAACTTCAGATCAAATTCTTCCTTGGATAACACTTCATCAATGATATGTAATTGCCCATCATTAATTATTTCCCATTTGCCTTGCTTGATTGCTTCTATAATTGCTTTAATTTTAGCTGGAATGCGCTTTGCTAGGGCTGCAAAATTGACAGATAGCTTAAAGTCACCATATTTTTCTAGCTCATTATTGTATTTTACAGATTTAACATTAATTTCATCTTTGATAAGATCTACAAACTTATCTAAGTCGTTATTTTGTTTAGCAACGATCGTCAAGCTAGATAAAGGTTGACGTACACGTATATTATGAGTCGTACGTATAAATAAAGCGCTACTGCAAATATCTAAAACTTGATCCATTTGTTTAACTAATACTTCATCTGATGTAAAATTATGCATTTTTGGGAAATCTTCTAAATGAACACTTTTTAAATTTTTAAATCCATCAGTAAGACCTAGATATATTGCTTCCGTCAACAATGGAACCAAAGGTGAGGATGCTTTGCAGATATAGATTAAGCACGTATATAAACTATTATAAGCATCAATTTTGTCCTGATCTTTTTCGGATTTCCAGAATCTATTACGACTTCTTCTTATGTACCAATTATTAAAGATTTCAAAGAATTTACCTATGACATCATATGCAGTTTGGCTATCAAAATTATCAAGACTACATTCGATAACGTTTATAGTATTTTTTAATTTAGATAAAATGTAACGATCAAGTCTATTTTGCGAATCAAAGCTGATTTCCGCTTTAATTTGATCAGCGTTTGCGTAAAGTGTGAAGAAGTGATACGCATTCCAAATAGGTTTGATAAAGAGACGTAGAGTGTCATATACCATTTTACCATCTTTATCAATTAGCAGCTCTTGTCCTTTTACAACAGTTGATGAAAGCATCGTAACTCGTAATGAATCAGACCCATATTTGCTAAATAACTCTAAAGGATCAGCGTAATTATTTAATCTTTTAGAGAGTTTTTGGCCAGAACTGTCTAGTATCACTCCATGGCAAATGCAATTTAGAAATGGCGGCTGATCAAATAGAGCTGTCGATAAAACCATTAATGTATAAAACCACCCACGAGTTTGCGCTGAATATTCGACTATAAAATCTGCTGGAAAATGCTTCTCAAACCATTCTTTATTTTCAAATGGGTAATGAACTTGACCATATGGCATAGAGCCACTTTCAAACCAACAATCAAATACATCATCTACTCTTCGCATAATTGATTCGCCGGTTGGATCGTCTGGATTTGACCTTGTTAAATTATCTATAAATGGCCTATGAAGATCAGTAATTTTTACATTAAAATCACGTTCTAATTCCTCAATGGAGCCATACACATCTATCCTTGGGTATTTTGGATTATCTGATTTCCAGACTGGAATTGGAGATCCCCAAAATCTTTTGCGGCTAATTGCCCAATCTCGAGCGTTTGCAATCCATTTACCGAACAAACCGTCTTTAACATGAGACGGAATCCAATTAATTTTCTCGTTAAGCTCGCACATTCTATCTTTAATGCTTGTGACTTTTACGTACCAAGAAGGAACTGCTTTGTATATTAATGGCGTATCGGTTCTCCAGCAATGAGGATAGTTATGCAAATATTGCTCAGTTTTTACCCAATTTCCTTGTGATTTAAGTTTGATTATAATTGGATCATTTGCATCAAATACTAGCATGCCTTGAAAATCTTCAATTTCGCTAGTAAATTTACCAGATGAATCAACTGGACAAACTAATTCTATTCGATGTTTTTGACATAGCAATTGATCATCTTCACCAAACCCTGGAGCCATATGAACTAAACCAGTTCCATCTCCTGCTTGAACAAAATCTCCAGAAAAAACTTTGAAACTATTAGGATGATTTTTATAGTAATCAAAAATAGGTTGATACGATAATCCAACTAGGTCTTTGCCTAATATTGTTTGATAGTTTTTATTTTCATCGATATCTAGTTCTTTGGCATATGTTTTAAGTGCAAATTTGCCTATGATATAACAAATATCATCTTTTGGAACTAATGCATATTCAATATCATTCCCGACTGCTATTGCCAGATTTGATGGCAGTGTCCATGGAGTCGTAGTCCAAATCAATAATTTCCACTGATTGTAATTAGATGTAACATTATGCGGTTTTTCCTTCAATATAACGCTAGCAGTAACGGCCTTATCCGCGCGTTCCCTATAAGAATTATCTAGCCTTGTTTCAAAATTAGACAAAGGGGTTTCGCATGCCCATGAATATGGCATGACTTTCATAGATTCATATACTAGGCCTTTTTCGTAAAGAGATTTAAAAGCCCACAGCACGGATTCTATAAAATTATTATCCATTGTTTTGTAGGAATTATCAAAATCTACCCACCTGGCTTGTCTTTCAACATATTCTTGCCAATTATTTGCATATTGCATTACAGATTTTCTGCAATGGTCATTAAATTTGTCAATGCCAAATTCTTTAATAGCAATTCTACCAGAAAAACCAAGCTCTTTTTCTGAATGCATTTCAGCTGGCAATCCATGACAATCCCAGCCAAAACGTCTTTCAACTTTTTTACCTTGTAAGGTTTGATATCTAGCGTATAGATCTTTTATAAATCCAGTAAGCAAATGGCCATAGTGTGGAAGGCCATTAGCAAATGGAGGGCCGTCGTAAAAAATAAATTCATCACGCGAAGATCTATTTTCTATTGATTGTTGAAATATATTATTTTTTTTCCAATATTCTAGTACTGTATTTTCAATGTCCGGTATACTTACATTGGATTTGCAATCTGGGTATATATGTTTATTTTTCATTTGTATAGTTAGATGTCAATTTATTATCAGTATATTTAGTAAAATAATCGTTTTTATACGATTTATGCAAACAACCTAATTATCGGCATTTCAGATATTTTAGGAAGCTTGATTGTTTTTTTTAATTTACCAAATTTTACTGTATTATCTAGAGAATCACGAATAAAAGTTTTAGTAATTGCAGATTCATCAGATTCATCAGCAATATAAATTAATATCGCTCTTAAGTAAATAGAAAGCAATATAGATCTTTTACTGTAATAATTCCAATCTGTAGATTTATCTCCTGCGCAACGCCAAATCTCATCACAAGTCTTAAGAGCACATTTGAAGGCTATATCTGGATATAATGCAGTGTAACCAATATGATTAAAAAGCTCTTTTTGAGATTTGGATTTAGGATATGTTTGAATAATTCTAAAATCTAAAGCAGATGCAATTTTTGCTCTAATAGATTTTTCATCACGATGATTTTCCTGTAAATAACTAATCATGGATTGATCGTTAAAATAAGAGAATTCTAAAATAATTTGCTTTATCGCATCTGGAAATAAAATTCTGTGATAATTAGGAGAGAAACCGCATTGGTCATTAGCATTATCAATTAAATTTTGATGCCATTTGCTAGAATTAAGACATAATTTGACTTTGTTGAAAAATAATATTTTCTCCGCCTCAATCTCAGAAGTTATTGAATTAAGATGCTGATGTGTTGTAGTTTTAGTTTCAGTTGAATTATTATTGTTAATCTCCATCTCGCCCTGACTGTACTTGACTATAGATCTTTTATATAATATTATCCAATAATATTAAATAATCAAACTAATATTTTAATAAATTCGAGAGGTATTATAAGTGGCAGTATCTGTGGTTGTTCATCCTAGAAACAAAAATGCTATACGCGATTTAAAAAGAAAAATGCAAAGGGAATTAATATTCCGTAAAATAAAAAGCTCTAGGTTTTATACGCCTCCATCATTAAAACGTGCTTTACATAAGAAAGAAGTAGATAGAAGAAAAAGAAGAGTGGCACGTATACAAAGAAGGGAAAATAAATTGTATTAATACCATTGTTTGGCTAGGTAGCAAAGTGGTAATGCAGGGGACTGCAAATCCTCTATTCGCCGGTTCGATTCCGGCTCTAGCCTCCACCTACTAACTATTTTTGTAAAGATCTGATTAATTCTATCTAAATGATTTTTTGTAAATACGCATCTACGATATTTAGATACAAAGACCAAATGTGCATGCATTAAAAACTTACAATGTCTACCAGTTCTAATTTCTCTATTTTCTTGATATAATCTCACGATTGGGCCAACAGTATATCTCTCGAATGATAATTCGTAAAGCATACAAATACAGATTAAAGATTAATGACGAGATAGAGCGAAATCTTCTGTCTTTCGCTGGTCATTGTCGTTTTGTATGGAACTATTTTTGGCGATTAAATAAGCATAGATTATCTAATGGCTATCATATAATGCGATACTATGAAATGAATTATTTTTCTAAACTTCTAAAGAAATCCAATGAATATGATTTTCTTTCAGAAGCGCCATCGCATGTAATTCAGCAAAAACTAAAGGATTTAGACAAAGCATACAAAGATGCCTTTGATAAGAAGCAACAAAATAAGCGAATGCCTACTAAGAGAAAAAGGAATATTCATAGTTCTTTTAGACATCCAGCGCCTAATCAATTAAAACTAGATAATCGTAGAATATTCTTACCTAAGCTAGGTTGGATAGGTTTTTACTCTAGTCGTAAAATAGATAGGGATATTAAAAATGCTACTATTTCTTATAAAGGTGGGCATTGATATGTCTCTATTCAAACAGAGAAAGAAATAACTATAAGCAAGAACAAAGAACTTAAAGAAGTAGGTCTAGATTTAGGTATATCTAAATTTGTATCATTAAGTAATGGAAAACAAAAATTACCAAAAAATAGCTTTAAAACTAATCAAAACAAACTAACCAAAGAACAAAGGAAACTATCTAAAAAAATTAAGTTTTCTAGTAATTGGAACAAGCAAAAAAGAAAAATCATACAATTACATGCAAAAATAGCAAATACTCGTAAAGACTACATACATAAGGTTAGTAATGAAATCTGTAAGAGTCACGCAAGAATATTCATTGAAGATCTAAAAATAGTAAATATGAGTAAATCAGTTAAAGGCACAAGGGAAAATGCAAAGGCTAAGTCTGGGCTTAATAAATCAATCTTAGATCAAGGTTGGTATGAACTCACAAGGCAGTTGGAATATAAAAGCACTTGGAATGGAGGTGAAGTAATTAGAGTAAATCCTAGATATACTAGCCAAACCTGTTCTAATTGCGGTTACAACGATAGTGATAATAGACTATCTCAAACTAAATTTGAATGTAAAGCTTGT
>JBGCFO010000021.1:0-2660 GCA_045106955.1 Rickettsiaceae bacterium | reverse complement strand
GGCCCAAATGGTCCGAACGTGTGATTCCGGCAATGTAACGCTATATCATATATGTTTCTTAGGATTGAGGACTGTAGATAACAAAACTTTTTTAATGTGCTTTTTAATATAATCCCTTTCTTTCTATAGGCTATAGAGATTTTTGTTCATTTTAAATTCCATACCTCAATGAGGCCAAAGAGTAGCCTTTCCTTTTGCGCCTGGAACTCTTTTGCTAAATTGGGAAGTTATTTATCACCTCATCATACTTTTTTTGTGCGTCTGTAATTGATAATTTAGAGTATATTTCTAGTGATTGTCTGGAATCATGTCCAGAATATGGCTGGATTAATGCATCATCCACCCCTTGCTTTTTCATCCAAGTCAGCAAAAAATGTCTCAACTTATGAGGAGTCATTGTATGCTTCATTTTTGCCAATTTACTATAATGCAATAATATTTTTCTAATACCTCTATCTGTATATGGTCCCTTACGTATTGATTCAAATAAGTAGATTGCTTGTTTTTCTTTGCAACTTTTTATGTATGCTACCAATACTTCTCTAAAACCTTTTGGAAAAGGAACAACTCTATCTTTGTGGCCTTTACCATCATTGATTTTTATTTGGCACTGACGTAAATTAACATCTTCTAGCTTTACTTTAATTAGTTCTCCAACTCTTATTCCAGTATACAATAGGGTTTTGATAAGAACCATATGAGCTACATTCTGTGCATTCCATACTAAATCATAGTAATTGTTTATTTCCTCTTCTGAAGGAACATATGGTAATTTTTTAGGTTTTTGTTGTACAACAACCTTCAATTCCGTCCGTAAATGTCTAAACAATTCTTTTAGATAAAAATAATCAGGCCTTTCCATCCTGAGTAATTTTGCTACTTGCTTAGCTTTTTGCTTCACTGTCATCTGTCTATTTATCATTTTTGTTAAACCTCAATTGGTATTCTTTCATTCATGTCCAGGTGATATAATCCATATTGACTTACATGGTGGTAGAACAATGGTGTTATTGCTCTTTTATCTTCTAATGTTAGAAGTTCTTCAAACTGCTCTTCTTTAATAACTTGTTGGAGTAATAATGTATTTATGTATACCAAAGATGATTGAACTAAATGTAACGATAAAATAGATAATTCATGATCAATCTCATCATTAGATGATAATATTCCTCTTCTACCAAAAAAGACAAACTTATTACCTGAATGCCAGTTTTCAATAACATTTAAAGCTTCGTCTATTTCTTTTCTTAGATCTTCTGATATCAGGTATTTACATATAAAGATTGATCTTACAGCTCTGCCAAGTTCTAAAAGAGCCTTATAAACAGGGCTCTGAGTATTTTCTACTATTAACCTCTTTAATATAACTTCAACTTCTGCAGTACCTGTTTTTAATGCAGCTAAGTATCTAATAATCTCATCATAGTTATCTATAATTAATTGCCAATTAATAGGTCTACCCATTATATCTGCAATATTGGAATATAAATGACGCGCTATATTCTTATCTACTTTGGCTATCTTTAACTTGCCTATTCCTTTAATTCTTGGTCTTAACTCAATTCCTAACAAATGACAAAAGGCAAAAGCTATCAGACTTTGTCCATGAGTATCCGTTGAATGACCATCTATTTTAACCTGAGTCTTGTGGTTAATTATTCCTACTAACATTGCTGATATTTCTGAATCAGAACACCTTCTTACTTGGGACGATATACATAGAGCTTTCTTCTCAACATGCCAATAAGCCATTATACCATTACCTTTATAACGAATATGATATTCACTCATTAGGTTCTCATCCCACGACGCAATTTTTGTTGAATCAGATGCTATTAAACTTTTTATATTACCCCATAACATTTTATCTCTTATTTCTAGAGTGCTATTAATAAGTTTTCTTATTATATGCTTCATTACCTCAGGGGTTAAGTATCGTTTTTTTATATATTGAAGATCTTGTCCCGTCACACCTTCAGTGCCATTACAAATCCTTTTAAAATCAGTATTTGTTGCCATGCTATATATACATAACAGCAACCTTTGACGTAATAATTCCGGATCCATTGATGATTTATCTGTAATATCAATGATCTCTGTTGTTAAACCTATCCTGATATCGCTTTCTTTGAGAATATTTAATAAACTCAAATTACCCCATTTTTTCAAAATGTTTTGCTTGAGCATTACTAAATTTTGTGGTTCTTCCTGTGCAACATGAGGTGTAACATAAATATGAGGCTTACCTCTTTTTATACCAATGCGAACATTGGGATTAGATCCTATAGTCTCGTTCAGTTCTTTTGTAACTTTTAAAAGGGACTGTTTGACCTTTGATACTTCAACATCTCCTGCTGTATCTAAATTCAATAAATCACAGTAATAATTTTTCCTACTATAAAAATCCGAGGGAAAATCTTTTTCTGGATCACAATATTTTAAAGAATCTTTAATCCATATGTTTTTGCACCTAAGTTCTTTTCTTAATTTCCTTAAAACCGCAAGTTCATAATATACTCTAATTGTTTTGCCTTCACTGGCATTTACAACACCTAACTCTTTGGCTGATATAATACCTTCCATGAGCATTTGATTCTCCAGAGGGTAATATACTTCTTGATACTTTGTATCCTCTAATTTGGCTATAATATGTAAAATAG
>JBGCFO010000020.1:0-92850 GCA_045106955.1 Rickettsiaceae bacterium | reverse complement strand
GGATGAAGGAGCTATACAATTCCTTTGTGCATTTATGAGTAGACATATTTTCTTGAACAAAATAGAAAAAATTGTATCATAAACACAAGAAATAGTTAATTAGTCCCTATACAAATTAACTTGATGGCGCGAAACTCCTGTTAAAGCCAAAATCCATTTGGATATCAAAAAAAAGATATGAATCAAACAAAGCTAAAAATAAAAAGGAATTAGAATCAGTTGAGAGTGATTTATTGCAATTAAAGGAGAAGTTCACTAATAAGTCTAAAAATCTAGATCAAGATCTAGAAAGATATAGCATTATCACTGAACAAAATCTACAACGAACAGCTAAAGAAAAAATTGCACAACATCCTAGTAGTTTTAAATTTAGTGAAATTAAACTAGGTGATTTAAAGGAATTTTCTAGCAACAGAGAATCCTTCTTCAATGAATTTTTACAAAAAAACACAGAAGAAATGTCCAAAACATTTAATGCGTTACATCAGTTAGTAAGCGAATCTGGAAATCAGGTTAAAGTAAAGCAAGATAATTCTACCGATATTGATTTGTTAGCTAAATATTTTAACAAGAATAGTGAACAAGTCATTGCGGCTATGAACGATAAAGCAACAAGTTATGATGGGAATGAATATAAAAAATACGCAAAACAATTGATGGACGAAATAAGTTCGATTATTGATTTCAAGAAACATGAAAGTACAACAAGTAAAGGTAAAAACTTAGTTGCTAACAAAAAAAATCGTTCTAGATCACATTCATCAAGCATAACAATCGGACGATAGCTTAACAAATTAAGCTGCGATTCTAGTAGATTTTAATATATCAGTGAGCTTTGCAACTACTTCATCATGCATCATTGATTCCAAAGCTGACATTTCACTAGCTAATCTAGACAAAGCCGATTCGTATAAATTACGTTCACTATAAGAACTATTGGAATCTGGCGGTTTGTACAAATCTCTTACCACCTCGGCTACAGAAACAAGGTCACCTGAATGTAGTTTAAATTCATATTCTTGTACACGACGACTCCACATACGACTTTTTATCTTAGGCTTGCTCTCTAATGTTTGATATACATCCTTTAGCACATCGTGACTTGAAAGCCTTCTTAGACCAGATGATATAGCTCGATTTATTGGAACTTTAAGCGTCATATTATTCTGAGTCAAAGAAATTACATAAACTTGAATTACGTGTTGCCCTATACTTTGAGGTTCAATACCAACTATTTCACCAATTCCATGAGATGCATACACCACTCTTTCTCCAATTTCAAAATCAACTAGAATGTCCATTGCTCTTTATTTTAAATATACCTTCCTGAAGAATATTAATTTATACCATATTTTGTAAAGAAGTTAAAGATATAAATTAAGCATATTATATATTTTCTCCAGATCTAATTTCAATAAATAGATATAAAACGTTTACAGCACCAATTGTTTGCCTGGTTATTATAAATTTATTGATTTTGTTAAGTTTTTATTAAATTTTATTACGAAGATATTAAAATAAATTAAATAGAAATATTAAAAACATTAAAAGTAAAAACTAAATCTTCAGCTACTTCTTTTAAATAATCAAATCTACCAGATGCTCCTCTATGACCAGAATCCATGTTTGTTTTAAAGATAATCTGATTATTATCTGTTTTGCGATCTCTAATGCGTGATACCCATTTTGCAGCTTCCCAATATCCTACCCTAGGATCTGATATACCACTAGTTACTAATATTGCTGGATATTTCTGATTCTTGATATTATCGTAAGGAGAATATGACAACATATATTCAAAACAGGCTCTATCTTCTATTGGATTACCCCATTCTTTAAATTCACCTGGAGTGAGAGGTAGGGTATCATCTAGCATTGTGTTTATAACATCAACAAATGGCACATGAGCTATTGCAGCTTTGAATAACCAAGGTTCTTGATTCAGAGCATATCCAATCAATAAACCGCCAGCGCTGCCGCCGCAAATTATTATATTACCGCAAGAAGTATATTTGTTGTCTATTAAGTAATGAGCTGTGCTTAAAAAATCATTAAAAGTGCGTTTTTTATTTAAAAATTTTGCTGATTCATACCAATTAGTATAACCTAAATCATCTCCACCTCTTACATGAGCTATTGCAAACACAATACCTCTATCGGCAATTGTAACAGCTGTATTGCTAAAATGAGGGTTAATACTAATTCCATATGATCCATATCCATAAAGATATAAAGGATTTGACCCATTTGCTTTAAACAATGATTTTTTATAAAATATTGTAATAGGCACCTCAACGCCATCATACGCAACAAAACGACGTTCTAATTCATACTCATCACCATTGAAACCAGAAGGTATTTCTTGGGTTTTTAACACAGTCATAGCCAAGCTGTTAAATGGTTTTTTTTCTACATCATTCTCTACATGCTTGTTAAAGTTATATTTATATACAGTATTTGGTAATTTCATTGAAGAATAGTTGATCCTTATATCATCTTCATCAAAATTTGTAGAATATGCAGACGCTGTAAAAGCTTCATCTGGAAATCTTATTATTTTTTCTTCTTTATTGGTTAAACCAAGAATTTTGATTTCTGGTAAGGCGTTAGATTTATAATTTAATATTAGATAATTTTTTGTTATATCGAAATTAGTTAAATATTTTTTATCATGAGATTTAATGTAATCCGGCCAATTATCAGATAGATCAGAATCAATTCTAACTCGCGCCAAGCGAAAATTTTGAGCATTATCATTTGTATGAATATAAAAATATTGATCATTATGATCAACGTCATATAAAATAGATGGTTGTTTTTCTTTGAATAGATTTGGAGTAGCAATTATTTCATCTTGCATCTCAATATAATATACGCAATTAGTATCGTGACCAGATGAGGAGATGAATAAATAATCGCGACTTGATGATTTACTGATAGATAATTGATACAAATGGTTTGATTCATAAAGAATTAAGGTATCATTTTTGATATTATCACCAATTTTATGAAACATAACTTTTTCACTGCGCCAATTATCAGTAGCTGGCGTATAAAAAAAACCAAAAATCTTTTCATGCCATACAATAGATCCAATCGTATCTGGAATTTCGTCTTGATAATATTCTTTTGTTTGAAGATTTTGCAATTTAATTGTAAATTTCTCGTTACCTAGGAAATCCACGGAATATGCCAAAAACTTATGATCTGGAGAGATAGATAGCGATCCTAATGTTGTAAATTTTTGTCCATCAGCAACTTTATTCACATCTAATAATATCTCTTCTTTCGATTTAGTAGATTGAAACTTTCTGCAATAAATTGGGTAATCCTTATCACTCTCAGTCCTTGTATAATAGTAATAATCATCTTCTTTTACATATGTCGATTGATCGGCTAATTTTATTTTACCCTTTAATTCTTCAAAAACAGCGTTTTTATAATTTTGCAAAGGTTCAAAAAATTTTTGATAGTAAGTATTTTCCGCTTTTAAGTAAGCTAAAACTTCTTTATCTTCAACATTTGGCCAATTTTTGTCTCGTAACCAATGATATTCATCTTCAACTTGGTGTTCATGAGCATGAAATTTATAATGCATTTTTTTTGCGATAGGTATATTTACCATTGAGTTACCTCGTTTTTATAAAATAAGAACAAATACAAAAATACACTTTAATTTAAATCTTCGCTTTGCACAATCACTTATTTTCAAAATATCAGAACTTACCTGCATTAATATATTTAAAAGTTATTGTAACAGTTGTCCCAATGTTTACTTCGCTTTCTATTTTAAATGTACCAGACATTAGTTCTATTAATTTTTTTGTTAATGGCAAACCCAATCCAGTTCCTTGATATTCTCTATTTAACTTATTATCTATTTGATCAAAAACACTGAGAGCTTTTGGTATATCTTGTTTTTTTATTCCGATTCCAGTATCTATAATTTTGATATATACATTTTTGGTTAATATATCTTTTACTACTTGAACCTCAACTTTTCCATTAGCTTCTGTAAACTTAACGGAATTGGATAGTAAATTTAACAATGATTGCTTCAAGCGTTTCTGGTCAGCTAGTATTGTGATTTGTTCTTCATATGCCTTATATATCAGCTTTATTCCAACTTTATTAGCTTTAGGAGTCAGAAATCGTATACTAGAGGCAATGACTTTATTTAAATCAACTTCAACAGATTCCACTCTTAATTTATTTGCAGAGACTTTAGAAAAATCTAAAATATCATTAATCACGCTAAGTAAATGCCTACCAGAATTATTAATGTCTTGCACATATTCTTTATATTTATCAATGTTTAACTTTGTCTTTGATAGGATAATTTCTGAAAATCCTATAATTGCATTCAATGGCGTGCGCAGCTCATGGCTAATATTTGACAGAAATTCTGTTTGAGCTAAATTCTGCTTTTCAACTAACATTTTAGCCTGAGCAAGTTCTTGATTTGTTACAGATTGCTTGTTAATAACTTTTTGTGCGTGACGAGTATGGTATATTACTATTGAAAAAAACACTATAAATATCATAATGAATATTATTACTCCAACATTATCCAACTTGTGTATTTTATTCCATTGAGTTGTGATATCACTATCAATTGTTATTATCCATTTTACAAATTTTACTCCGTTTATTGTTTGCGTGATAGGAATGTAGCTAGTAATAAACGTACGACTCTCAAAATCAAGGCTAGTCAATGAATCTGGGAAAATTACATGCTGTGCATTTCCATTAAAAGCTTTGCTAATATTATTGTTGTATATAGATTCGCGTAAAAATATTTTATCTATCAAGCTCATTGTTTGCTGGTAAATCGTATAAGTATAATCTTTGTGATATCGCTGAAAATCTAAATCATATATATCAAATTTCGCATTTGTTAGGAATCGATTTCCACTATTATCAAATATTGACATGCGAACATTAGCATTATCAAAAAATTTAATAGAAGAACTCAAAAAATTGATTAAATCCTTACTATTTAATTCTATATCTATTTTATTATCGTCACTCAATAAATTGTTTTGATATTTATTCGATAAAGCAATATGCTTATCTGCAAAATGCTTTAATATTACCTCTTCGATAATAAAATATTGATAAAGCATCACAATAACAATAATATTAATGAATAATCCAAGAAATGATAGTCTGATAATATGTTTAGTTTGTATCATCTTACAGATAATAATTCAGGTATAATATTTTTAATTTAGAATATATGAAAAATAATGAAATACATAGCGTAAACTCTAGTTACGCTTTAAAAAACACTGGCTCTGAGTTATATCGAGAGTCAATTATCATTGAAAACGCTTCTTATGACCCAGAGGAACGTATAATTTCATTGCCTCGTTATGGTTTATATAGAGTTATTAGCGGAGAGGCTATATTGGATAAAGAGGTCAGTAGTATAAAAATTCAAATTCTTGATATATTAATAGATAAACCAATTAAAGCTCAGGTATTATCAATTAATAATACCGATATTAAACATAAGCAAGTGATTGAATTAATTGAAATTCAAGATGTCAATAATCAAGTAAATGAAGAAAGTAAAGTTATACAAGCATCACTAAAGGAAGATCAAGATATTACCGAGATCGTCTTAAATAAATTTTATGGCACACTTGAATATCCAAATCTATCTAATGTGAATAAAAATTCGATTATATATCACATTCTTTCTAATCAAAAACAATTGTTATTAGAAATTAATTCAGAAGATATAGTACTTAATAAATTAGGATTGACAACGCAATTTTATGGAACCATTGTAAATGATGAAAATTCAGAGCCTAAATTAATCAAAACATCATTTGGTATCATACGCACAATGCAGCCAATATCTATAGATGAAGGGCAGGTAATTAAGGTTGCAATCAAAAATACAGATGATAGTTTATCTATTTCAAAGATTTTTCAAGATTTATTAATAAATTTATTATCTACAATAGGTCCAAGTAAGCAATTATTGCAATCTGGTAGTAAAATACATGATTTAAAAGATGCTGTAATGAGATATGTACTTTTATCTAATGATGCATCTCATAATGTAGAAAAAAACTCAGAAGATTTGTATAGCAAAATACAAGATTTTGTAAAATTAATGTCTATTGCTCGACATAAGGATGTTCAATCTAGTTTAAAATCATTATCAAAAGAATTTGAATTGGTAACAGCAAATTTACCAGTTCATCACGAGAGGCAAGATGGTTGGTTTCCATTGAATATACCAGTTCAGATAAAAGCAGAAGAAGAGAGTGTGAAACAAGAGAAAATATGGTTGAGTAAATCAAATAATATTACGCATTTCGTCATTGATCTAAAGAAAATAACAGATCCAATGCAAATACATGGAATAGTTACGCGCAATAAACATGATGTTTCTTTTGATCTTACCATTAGATATTTGACTATTGATCCAACATTAGTTGTTTTATGTAGATCAATACATACTAATACTAAGTTTCCAGGAGAGTTAACCTTTCAACGAGTTAGTAAATTACCAACTCTTAAAGAACTTAAAATTAAATAATGGAACAATTTTTTGTATTTTTCTCTTACATATCAACTTATCATATTTTAATGATAAGCGAGATTTTATTCTTGTTAGTTAGTCGTAAAAGGGATTTATTATTTAAAATAACAGCAATATTTTTTCCGGCTATATTATCTGTATATTTTCTTGTTGCACAAGAGACATTGTTAACTTATTTATCATTCAGTTCAATTAAAACACTATCTGTTCATTATAAACCAATCCTAAGTGTATTTTGCCTGGTTAACCTTATTACCAATTTATATGTTTTACGCCAAAATCATAGATCAAATACAAAAAGTTCAATAATAGAAATTATTATCAATAGTTTATATTGTAACTTTTCTATCTTATATATTCTTAGCGATAATTTAATTTTTATGTTTATTATTCTAGAAATAATGGCTGTATTAGCAAGTACATTAATTTTTTTAGGCAATAGTAGAAATTATAAAGATATAAATGCGATATTATATATCATTACTCATATTCTTAGTGGTAGCTTAATACTAGTTGGAGCAATTGGCATGCTAAATAATGGTTTAAGCTTACAAATTACATCTTTACATTATATTATCAATCAATCATCAGATAGTATTGTATTATATATCTCTTATTATTTATTATTAATTGGATGTTTGATTAATGTTGCTGTGCCGCCATTTTATCTTTGGTTTGTTAAATGTTATAGCTCAATTACGAGCGCAAGCTTTTTGTCTCTTATTACATTCACAACTAAAGCATCTTTGGTTATATTGATCAAACTATTTCCAGGATTAGATTTTCTGAAATATTTTGGTATATGCGCAATTATTTATGGCTTTATTTATGCGTGCATTGAACAAAATCTCATTAGAACATTATGCTATCTAGGGTTAGGACAAATAGGAATTGTTATTGTTATAATCTCAAAAAATGCTTTAGCAAACGCTAATTTGTATATATGGGTACATATTTTATACAAAACTCTCTTATCGTTAGTATTTATCGAATTTTATCATCTCTATGGATTTGTAAATAAATCAGATATTACACGAACTAATTCTTTGGTATTAAATTTTGGCTTTCTTGTTAGTTTTTTAATGCTTATTAGCTTTCCTTGGACATTGACTTATATTGTTAAACATCGATTACTAACAGAAGCTCCAATTTATACTTTTTATCTAATGCTTTTCATGCAAATTAGTAACTTTATCGCTTTGCCAATAAAAAACATCTTTTTCTCTAAAGAAATATCCTTGAATCGATCACCAGATGTGTATTGTAAAGCTGGAATATTATTACTTTCTAGTATTATTATTATACTTAACGTTTTTTTGATGTATCCTGATTCGGATCATTTATCTGTATCTATCAACACTTTTATAATACTAATTGCTGGATTCGTATTATCGATGATTATAAATATAAAACATAAAGATATGCTGAATTATGATATTTCTACATTTATATGGAATAGGATTTGCTCAAAATTTGTATATTTAAAATGTATATTAGGCATTTCTAAACATTTAGCAAAAAAAACATTCTTCAATCAATTCAATTTAATTACTTACTTCTGTATAAGTAGTATTAAATATTTACGAATAATACATACTCAGCAAACTAGTATCTTTATAGTATTTATGATATTTACAATCATGTTTACAATTTTAACGCTATAAGTATTATTTATTAACTAAATATATACAATCAAAAAACGTACCGTGAAATTATTTAATGTAACAATTTCACATTTTAGATGTAATATCACTAATATGACTAGATCTTTCTAAAGTACGTTCAAGCTCTCCAGTTTCTCCGTTCCAAATCTTGATGATATTATTATCAGATACAGTTGCTATATATTTTTGATTTGGAGAACTTGTAAAGTGATTAATAAATTCCTTTTGCTCTATCAATGAGACTTCATTTGCTAATGGTGGAGTCAAGCGGAATCGAACCGCTGGCCTTTTGAATGCCATTCAAACGCTCTACCAACTGAGCTATGACCCCTTTTATAAAGATATCTAATCCTTTTATGTTATACAATTTTTTTGTATTCGACAAATATTTTTTTAATTGCATCGATCCATAAAACACAAACAGCGATAAAGATAAACATTAATATTGATGAGATTGAACCAAAGGTCGCTGCAGGAGCGATAGTAAAAATAACCGAATAAATTATACCGCTACATGATTTTCCAATTTTTGAACTTATAACATCTACTGAGGCCTTTCCTTTTGTTTTTAACTCCTCATCTAATGGTATATACAACATTTCACGAGAAGTATCCCACATAGAATATTTTGTACCTTTAGCCAAGATGTTCTGGATTGCGCCTATAAATACAGATAATGCCAAAGGAGAAATCACAATAAAATAATCAAATGACTCCGCAATTGTATCATCAAAAACTATTAGTACAAAAAATATAATGCCAGTAATCATAATAATCATTGGCGAGATTATAGCTGATACTAACCAACCATATCTACGCATGATATTATTGCCAATAATTGTCATGATCATTATAACAACACCTGTCCATAAAATATATTCACCATGAAATTGAGCGTAAGTGTTAAGAGTAGAATAAAGCTCTTTTATTTTTGATTTCCAAACAGATTCTACTAAATTCATAGCAAGACCAAAAGATGCTGAGCATATAAGCATTAACCATAAATATCTAGATCGTGCAATAAATCTAAAGCTTTCTAGAATACTCATTTTATGTTTTTTGCTGGGATGTTTAGCGCGTATTGTATTATTAGAATGTGATGAAGTGATAGTTTTAATCATTATACAGGATATGAAGGCTGCGATGGTTACAAGTAAAACCGAAATTTGTATTAATACAATCTTATCGTTGCAAGATGGTAAGATCATCATAAGCAATCCAACAACAATCAAAGAGGAATTGCCAAACAGTGAAAATAAGGTATAAAATCTCTTTGCTTCTTCTGTGGTAGTAAGGCTATTTGCAAATTGCCAAAAGAGTAATACATAAAAAATATTTGGCCATAATTCTGAAAATGTATAAAAAATAGCGTAACTCCAATTACCTATCAATGCTATGTACCATTTCCAATGCGGATGGTCATACATCAACTGATCAAGCGTTAGCTGATCCATATGAAAATAATCGATATTAGGGTAAATTATAAATGCAAAGATTAAAAAAACTCCTACAAACACACTAATTAATATATAATAAATTCTTTCAAAACTTAAATGATTTAACATGTTTGCATATATTATAACGAATAATGCTGCTAGCGGCGTGACACAATATACCTTAGTAAAACTAATAATTTCTACACTAACTTCTGAAATTAATACACTGTCTTTTAATATACGTAAAATATTTTGATTGAATAATGTGCAAAACATTAAAAATGATATAAGTAAAAACCTACGTTTTTCATGATCATGAATTGGCCAAAAAATTTGTTTAAATTTTGTAAAGTGATGAGATTCTATTGTATTTGGCATAAGTACTAATTAAGAAATAACCGGTTAATACGGATTAAGCAAGCAACGACTTTATATGAATAATTGCAAGAATTTTACAGCTTATACTTTAATCTCATCTACTAGTCAAGAGCTAATTTATGTTTTTAATGTTTTTCTTGCAGTAGATTTGCTTGTCAAGAATTTGCGAGCAAGAGAAAATACATACCAATTATAAGATAACAATATTCCTAATATCGCAAAACAAAACATATAAGAACAGATTAAATAATAATTGCTCATACTATATTTAATTTCATTTATTACTGAGCTTTAGCTAAATAAGATGATAGATCACGAGCTTTTTCAACATTCATGCTTGCAATAATAGGAGCAACTTTCATTTCTTTCATATTACGTACCAATTCTATCAATGTTGTTATTTCTAACTCATCAAAAATCTTAGCTGCATCTTTAGGTTTCATATTTTCATAGATTTTTACTAACCGCATAATTTTTTGATGCTCTTGTTTATCGTAATTAGCCATCGTATTTTGCAATCTTTTTTGCTCAGCCTCCAAAGCTTGAATTTTCCCTTCAATTTTAGATTTAGTTACATCCAACAATTGTTCTTGAAGTTTAATATCCTCTTGTTTTTGATCTAATTTTTTATTCCTTTCTGCTAATGATTGTAATAACTTTAATTCTCCAGGAGTTAAGTCTGAAATTTCTTTATTAATAATTTGATTGATATTTTGATTACTAACATTCGCGCTATTATCTTTTGCATTTTCCACTGATTGACCTTGAATTAGATTTTGATCATTGGCTTTATTTCCTTGGTTTGTAGGTTGCATTACTAAATCCCTATCATCTTTTGCATAGGCGGTTCCTACAAACGTAGAATTAACAGAAGAATGATCATTATACTGATTGTGCTCTTCTATACTATTAAAGATAAATATAGCTTTTATAAATAACAATGATACTAATGTAATTAACATTATTGGTAGTATATTAGTTTTCATATTCATTTATCTATTTAATTTTTCTTAAAGATTGAAAGTAATCATCATGATTTGCATTTGAATTTGCATTATCAGGTGCGCGGTTGTTTCCACCAATTTTACCAACTACTTTAGTGATAAAATCTTTAAAATTATCGTAATTTAACTTATCATCTTGAATATCTCTATATTTCATATGCTCTTTTGAGTATTTTGCATTAGATATATCACGCTCATCGACTAGTCGAGTGCTATCTTTTTTGCCAGGAGCAGAGAATGTATGACTAGATTTAGTTTGATACTGATCACTAACAATAGAATCTTCATTCAAAGAAACTTTATTCGCATTATTTTTGTTTTGTTCTCGAGCTTTAATCAATATAGAAACTTTATTGATTAATTCAATAGCTTTTTTATTAGCATCATTAAGCTCCAATTTACTATGTTTAGTATTATCTAATAACTCATTTAATTCTTCTGATTTAGATTCACTTAATTCACATAATTCTTGGACGCTAGATCTGGCATTTAAGATAGTAGCATGCAATTCCTTTGTAATTCTAGCAAAATCTACTCTACTATTATTTAAGTCTTTTATTCTGTTATTTAGTATTACACAATAGATGATACATACACCGATTAGCAATAATAATAAAAAATCTACTATTAACATTGTTTTATTTACTTGTTTATAATGTTTGTAAGTTTTATAGATACACAATCATTTGCTTTGCCCAATTGACCTTTGAGAATGTTAACTGGATTCTCGGTTTCACCTCCAACGCGTAAATCAATATCATCATTGACATTATGATTGATCATAATAGTATCCCCAGTCTTTAATTTAGCGACATTCTTCAAAGAAGTTGGATTGTTAATTATAACAGCTTCTACCGAAACATCAACATTTTCAACGGCTTTATTTATCATATCTTCCCAGACGACATCGCTTCCTACCTTATCACCTAAAAATACTTTCTGTAATTTTTCTTTAATTGGCTCTATTGTGTTATACGGTATGATCAGATCTATGTATCCTACGCGATTATCGATTTCAACAGAGATTTTAAATAAAATCACTGCTTCTCCTAACCTTATGATATTTGCAAAATTAGCATTAGTTTCGATCCTATCTAATACAAAGGTACTAGTACTAATTTGTTCAAACGCTAAACTCAATTCATGCAATAATATTTCAGATAATTGCTTTACAAGCTCTTGCTCTATAGAGGTAAGTTTTTTTGCGTCTATGCTATTAGAATGAGAATGCAAGTTTTTTTTACCACCAAGTAAGATATTAATAAATAAGAATACCATCTTTGAATCAAAAACCAACATTCCAAGATTTTCTAGTTCTAATGATTTGAATATTCCTATAGTAGATGATTTATCAATATTAGAAAAATAATCATGAAATCTTAATGAACTAAATTCTTTTAGATGAATATCTGCAGGTTCTGTGATTAAATTTCTCAAAGATATACTAAACTTTTGCACAAATTTTTCCATCAACACTTCAAGCATTGGCAATCTTTCATATGTCTGCAAAGCTTGATCTAAAACAGCATTAATACCAACAGATTCATGGTTATTAGGTGAATTATTATTTTTTATAGAATTTTTACTCATATATTACTATTTTTTTATTTAATTGATTATTATTTCTTTAAATAGAATTTCCTTAACGTTTAATGGATTTGTAATTCTATTAACTCTTTTATGCAACTCTTCTTTAATCAACATTACATTGCCAGTTGTATCAAAATCAGCTGATCTTAAACTCATTAAAAACAACTGCATAGCATCTATTATCGAAGGAATAAATTTTTGTATATATTTTGTATCATTCAAAGAACTCAACTCTAGAATTAGTGTTAATTTCAAATGCTGGTTTTTACTATTGATAGTAGGGAGTAAATTAACAATCATTGGATTTAATTCGACATAATGATTTTCTAATATTTGATCTAATTGATAATTATTGTCTGTATTAATTACATTTGTTTTATCGAATTTAAAAAAGTAATATACACCCGTTGCAATAACCAACAAAGGTAATATAATTACGACTAATCTAAATATGGATCTATTTTGAAAAATTACCTGATTCATTTTCATCGTTTTATTGCTCTTTAATTCCAATGGAGCAAGTGGGTCTTCTTCAAAAAAATTTTTATTCATATAATACCTATTAATATTGAGTAATGTTATGTAATAAATTAAAACATAAATTGTAACATTTAAAAATCTAACATCATATTATATATATTTATACTGATTTTTAAAAAAATACTAGATTTTATTATACAAAACCTTTACATTTATTCCATGACTTAAATAATAACTGATTTAATTTATAAATTGAAAGTATGAATAAAGAAATATCTTGTATAAAAAATTGTCTGTTATTTTTTACTTTGTTGCTTTTTAGCGATAGCATCTACGCTAATAACGCATCTTATATTGCTTTATCTAATTATGTGTCAAAACAATATCAATTACAAATAATTGCTAATAATGTTGCAAATAGTAATACTATAGGGTATGAATCTGATAGACCTGTATTTAATACCGTATCTTTAAATGGAAGTAATTCAGTTCAGGTTCTTGGCGCTTACAAATCCAATGAGCAAGGCACTATTAAATTTACTAATAATCCTCTACATCTAGCAATTGATGATAAAAATGCATATTTCAAAATTCTTACTTCTAGAGGCGAGCGTTATACTCTTGATGGAATGATTTTTATTAATAAGGATAATATGCTTGTTAATAGTGCAGGAGAATATTTTTCAAATCGAGATTCAACCGCAATTACCTTGCCAAATACCTTGCAACAAGACAGTTTGCACGTCACAATATTGGATGATGGAACTGTTTACGTTGGAGAAGATCAAGTAGATCAATTGGGGATTTTTTACATAGCTAATAGAAATTTATTATCTAAAGAAGGTAATAACTTGTATATTAGTTCAGTAGATGGTATTTTACTCGATGAATTAAAATTAAATGTAGGCGCGCTTAGAATGTCTGATGTAAAAAATACAAATGAAATGATGAATGTAATGGAGTCCCAACAAGCATCTGAAAAAAGCACTAATTTAATGAATGCTATTGCCGGAATAAATTCTACGGTAATAAAAAATATGACAAATTAAAATTAATAACATAATAAGAGATTAGCATGCCAAATATAGCAGCAATAGGAGCAAATGGAATTAGTAACGTTCAAAAATCATTTCAAGAAGCTATTAATAATATATCGAATGCTCAAGTTAATGGTTACAAACAAACTCAAGCTCAATTTACAACGGCTCCTTTTAGTACCCATATACCAGCTATCAATAACAATACAGACTCTAATACTCCGCTGATACGTTCTGCTGGAAATGGAACTCAATATGTCGGCGTTACTAGAGATTTATCATTAGGGACTCTAGAGCCTACTCGTAATAAACTTGATGTTGCATTATTATTAGAAAATTCTTTTTTAGCTGTCATTGTAGATAACGCTCCAAATAATAGATTATTAACAAGATCTGGTAAGTTTAAATTAAACCAAAACAGAGAAATTACTGATTTAGTAGGTCGTCAAGTATCAAGCATAGATGGAGGAACAATTACTATCCCAGAAGAAATTACGGTAAATCAAATTACCATTGATGCTCAAGGTTTAATCACAGGGCTTAATGAAGATGGTGCGGTAATTGATATAGGGCAACTTGCTATTTATTCAATTCCTAATCCAGATGGCTTGTCATATAGAGATGCAAATTCATTCGCTGAAAATGATATCTCTGGTGACGCAGAAATTATAGATAATAATGAATCAAAAGTGCAGCAAGAATTTGTTGAAAAATCTAATGTTGATACTGTACAAACTATGATTTCAATTATGTCTTTGCAGCAAGAGTCCGAAGCTATGACAAAAATCATACAGGCTGACAATGAGATGCATAAACAAGTTTCATCGATACTAAAGGCTTAATTCAATAGAAACATTTTAAACATAATGCATCGTATTTTCTATTCCGTAGTATTGATTTTTATATTGCAGAATTTGTTCGCTCAATCTATATTCGCGGATAATTTAATTGTAGAAAATATTACAAAGCAATTGATTGGTGAAAATGTCAATCATGATGATAAGCTAATCGAGGTATTTTACAATTCGTCAAAGCAATTGGAGCAAGTTCAATCTAAGTCTTCTATAATAGAAGATATAGAATTACAACAGCTTGACTACAAAAATAAAAAATTTACAATATATATAATTTTTAATGGTCTAGACCCAGTAGAATTAAGCGGCAAATATAATTTATTTATTAACGCGCCTATTGCAAATAAGCTTATTAAAGCAGGAAGTGTAATTCACTATGAAGATATTTCTAATTTAAAGATAAATTCAGAAAGAATAAAAAATTATATATCTGATATCAATAACATAATAGACATGAAAGCAAAGAAAAATATCTCTCCAGGAGCTTTTTTTAAAAAAGCGGATCTAGCTAAACTAGAATTGATATCGGCTAACGATAGAATAAACTTACTATTTACTTCGAATAATATAACTATTAAAACTTATGGTATTGCTTTAGAATCCGGAGCATTAGGAGACAAAATTAAAGTAAAAAATGAAAATACAGAATCAATATTATTTGGATATGTTGTTGATAAAAATACAGTACAAATTAAAGATAAATAAATTTATAGGTTAAAAAAATAAAATGAATAATTACATAATAATATTGCTAATATCTTGCCTATCTCTTTGCGGCTGTAATCAAACATTACAAAAATTAAAAAATATAGGCAAACCGCCTCAGTTTAATAAAATGTCTGTTCCAAATTTGGAAGAATATAATTCTGATGCAACGCATATGACTAAAGCAACAATGGATCAAATACAATCTACAAATTCATTATGGCAAGATGGGTCTATACAATTTTTTAGAGATAATCGAGCTTGGCGTGTTGGAGATATTTTAAAGATTATCGTCGAAATTAATGACAGAGCAAGAGTGAATAGTACAACAAAACAAAAGCGCAATTCTAAAGATGGATTTGGTATGCCAAAATTCTTTGGTAAGGCTGAAAAGATTGCTCATGCTTTATCTAAAGATGCTGATCCAGCTAATTTGTTAGATGTAAGCGGCAAGGGAGACCATTTAGGACAGGGAAGTATAATTCGCGATGAAAATGTTAAGATAGAACTTGCAGCTATGGTAACAAGAGTTTTACCAAATGGTAATTTGATAGTAAGTGCTGAACAAGAAATTAGAATTAACAATGAATTACGTCGTATTGAGTTAGTGGGAATTGTAAGGCCAAAAGATATAACGGCACAAAATTCTATCAATTTCTCTCAAGTTGCTAATGGTAAAATGTCCTATGGCGGTAGTGGTGTAGTAAGTAATACGCAAGAACCGCGAGTAGGTTATCAAGTGCTTGATATAATTTCACCATTTTAATGTGATCGAGTACCGCCTTTATGATGAGGAGGATGATGTTGCGAAACTGCTCGCGGTAGCACTAAAGCGTGTGATTGCGGCTCATCTTTAGCAGCTCCACGAGTATTTTTACTTTGTTCTTCGTATGTATTGGCATTATTTATTCTTTGCATGACATCATTATGCATGTCTTTACAAGCATCAATAGTTCCTTTAGAAGCAAATTTATCTATAAACCAATCTTTGATTTTTGTAAATATACCCCTTTGAGGCCTTTCTTCTTGCATATATTTTAAAAATTCTTTACCTTGTTCCGAGGTATCATTCAGATAATTATTGATATTTACTTGAGATTTTTCTAGCATTTTTGCTAAAACAACTTTATGTTTATGCTCTAATTTGTAATTAAATAATTCTCCAAAAGGTTGGCGATGTATTTTTTCTTTATTCTTATCTTTCTCTGATTTTTCTTGGGCTTCTTTTGCGATTTCTTCTTTCAATTTATTTAACTTCTTTTCTTCTTCTATGCGCGTCACTTCTTCTTGCTCTTTTCGTCGTTCTGCATTACTCATTTGATCTTCTTTGCGCATTAAACTTCTTTCATTTTCTTCCGCGTGTTTTTCATTTTCTTCCGCGCGTTTTTTCTTGCTCTCTTGTAATGTTTTTTTGATTCCTTGTTCTATTTTTTTAATAAATTCTTGCTCATTATTATTACCTGCTGATTTGGCCCACTGAACAAAATTACTCATTAATTTTGTTTTTGTTTGAGAAGCGCCACTGTTCATATTTTGCTGCAGTTTAATTGATAATTGTTTTGTATATTTCGAGAAAAGATTATTTAATTTCTTCGAATCTTCTTCATTAGAACTTTTGTCACTAAAGCGAAATAATTTTATCATATTGCTTGTAGTTTGGGAAAATTCTTTTTGCTTTATAATATTACTATTGCCAACTCCGAATTCCTGATTCATTTCCTTTGCTTTATCAAAAAACTTAGTAAGATCCGAATCTTTTAATAATTTATTAAGTTCTCCACTAACACCTTCTTTTCCAAAATTTTTATCTTGCTTTTTTACATCGTACCATGTATTCAGTCTACGAAAAGTCTGATGAACTGAATTAGTATCACTAGTGCTATCGAGGTGTATTTGCTGTAATTTTAATACTTTCTCTTCTAATTCTTTAGTTAAGTTTGGAGCTTCGTATATTTCATGCAATTCTTTGTATGCTTCTAAAAATGTCTTTACGTCTGGAGCGCTACTTGAGTATAAATCTAAGTTTTGTTTCATATAACTAACATAATTTATTGATAAAGATAATTAATTATATGATAAACAAAGTTAACTAAAAATTAAATATATTAATATTGAATTAATTAATATATGCATGAGATTGATGCGGATATGTTACATAATTAGAGTAAATTAAAACATATATTAATCTAGAATTTTAGCAGTAAGCTGCATTTGTTACAAATGATGATTGCTCAATACCAACTCTCTTTAAAGCTATTTCCCATTTATCATTAATATGATGTGAAAATACTATGTTTTGCTTATCGTTTGCAACGATCCACATATTATTTTGAATTTCCATTTCAAGCTGACCTGGTCCCCATTGCGTGTAACCCATGATAAAAATACAATGCTCTGGTCCGCAACCTAATTCAATATCATCTAGCAAAGAGTTATCCATGTTTACCCAAACTTTATCATTGAATTTAATGGATATATTTTTGTTGTAATCACTAGAATGTAAAAACAATCTATTATTTAATCCGATTGGACCACCGAAATAAATTGGCATATTTTCGGGTATATTAATCAATTCTTGATTAGGAATTAATTGCTTAGGAAACTCAGTGATGTAATGATTAACTATAACCCCTATAGATCCTGATTGTCCATGAGATAAAACATATATTATGGATTTAGTAAAAATATCATCATTTGATTTTCTAGGGGTAGCTATGAGGATTTTACCAAATAAATCCTTACAATCTATAATATCCATTTAGTTATAATTTTGATTCGTTGATATTATTTTAACATATAATTATAATGATAACTTGTACTTTATTTAATCATTAATTTTTTATAATCAATATAATAATTGAAATTTATCAGAAAAACTACATGCTATTTAAAAATTTACAATCACAATTAAACGCTAATAGGCTGTATAATAGCTCGATAATAGAATCAAATGATTTAGAATCAAGTTTATACGAAATAGAAAAATTTATCATTCAATGTTTATTTAAACAAAAAAATTTACAATTGGAATCTTGTCAAGATTATTGTTTTATTTCTCTCGAAAAAGATGCTAAAGATATTTCTATTGATCAAATACGGTCTTTGTATAGATTTTTTTCTACAACAAATTCTTTTTTTGACTGCAAGATAGGTGTTATATATCAAGCGCATTTAATGAATAAATATGCAGCTAATGCGTGTTTAAAAATATTAGAAGATACAAAACCTTACCATTTTATCTTTTTAATTACTAATGATGCATCAAAGATATTGCCAACTATTTGCTCTCGATGTATGCATTTTATCAACAAAAAAGAATTAATTAGCTCTGATATTAGATCATATGCAGATGCAATAAATAAAATATTATCCTCAACATATCTCGACAGAAATGCAATTGATTTTTTAACATCATTTGATACAAATCAATCCAATTTATGTTGGCTGAGTTTTGCAAATTATCTATTAAAATTACTTAGTTATACAATGAAATATAAGTCTAATATTGATTTACCAAATGACATTAATGAGCAAGAAATTCAAATCATTCAAATTATACAAAAACGCTATAATATCAATAGCTTAATTGATAAATTTGACGAAATTAGTAAAATTATTAATGACACTAGCAAGTTTAATCTAGATGGCGTTTCTAGTTTAATATTAATAATTAATTTATTAAAATAGAGATTTAGCCTAGTACTTACAAACTAAGTGGGTGGTGTTTATCTAAAATATTTTGTAAATGCTTTGAATGTAAATGCGTGTATATTTGAGTAGTACTAATATCTGCATGTCCTAAAAGCTGCTGAATTACCCTAAGGTTCGCTCCATTTTCTAGTAAGTGACTTGCAAAACTATGCCTTAGTATATGTGGTGATATTTTATTGGGATCTAAACCAACATCGATCGCTATTTTTTTTAATATAATTGCAAAATTTTGCCTTGTTATATATCCAAATGATGAATTTGATGGAAATAAGAATAGGGCAGACTTTGATTGGTTTTTAGGGATAAAATAAGAACGAATTTGTAAATAGATTTTTAGAGAATTAATCGCCTCGTCATTGATAATAACAATACGTTCTTTTAAGGCTTTTCCTGTAATTGCGAATGTTTTATGTATTTGATTCGATGAGTTGTTTATAAGTATTTGACTCAGTTTTAATGAAACTAACTCAGATACTCTCATTCCGCTTGCATAAAGCAAATGTAGCATTGCATTAGCACGTTTTCCATTTTGTGATGTATCACCTCTACAATGTGACAAGAGAAGTTCTATATCTGAGATAGATAACACCGATGGTAATTTTGATGAATACTTTGGCAACTCTATATTTAAAACTGGATTGCGAGAAATATGATGTTCTGTAATTAAAAATCCATAATAATTTTTAATGGTAGATATTTTACGATTTATAGATCTTGGGCTAATATTTCTTGCATTTAAATAAACAATAAAATGATTAATGCCTTGGTTTTCTATATCTACTTCATCTTGCTCGATTTGTGATAAGAAATTCTTAAAATCTAATAAATCTCTCTTGTAGCATAAAATAGAATTTTTAGAGACGCCACGCTCTGCAATCATCATTTCTATAAATTGTTCTATGTAACGCATTGGGTTTTATAAATTAATTTAATCAGTATTTACCTCTAATTAACGATGTTATCTTTTTGAATTTGTATAACTTTATTTTTCCCTTGATTTTTTGCTTGATACAGAGCTTTATCAGCTCTTTGGATAAAACTATTTACCGTATCATCTTTACGATAAGATGTGATACCAATAGATATCGTTTGACGTATTTTTTTTTTGCTATTTTTTTTATCTAAAAATAAAGTTGTATTAGCTACCTTTTTGCGTATCTTATGAGCGATATTTAATGCATCAGTATTTTGCACATTATTTAATAAAATAGCAAATTCTTCTCCTCCGTAACGAGCCACTAAATCAGTGATTCTAATGGCCGGTTTGATGATCTTTATTAAATGACGAAGTAATCTATCTCCAACTTGATGACCATATGTATCATTGATTTTTTTAAAATCATCTATATCAAGCATTAGTAGCGCTAATGGTTTATGAGTTTCTAGAGCAATATTCATTCTTTGTGCGATATGTATATCAAAATAGCGACGATTAAAAACCTCAGTTAACCCATCTTTAATGGATAAACTCACGCTCCGATCTAAAGTACTACGTATATCATCTTGGTATAATTTTCTACGCAATTGTGTTTTAACTCTTGCAATTAATTCACTTGCCTCTAAAGGATAAACGCAATAATCATTTACTCCTATTTCCATACCTTTAATGACCATATTAACATTGTCTTCTTCTACAAGTAGCATAATAACCGCGTATTGTAGTATTTTTTTAGATTTAAACATAACATTAAGTCTCAACGGATCTTCTTCATCATCTAATTGATCGCTGATAATGATAATATCAGGTACAAAATTTTCAATAACGCTATTTATTTGATCATAACTATGAGCTATTTTTATTTTATTGGAAATTTTACTTAAAATTAATTTAACATTCTTGGCTTGTATTATATCGTCATTTACAAGTAAGATATTACTGTCTACAAAATTATCCTTAATATCAACTGTAGATGCTCCTAACATAGAATTCGTTTGATTACGCAATTCTAATTCATCTATCATAGCTTTAATCCGAGATAATGATTTAACCCTAGCAAATAAAGCTATATCGTTAATTGGCTTTGTAAGAAAATCATCAGCGCCAGCCTCTAAACCTCTCACTCGATCTTCTATATCTGATAAAGCAGTAACCATAATTACTGGTATATGCAATGTTTTTGGATTTGATTTTATTTTAATGCATGTTGTAAATCCATCCATACCCGGCATCATCACATCTAATAATACTATATCAATCTTATGATGTTCTAATATTTCTAGAGCATTATGCCCGCTAGTAGATGTAAATACGTTGTAATATTCGCTAAGCAACTTAGTTTCAAGTAGTTTTATATTAGATTCTAAATCATCTACTAATAGAATATTTGCAGTCATATTATTGCCTTTACTTTATTGAAAAAGATATAAATATAATTACAAACATTTATCAATAGCATTAAAGAAAGAATATATAGATACAGGTTTTGATAAATATAAATCGCATCCAGATTTTAATAACATTTCTTCTTCTTGTTTCATTGCAAAAGCTGTTATAACTATTATAGGAATAGATGCTGTATCACTTGATCCTTTTAACTCTTTAATTAAATCAGTTCCAGATACTTGGCTGTTTAATTGTATATCCATTAAGATAACGTTAGGCTTTTCTTGTTTTACTATTTCAATCACATCTAAGCCATTTCTTGAAATGAGTATTGAAAATTTTTTAATAGTTAATAAATCATAAAATAATTTTAAATTCAACTCATTATCTTCTACAATCAATATTTTTGGCATAGCTAAAATAGAATTTGATTAATTATAATATACATATTATAATTAAATAGAGAAACATGTATTTTCAAATAAATTAAAATATTTATCAGATTTTTGCATTTGATTTAATATTTAACTCTTTTAGTTGCAAATTATCTACAACGCTAGGCGCATTCATTAAGAGATCCTCTGCTTTTTGATTTAAAGGAAATGCGATAATATCGCGTATATTACTAGCTCCAAGAATAAGCATAATCATACGATCAATTCCAGGTGCTATACCTCCGTGAGGAGGGGCGCCAAATTTTAATGCATTTATCATAGCTCCAAATTTTTTATCTACATCTTCTCGTGAGTAACCAACAATCTGAAATGCTTTATACATTAATTCAGGTTGATGATTCCTAATTGCACCGCTAGATAATTCAATACCGTTACATACAATGTCATATTGAAACGCCTTAATTTCTAATAATTTTTCTTGATTGTTATCAGCTTGAATTAATGCATCCATGCCTCCTTGAGGCATAGAAAATGGATTATGACTA
Source organism: Rickettsiaceae bacterium (assembly GCA_045106955.1). Classification (GTDB taxonomy): domain Bacteria; phylum Pseudomonadota; class Alphaproteobacteria; order Rickettsiales; family Rickettsiaceae. The sequence goes on along the minus strand of JBGCFO010000020.1, from coordinate 70,169 downwards.
AAATCAATTTTGCCAGTTTCTTCGTTTAATTCATAAAATGGAAAATCAATAATCCAACAGAATTTAAAGCAATCTTTTTCTATTAGATCTAATTCATTAGCGATTTTAGTTCTTACTTTGCCGGCAATTTTTGCTGCATCTTTCTCAGTTCCGCAAGAAAAAAATACAGAATCTCCGTTACCTATATTTAAAGCATTTTGTATTTCTTGTAGTTGCGTTTCGGTTAAAAATTTGGCTATTGGACCTTTAGCGCTAGACTCATTAGTAAATTGAATATATCCCAAACCTTTTGCGCCTTCTGATATTGCAAATTCTATCATATCATCAAAGAAACGTCTTGAACGATCTGAAGCTCTAGGGGCTGGAATAGCCCTTACTACTGAACCTTTTCTAATAGCATTGCTAAATAATGTAAAATTTGAATCTTTAAATATTTTTGTAACATCGTGAATAACGATTGGATTTCTTAAGTCTGGCTTATCAGTTCCATATTTTAGCATTGCATCGTCATAAGAAATACGAATAAATGGAAGTTGAGAAATTGCACTATCCGAAAATTCTGCAAATACATTGTATAAAATAGGTTCTATAGCATTTAATACATCTTCTTGAGTTACAAAAGACATTTCAATATCTAATTGATAAAACTCTCCTGGAGATCTATCGCTTCTAGCATCTTCATCTCTAAAACATGGTGCTATTTGAAAATATTTATCAACACCAGAAATCATCAGCAATTGTTTAAATTGCTGAGGGGCTTGGGGTAGGGCATAAAATTTACCTGGGTGAAGCCTACTTGGAACTAAAAAATCTCTTGCTCCCTCTGGTGAACTAGCGCCCAAAATTGGCGTTTGCACTTCTGTAAAATCTGCATTAATCATTTGATTGCGCAATGTTTGAATGATTTTTGCTCTAAGTATAAGCATATCATGCATATTTTCTTTACGAAGCTCTAGAAATCTATATCTTAAGCGTAACTCCTCAGGAACTTCCTGCTCGGTGCTAATGGTCATAGGTAAGATTTCAGATGGAGATTCCACAAAAAACTCTTGGACTAATATTTCGATTTTACCTGTAGAAAGATTTGGATTGATAGTTTCTTCAGATCTGGCAACTACCGTTCCAATAATTGTTACTACTGACTCATAGTGAGTTCTACCAGCTTTCTTTACCATTTCATGATCAGTGTCAGGAAAAACTAGCTGAGTCAAGCCATAATGATCTCTAAGATCAATAAATACAAGTTGACCATGATCTCTTCTTCTATAAACCCAGCCGGATAATTTAACAACTTGCCCTAAATTTGAAATATTTAATTGACCACAATTATGGGTTCTATATTTATGCATGAAAAAACAATAATATATAATTATGAATGATGGCGGATAGGGTGGGATTCGAACCCACGGTATAATTGCTTATACGTCGGTTTTCAAGACCGATTCCTTAAACCGCTCGGACACCTATCCAAGAAGACTTATATCAAATCATAGAGCAAATTTCAAGATCAAAAACATATAAATATGTCATAAATACAGATAAGTAAATATTTAAGTCAATAACCTAGTTTAAATAGTAATAAAAATACTTGACTAATACACCTGGTTATTTTAAATTTGTAGCTAATTAAATAATATTACACTACTTGGATTTAAGGTATTTGATGATTATATCTGCAAAGTCTAGATATGCTATAACTGCTATTTTAGAAATAGCTCTTATTAGCAATCAAAATAAACCCGTTTCTTTACAAGTAATATCTAAAAATAGGAAGATTTCTTTGAATTCCTTAGAGCAGATCTTTCATAGCTTGCGTAATGCTAACATAGTTAAATCATTTAAAGGACCTGGTGGTGGTTATGTCATAAATGGACAGTTAGATGAAATTAATATTTTATCTATTCTAGACGCCCTCAATGAAAATACAAAAATGACTAAATGTATAGAATGTAAAACATCTGGTAATATACAAAATCAAAATAAATGTTACACTCATCATTTATGGAAAGGATTAACGTATAACATTAGAGAGTATTTTGCGAATATCTCTGTTGGAGATATTGTTACAAAAAATATCATAATAAACTAAGTAAGGAATAACATGATTTACTTAGATAATAACTCTACAATGGCAATAGATCCAGTTGTAAAACAATCTATGATAGAATTAATGAATGTACCTCTTAATGCTTCTTCTGTTCATAGTTATGGTAGCTATGCAAAAAAAATGCTTAACCAAGCAAAACTTCAAATTTCTGAAGCTTTAAATGCAAACTCCTACAAGATAATTTTTACATCAAGCGCAACAGAGGCAAATAATTTAATTATTAATAATTTTGCAAATGACGATGTCTTTATATCATCTATAGAACATTCATCAATTTTTGAACAGCAATATCATTTACCAAATGTACACATTGTCAAAGTCCATAATAATGGAATTTTAAACTTAGAACATCTTGATGATTTGTTGCTTAATCGCTCCAAGAGTAATACTCGTCAGAAAATAGTTTCAGTAATGTTAGCTAATCATGAAACTGGAATAATACAACCTATAGAAGAAGTAGTTAAAATAGCTAAGAAATATAATGCTTTAGTTCATGTCGATGCCGTGCAAGCTATTGGAAAAATACCAGTAGATATTGCTAAGCTAGACGTAGATTTTATGACTATTTCTTCGCACAAAATCGCTGGTCCAAATGGAGTGGCTGCATTAATTATTCGTGATAATTACCTAATTACCCCTATGATCATAGGGGGTAAACAAGAATATGGAGTTAGATCTGGCACTGAAAATATCATTGCTATCGTTGGTTTTGGACATGCTATAAAAATTGCTATCGATGCATTAAGCGAAAGAGTAGGGCAAATGCAAATTTTGCAAGAATATTTAGAAATGAATTTATCGCTAGTTCTTTCTAATACGCATATTATAGGTAAATCTCAAAGACGATTACCAAATACCTCTTTAATTGCTAATGTAGCACTTTCATCTGAGGCTCAAGTTGTAGCCTTAGATATGAGATCTATTTTAGTGAGTAATGGATCTGCTTGTTCTTCTGGTAAGATTGAAACATCGCATGTGCTGGAAGCAATGCAGATATCTCCGAATATTATACAATCAGCTATTCGTATCTCTCTTTCTTATAATAATACAAAGTCGGATATTGATAACTTCATTAACGCCTTTTATGAAATACATAATTTAAAACAAATAGCATGAACAATATTGAAAGCATGAAAAATGCCTTACTAAAAGCAAAAAAAATTCCGATATATATGGATTATCTAGCTACTACACCTCTAGATCCAAGGGTCTTAGAGGCAATGATGCCATATTTTATAAATAAATTTGGTAATCCGCATTCTAGAAGTCATTCATTTGGATGGAATGCAGAAGAGGCTGTAGAACTAGCTAGATCTAGAGTCGCAGATCTTATTGGTGCAAGCTCCAAAGAGATTGTATTTACTTCTGGAGCAACTGAATCAAATAATTTAGCTTTAAAAGGCATAGCAAAATTTTATGGTAAAAGTAAAAATCATATTATTACAGTCGCTACTGAACATAAATGTGTGCTTGATTCATGCAGGCACCTTGCTCAAGAGGGCATGGAAATAACATATCTACCAGTTCAATCTAATGGAATAATAAATCTTGATGATTTAAAGTCTGCAATCAAAACAAATACAGTCCTTGTATCCGTTATGGCTGTTAATAATGAAATTGGCGTTATTCAGCCAATAAAAGAAATAGGCGCTATTTGTCGAGAGCGTGGTATATTTTTTCATTCAGATATAGCTCAGGCTTACGGAAAAATTCCAATTGATGTAAATGAATGTAATATTGATTTGGCAAGTATATCTGGTCATAAAATTTATGGCCCTCAAGGAATTGGAGCATTATATGTACGAAAAAAGCCAAGGGTGCGTATTTTGGCAATGATTAATGGAGGGGGGCAAGAGCGAGGTATGCGCTCAGGAACATTGCCTACTGCTTTATGCGTTGGATTTGGGACAGCATCCTTGATTGCATCTAAAGAAATGGATAAAGATTATGAGCATGTGAAATCTTTATCCCAATATTTCTTAAATGAAATACTCAGCAAAGTAAAAGATGTATATATTAATGGAGATTTAAAACAAAGATATCCAGGTAGTATTAATTGTAGCTTTGCTTATATCGAGGGCGAATCGATGATTGCAGCCATTAAAGATCTAGCAGTGTCATCTGGATCTGCCTGCACTTCTGCCTCTTTAGAGCCGTCTTATGTATTGAAAGCATTGGGCGTTGAAGAGGATTTAGCTCATACATCGATTAGATTTGGCATTGGTCGATTTACAACAAAAGAAGAAGTAGAGTATGCGGTAGAATTAATATTAACAAAAATTACAAAATTACGTGAATTAAGTCCTTTATGGGAAATGGTTCAAGAAGGTATTGATTTAAAACAAATAAAATGGGCAACTCATTAATTATATAGGAGGAGTAAAGTATGGTTTATAGCAAAGCAGTTCAAGAGCATTATGATAATCCACGAAACGTTGGGTCTATGGATAAGAGTATTGCAAACATTGGAACTGGATTAGTTGGAGCTCCCGCGTGTGGAGATGTAATGAAGCTTCAAATTCAGGTCGAAAATGGAATTATTACTGATGCTAAATTTAAAACATTTGGATGCATGTCTGCAATCGCATCGAGTTCATTAGTTACAGAATGGATTAAAGGTAAAAGTATAAAAGATGCTGATGAGATTAAAAATAAAGATATAGCAGAGCATCTTTCATTGCCACCTGTAAAATTACATTGTTCAATGCTTGCAGAAGATGCGATTAAAGCTGCCATTAAGGATTACCAAGATAAGCAGAATTAGGCAATAATTTATATTATGAGCAAGAAACAAGAGAAAAAACAATTATTACATGTCACTGATAAGGCTATAACGTATATCAGATCTCTTCTTAATTCTCTTAATGAACCAGCTATAGGTATCAAAATAGGCGTCAAAACTGGTGGATGTAGTGGTTTGTCATATTACATTGAATATACAAACAAACAAGATAAGTACGATGAAATTGTAGAATGCGATGATATAAAAATACTAATTGACCCAAAGGCACTGATGTATTTAATTGGATCTACAATAAATTATAACGATGAAGATGACTTTCAATCTGGATTGACATTTGAAAATCCAAATCAAAGAAACAGCTGCGGGTGTGGCAAGTCATTTAACGTATAAAAAATAGACTTTTTAATCACATAGAAAAGCCACTTTGTTCTATGGTGAGCAAGTGGCCTTTCTAATAGACTGTAGCTAAAATCTTGGATACAAAACTTAGTTCGATGAAAAAAAGTTATCCTTATATTGCTCCAATTGTTGCATCATCATTTCAAATTTCATTTGTAGCATTGCTAATGCCTGAGACTGATTATCTAGATCTTCTAATCTTTTTTCAACTTTAGCTATTTCTTTTTCTTCGCTAGCTATTTGCTTATCAAGTTCTACAGAACCTGTATTTGCAAGGGCTTGAGTAACATCTTTGGTCAATTTATTAAAATTATTTTGTAACTTTGTAATAAATTGATCTTTATTATCAGAAGATCTAAGTTTGTCAGCAAAAACTTTTTTATCTATAGTTAATTCACCATTATAATCGCATTTAATAAACTGAGCTAATTCATCGTTTTTACTTAATGCGTTTCTAAGTTCACGCGAAATTTTAAATGCACTTGTACTATCTGGAAAAATCGCATGCATTTCTTTATTAATTCCATCAAGTGTATTTTCTAATGTACCAGAAATTTCAGATACAACTCTTGTAGTAATAGACATTTTAAAACCATCACCATCATGAGCATCAAAAAACATTTCTGCATCACTAAGATTGTTAATTGCTTCTAACTGTTCAAAGTGACGTTGGGCTTTAACTGATTCTTTATTAAACTTACTATTTTGATCTTCTTTCGCTGCGCTATATATAGACTGAACATCTACAGGTTTTACAGATAAATTATTTCCGCTAACTGATTTTTTGTATTTCTTCAATTCATGAAGAGAGTCTTGTTTCTCAGCAAGATCTTTTTGTAGACCTTCCGATGCTTTAGAAAGCTTTTTTGCTTGAGAATCAAATAAACCGCCTACATTCATTCCTGACATAATATACCTAACTTATTAATGTAACAAATTTATTAACTAAATTATACAACATTTGTTGTAACATTGCAATAGTAGGTATCAAAATTGGCACTAATTATTCTTACTTATTTAGCATGTTTTGCATTTGCTCCATCATCATCGAGAACTGAACTCTTCTTATTTCTAATTTATACATTTGATCTTCTAATTCTTGCAGAGCTTTTTGATGAGTTTCAAGATCTTTTTTCTTAATTTTTATTTCTTTATCAGAATTAATAAAACTCTTTTTTTCGATAGAGTGATTTATATCTTTAGCAAATTGCTCTAGATCACTCTCAAGATTTTTAACAAATTCTTCTTGATCATCAATATTGCCAAATTCTTGGTACAATCGATTAGTATCTAAATATATTGACCGACCATTTGAAGATAGTTGTATAAATTTAGATATTTCTTGGTGATTAGACAATAGATTGCGCAGTTTATTTCTAATATTTGAACTATTGTTGCTTTTTAAAGAAATATTGGTAATTTTTTTATTTATATCATAGCAAGTGTTGCCAACTGCTTTAATGATATTCAATCTTGCTTTTCCAGAAAGTCTGAAATCACTATCAATATAATCGTTCCTAGACCATGAGGAATGAAACGACTTATCATCACTATCAAATAATGATGATTCACCATCGTGTTCAGAATAGAATAATTCATCTTCACTACTATCTATATCACTTACTACTTGCGGTTGATCTTGCGGAGTAAACTTAGATACTCCATTTGTAATAATTTCTATTTCACCAAGATCATCAACATGTAAAGTACTCTCGGTAGTATTAAAAATACTAGTATCTTTGCCTTGCTTCGTAATAGCAATAGTATTCAATAAGCCCTCTTCAACGAAATTGAGATTATCACTTAATATCAAGTTGTATTCCTTATCACGTCTGTAGCTCAGCGCTTTATTGACATTCAAATAATGAATTTTGTAGGATTTTAGCAAGTTAACAAAATCCTTGACATTCTTCTCTATTTTAATACCAAAATCATTATCAGAAATTTTCTGTAATTTTATTTCACCAAACAAATTTTTCTTAGCATTTGATATTTGATCAAGAAAGCACTGTAAAATAAATGTATCTGGATTATTTTTATTGCATTGTTCCAAAAATAATTTAGGTACAATATATAGTTTTTTGACCAGCAATATCAAAGGTAATATAACTATCGTTTTTCTTAATCCTACTATTTACTGCTTTAATCAATTGATTTATATCTTCTTCATTGGTCTTAAAACATATAAATCCACTGCTTTTTCTTGATCGTACATCAATTTCAATAGTTTCTGGAGCGTCTAAAACTGGATTTTTGATTGGACTAATCAGATCAACACTAACACCTTTTTGAAGATACTTAGGAATAAAGCTGATTGGACTAGCCAATGGATTATCATACGAACTGAGTAAGCTACTATTTACAAAACTACTACTTCCAACGGATTCGTCGTCGCTATTGATAAATGATCCGAACTCGTTCCTCGTTTCCCTTTCAATTCTTCTTTTATTGATTAACGCAACTAACATATCGATCTTTTCCTCGCGACGAGACATTTTTAATTCATCTCTAGCAGTTTTATCTTCCCATTCTTCCTTCTCTATATTATAAACTGAACTAAGATCTTTAGTTTTAATAGCTACTTCGCTTAAAGTTTTATCTTTATTTTTTAATATATCGAGATCTTTTTGAGTTTGATCAAGTGCATCATTAACAGCTTTAATCTTGTTAGTTAAATATTTAGATCTCTGATCAAATAAACTATCTATACCTTTCATAGAAATATAATTCTTAATTAATAACTTTTATGATAAATTAATCAATCATTATAAAGTATTTGTTGTAATTTTACAAATAGGCAATGTAATGATACTTAAATAAATTAAATGTTTGATATGAATATTAAATTTTTATATAGAGTTAAGCAAAGAATGAACTGCGTTAATTATTTCTACTTCATTTGCTTTAGATAAGTCAGTTTGAAATATTAATTTATTATTTGGTTTAATTTTAGCATTGTTAGGATTTTTTTGAATAAATTTCAAGATATTATCAAGTCTTGCATTGGCATTATTATTAAATTTAATTACAAATCCATTGTTTCCAGAATCTATATTCGTTATATGCAGCTCTTTACATCGTTGTTTTATTAAAATTATTTCAAGTAAATTTTGAGTTTCGCTTGGAATAGGGCCAAATCTATCAACTAACTCACTCCTAAAACTTTTAACTTCTTCTTTGTTAATTAAATTTCCAATACGTTTGTAAATACCAAGTCTTACTGCCTGTTCAGAAATATACATTTCGCTAATAAAAACAGGTAAATTTAAATTAATTGAAATAGAATCATTATCTTCCATTTTATCATCCAAAGATGATTGATTTTCATTTGAATTTGTTAAATATTCTATTTGTTTAGCTAGCATATCTTGGTATAACTCAATTCCAATTTCTTTGATCTGACCAGACTGCTTGTCTCCAAGTAGATTTCCAAATCCACGAATATCCATATCATGACTAGCAATGCTAAAACCAGATCCAAGATAGGAAGAATTTTGCATAATTTCCAATCTTTTTCTTGCTTGTTGAGTAATCTTACTATTTTCAGATAAAATTAGATAAGCATATGCTTGAATGTTGCTTCTTCCAATACGTCCTCGTAATTGATACAATTGACTTAATCCTAGTTTATCTGCGTTGTGAATAATAATTGTATTGGCGATAGGAATGTCAATACCAGATTCAACAATGGTTGTAGATATTAATATATCAACATCTACTTCGCAAAATTGTATCATTACGTCATCAATACTAGAGGAATTCATTTTTCCATGAGCTATTTTATAATTTAAATCTGGAACTATAGTTTGTAAAATATACTCTATTTTTGGAATATCTTTAATTTTGGGGCATATATAAAAACTTTTACCACCTCTATTATACTCGCGTAACAAGGCATCTCTGATAATTACAAGATCATGTATTATCACCTTTGTATTAAGTGCAAGCCTGCTGATAGGGGGAGTAGAAATCAGACTAAGATCTCTAATTCCAACTATAGACATTTGTAGGCTACGAGGAATAGGGGTGGCAGATAAAGAAAGAAAATGCACTCCGGAACTTAGGTTTTTTAGTTTATCTTTTTGCGTTACTCCAAAACGATGTTCTTCGTCTATAACTAAAAGTTTTAAATTATAAAAATCTATATTCTTAGCTAAGATTGCATGGGTAGCAATGATAATTTGCACTTGGCCATTTTTAATTTGCTCTTTTACATCTCTTAACTCTTTTGCTGTTAACATACGAGACATAGAGCAAACTTTGATATTAGTGTTGGCAAATCTATTTCGAAAACCCTTCAAATGCTGTTTACATAAAATTGTAGTTGGTACTACAATAACTACTTGCGGCAAAATTTCATTATTATTCATACAAACCATATAACTTGCTCGCATTGCTACTTCAGTTTTACCGAAACCAACATCTCCGCATATTAAACGATCCATTAACGATCCTAATTTAAGATCTTGAGTAATATTATCTATTGTATCTAATTGATCTTGAGTTTCTATAAATGGAAATTCTTTTGCAAATTCATTGTAAGCTTCTATATCAAATTCAGTTGAATGTGTTTTAGCAAGCTTTCTTTTAGCTGACATTGATATAAATTTTTTAGCAGCGCTATGAATCATTTCTTTTGTTTTTGCAAGACGTCTATGCCATGTTTTAGCTCCAAGCTTATCTAGCTCAGCATCTTTATTGCCATATATTTTAATTACATTAATATTCTCAACTGGTATGTATAACTTATCATTGTCGGCATATAAAATATTTAGAAAATCATGAGTATTATTTTCAACTTTAATGCTTTCGATGCCATTAAATATACCAATACCATGGTTTTTATGAACAACTAAATCGCCTTGATTAAAGTTATTCAATTCAGACATTATACCTCTCAATTTTTTTTGCGAACTTTTAGCACTTCGTTGATTTTTATCAGCAGATTGATTTTTTTGTCTAAATATATCTAAATCAGAAATTATTAGATATTTATCTGAGATAAAACCAGATGATAGATATAGATTTACAATATATACAATCTTAGTATTATATTTAGCATCAAAAATATTATGAATTTCTTGGTGATGATAATTATTGCTACTTAATATGTTTTGTATCTTGATTAAATTTGATTTTGATTGTCCGCATATGATTACTATTTTAGATCTATACATATCTATTAATTTAATGAATTTCGATGTAGTACTTGTATTGTCTAAATAGCTTTGATGAATAATATTTGGAATAGCATACATTTGTGATTCTTGTATTGTATTTTGCTCTTTTGAATTAACATTTGTATTATCACTATCACCAAGTAATACTTCAATGTTTTGCTCTTGATATAATTTGCCTTTTATATAAGACGCTGGTGTATAAAGTTCTGTTAATGACAATACTGGGTAAAATGAATTTAAATTTGCTTTGTTCAGATTTACTCTAGACTCATAGGACTCTTGGCATTGTTTTTCAAACGCTAAAATATTATGAATTGACATATTATCGTAAACAATTAATGGGTTATGAAGATAGTCTATTAAAGAATTTGTTTTAGAATAAAACAGTGGTAATAAAAATTGTACTTGTGGGATAATTAAATTCTCTGTAATTGATTCATATATCAAGCATTTTGTATTTTTAATTCCAAAATGCTTGATATAATTAGATTTAAAAAGATTATTGAATTTTGGAATAATTTCACTTGCAGAGTTTACCTCTATCTGATCAATATTATCGTATGATATTTGAGTATTTACATCATACTTTCTAATTGATTCAATTTTATCCCATGCAATATTTATTCTATATCCATTAGAAGATGGAATAACTATATCAATAATTTCGCCTTTAATAGAAAACTCACCATCAGCAAAGCTTGTATCAACCTTATTCCAGCCTGTAGAATTAAGAAATGCACTTAGTTTTTCTACAGTACATTCCTTATTTTTTTTTAAAAGTATTTTTGATTCAGCCATAACATCTATTGGAGTAAGCTTACTAAGTAAATTAATACTATTTGTAATAACAATATTACGCTGATGTTGCTTAGTGTGGGTTTTATTTTTTGCTAGAAATGTAAGTACTTTAGATCTTTTGAAAGCTATTTCTGAATTTGGCGCAATCATATCATAAGGCATATTATCAAAACTTGGAAAATACGATATAGCAATATCTTCATTGCTATTTACAAAAAATGATAATTGATCATGTAAATGAATAGCATCTTGTTCACTTGATGTAATTAATAATAAATTACGATCCAAATAATTGTTTAAATATAACAAGATAGAATTAATAGGTAATTTGATTGAAGGCATTAATTTTTGTGTATTTTTTGAGCAAATTGTTGAATTTTAAAAATAATATCAGATTCAAGGTTTATATTAGGTAATGATTTGTTTGTAATCCAGTTATATATATCATGATCATTTTGATCTAAAATATTATTGAAATCAATTAATTCCTTGTCAGTCATTTTATTTAAGCAATGATTAATAAATTTATCCAATATTAATGTTGTTTCGATTATGCCACGATTTTTACTTTGATGTAAAATTTTTTTAATTAAAGAATTATTATAGGGCATATTTTTTGGTTTTATATCAGTAAGTTAGAATGCTTGATTAATAATATTAATATTTTATATACATAAAAGAAATTGCAAAAAAAATCTATCGGTATAATATCTATGTTAGTAATAATTTTGAATTTATATGTTAAAAGAAATTACATCATTAAAAGCTTATAATTATTTTTTATATAATATGCAAGACGTATCTGCAAGGCTTATTGATGTAAGAACTGAAACTGAGTGGATTGAATATGGATATCCGGATTTAAAAGAAAATGTAAGTTGCTTACTCCTTAGTTTATATATGTCGCCAAAGTTTGATATAAATATTGATTTTGATAAAAAACTTACTATAAACATACAAAATAAAGATACTTATCTGTTATTTCTTTGTAAATCCGGTCAAAGATCTGCATTAGCTGGGCAAAATGCAGTTAATTTAGGGTATGTAAATTGCTATAATATCGTAGATGGATTTAGCGGTAATCAATATGGCATGGGTTGGAAAAATTCAAATTTACCTATCAAATTTATGCAAGTGAAATAAATTATATATGAAAGCTACACAAGTAAATAATAATCAAGTTATAGAGCATAATGAAATCTGGAAATTAGTATCTCAAGATCTTCATAAAACATACGGAGACGCTGTATATAATAGCTGGTTCAATAAAATGTCATTTTTTCAAAAATCCGCTAAAAGTATAATATTTACTACACCAACTAATTTCATTAGAGATTGGATCAAGTCTAATTATTTAGGGCTAATTTTAAATGTATGGAAAAATTATGATAAAGAAACTGAATCTGTAGAGATTTTAACTAAAACAAAATCTTTTGATCAAAAGATTTCTATTAGTAACGCCTCAAATATACATTACGATAATGATCATATCAATAATAACAAAGCTCTAAATAATTCTAGAAACAACTACCAAGTTGCTCTTGATCAAAATATAAATAACCTGTCATTACCAAATGCTAATAAAAATTCCAGCTCAATTGGATCAAGTCAACATATTGCAAATATCAATGCCAATGTTGAAGATGAGATTTTTTCTCAATTAGATTCAAGGTTTACTTTTGATAATTTTGTAGTTGGTAATTCTAATGAGCTTGCATATGCAGCATCTAGAGCTGTTGCAGAATCTGCATCTTGCATTGCAGAATCAAACCCATTGTTTTTGTATGGAGGAGTAGGGCTTGGTAAAACTCATTTAATGCATGCAATTGCCTGGTATATTAAAAATAATAATACGCATCGTAAGGTGATTTACATGTCAGCTGAAAAGTTTATGTATCAATTTGTTACAGCTCTTCGCAACAAAGATGTAATGTCTTTTAAAGAAACATTTCGCTCTGTAGATGTTTTAATGATAGATGATATACAATTTATTTGTGGTAAAGATAGTACTCAGGAAGAATTTTTTCATACATTTAATACATTAATAGATAATAACAAACAAATAGTCATTTCTTGCGATAGGTCTCCATCTGATCTAGATAATATCGAAGATCGTATCAGATCTCGTTTAGGATGGGGTTTGGTTGCAGATGTGCATAGCACATCATATGAACTGAGGCTTGGTATATTACAGTCGAAAATAGAACAAATGAATATCTATGTACCAAAGGATGTAATTGAGTTTTTATCTGATAATGTAATATCAAATGTCAGGGAGTTGGAAGGCGCTCTTAATAAGATTATCGCTCATTCTACATTAGTCAATCAATCTATTACGATAGATAATACAAAAGAAATTTTACGTGATTTGATACGTTCTAATGATCAAGCTTTAACAGTTGAGTATATACAAAAAAAGATCGCAGAAAGATATAATATTAAACTTGATGATTTGTCTTCTTCCTCTAGAGTTAGAGTATTTAGTAGACCAAGGCAAATTGCAATGTATTTATCAAAAATGTTAACTTCTAAAAGCTTATTGGAAATTGGTAGAAAATTCGATAAGAAAGATCATACAACGGTTATGCATGCAATAAAAAAAGTAGAAGAATTATACGATAACGATAGTGAATTTCGCGAAGAAATAGACACTATACAAAGAATTCTGCAATCCTAAAACAGAAGATAGTGAATCAAGGGAAGACAATTCAAGATATACACAAAGACGATCGTTTAAGTCATGATAATTTTCATGTCATGATTGAACAAAAAAGATTTTCGCACTGCCTTATTTTAGCAGAATCTATTCTTGATAAACGTATTAGCACTGCAAGTATAGATGCAAATAATATCAAACTATCAGCCGAAGTAGATAAATTATATATTTGTACAACAGATAAAGATTTGTTATTTTTCTCTCAAATCATACCAGCTCAAATAATAAATTCAGGTCATGTTAATGTTTCTACCGCAAAATTATTGAGTAATATAATAAAGAGAATTACCGATGATAACATTAATATGCAACTATTACCTAATAATCAATTTACTATCAATGGAAAAAATTGTGAATTTAATTTACCGATAGTTAGTGTAGATCAATTTCCTGTTATGCAAGATATTGTTGAAAATGATTGTATTGAGTTAATAATGCCAACCAAGGAGTTTATAAGAGTATTAGATTCAACTTTTTTTTCTGCGTCTCTTGATGAGAATAGAGTCAATTTAAATGGGGTTTGCTTTGAGGTAAAGAGTAATAAATTTTTTGCTGTATCTACTGATGGGCATCGATTGTCACTTGCTAGTTTAGAACTAAATGAAAAGGAAAACGCTAACTTAAAGGATTATTGTGTGATAGTGCCGAACAAAACTATCGATAAATTAATACGTATAATCAAAGACATTAGCAACAATTCTGCAAATCATATTAAAATAATAATAGATCGGACTAAGATCAAATTCATAATTAATGATAATATAGTCATTTCTAAGCTTAACGACAGTGTTTTTCCAAAATATCAATCATTTTTATCTAGAAATCCATATGAAAATTCTTTGATAATTAGTGCATCTTTTTTGCTTAATGTTATTGACAGAGTAGAAGTTGTAACTAGTCAGCAACGTAAGGCAATTAAACTAGAATTCCAAAGAGAATGTCTTGTTGTTAGCTCTATTGGTGATATACATGGTTTTGCTCAAGAAGTGCTGCAATATTCTACTAAAGATGATGACGTTGATGAAAAGAGTAATAAAAACTCATATCATTGTCAATTTAATGGAGAAAACTATACTTCTATAGGTTTTAACCCAAAATACCTTACTGATATTTTAAACTTAGCTAAAACATCAAAAATCAAGTTATCGTATAAAGATGAATTTTCATCTGTATTAATTAATATATTAGGTAATGATACTGATAATTTTATTGTTATGCCGTTCAAAGTATAATTATTAGTGCGACAGATTTTATTTGATATAATTTTTTATATTTTTTACTAAGATTTCAGAGATGTAAAAAATATATAATATATATTATGGAAAATAAATTATAAAGAACACAAATTAACTATGTGAATTATTTAACAATTCACTATAGCTCTTTTTATTTATTCCTCTTTATTTATTTCATTATGGCACATTAATTTCTGTAATCTGCCTTCATTTTGTAACTGAATTAGGTCTTGGTAACCACCGATATATTGATTATTGATAAATATATAAGGTACTGTCTTGCTAGAAGTCTGTAAATATAGTTTTTGATGCTGTTTTTTATTGTTGCTTATATCGATATTACAATAACCAATATTTTTACTATCTAATAGTTTTTTAGCATTGTTACAATAGGAACACCATGATTTTGTATATAATCTTACCTGAATCTGACACTCGTTTGTAGGCTCGCTAATTTGTAAACTTGTCTCTGATTTTTGATATTTATAAAAAAAGAACGCAAATAATAATATCGACAATATTGGTAGTAACAGTAAAGATCTTTTTTGTTTTTGATATCTATTGCGCTTCATTTTAATAATAATAATTTATATTTCTACTATCAGAATAATAAATTATTGTCATATATACAATATGCAGTATAAATCTTACAAGATATTTTAAAATATATATTAACTATGATTATTTATTTGATTATCACTTTTTATTCAACTTAAAATAATTAAAATATGTATTATTTATTAGATACAAATATTATTTCTGAAATTAGAAAAAAAAACCAGATCCAGGTGTAATACATTGGATCAATAGCACTCCGTTTAATCGCTTATACATTAGTTGTATTACTATTGGTGAAATTAAAACTGGCGCATTAAGAAAGTATAAAAAGGATAAAATTGCTGGTAAAGTTTTGTTAAATTGGGTACAAAATTTAATCATAAATTACACAGATCATATCATTAAGATTGATTGTACTACATGTCAAGAATGGGCCGGATTGTTAGCTATCGATGGCACAAATGCTATTGATGCATTCATTGCATCGCAAGCATTGCAGATGAATATGACGCTAGTAACGCGTAATACAAAACATTTTCGATTATTTGGTGTCCAGCTACTTAATCCATTCGTTATTTAAAACCATTTAAAATCATCTATTGGAATAATTTAGAGTTTTTTTATATGCAACCCTAAGGCGATTAAGAGCGCTGTGTGTATAGCTGATTGACTTACATTTAGACGGTTCCAGCTCTTTCATATTGATATACGTCGCTATATTGAGCAATGTCTGCTTGTAATTGTTGCATATCTATTTTTATTACTGGCTTTGCTCTATGTTTCTTAGGGAGTAAAGCTTTAGTCCATAAAAACACTGTATTTTTACTTATGGCAAGTCTTTTAGATACTGAGGCAAGGCTTAATCTTTCTTTTTCCTTTGTTGATAATACTTTTTTCTAAAATGTACTGAATACGTCATAATTTCAATTAATAGTGATAATCTTTAACGTTATACCTATTTTAAATCGATTTAGCTATATCTAGTCTAAAAAAAGATTTTGCCAACCACTGCTACCAATTAGCAAAATCTAAAAATGAAATTTTATTTTTTAGATTGAATCTCACTGACTAAATGCTCTGGCACAGGATCGTAATGTGAAAAGAACATACTATATTGCGCTCTTCCTTGAGACAATGAGCGTAATGTATTAACGTAACCAAACATATTCGAAAGCGGAGCAAGAGCAACAATGATTTGAGCATTACCTCTTGGATTCATGCTTTGCACCTGACCTCTTCTGCTATTTATATTTCCAATAATATCACCCATATATTCATTAGGGGTAATTATTTCTAATTTCATAATTGGCTCCAAAATTTTAGGCCCTCCTTTAGGAATTCCTTCCATAAATGCAGCTTTAGCCGCAATTTCAAAGGCAAGAACGCTGGAATCTACATCATGATAGGCGCCATCAACTAAAGTAGCTTTAAAATCAATTAATGGGTAACCAGCTAAAATTCCTGTTTCCTTGATATTTTCTAAGCCTTTTTGCACTCCAGGGATATATTCTTTTGGAATAGCTCCTCCAAAGATTTTACTTTCAAATTCAAAATTTGTACCAGATGAATGTTCTAAAGGTTCAAAAATAATTTTTACTCTAGCAAATTGGCCTGCACCACCAGATTGCTTTTTATGTGTATAGTCAACTTCGCAAGTTTTAGTAATAGTCTCACGATAAGCAACTTTTGGAGCTCCAATATTCGCCTCTACTTTAAATTCACGCTTCAAACGATCAATTATAATTTCAAGATGAAGTTCTCCCATTCCTTTAATAATAGTTTGACCAGATTCTAAATCGGTTGACACATAAAGAGATGGATCTTCCGAGGATAATCTATGCAGTGCTAAGGACATTTTTTCTTGATCTGCAACAGATTTAGGCTCAATAGCAAGCTCAATAACAGGCTCGGGAAATTCCATTTTTTCTAAAATCACAGGATTATCTGAGCTGCAGATAGTATCACCAGTTTTAGTATTTTTTAACCCAACTAATGCTACAATATCACCTGCATTAGCAATTTTGATATCCTCTCTGTCATTTGCATGCATTAACAACATTCGACCAATACGCTCCTTTTTATCTGTGTTGGTATTTAGCACAGACATTCCTGAACTAATGGATCCGGAATATATTCTAGCAAAAGTCAAAGATCCAACGAAAGGATCTGTCATAATTTTAAATGCTAACGCCTTTAAGGATTCCGACGCAGATGTTTTAAAATCACATTCTTTATCTGTTTTGGCATCTATACCTTTAACAAATCCAATATCTAGAGGTGATGGTAAATAATCTACAACCGCATCTAACAAAGGTTGTACGCCTTTATTTTTAAATGCACTACCACAAAATACTGGTATAGCAGAACTTGAAATTGTGACTTGTCTAATACATTTACATATTTCTTCTTTTGTCAATTCTTCGCCATTAAGATATTTTTCTATAATTACATCATCAGCTTCTGCAACAGCATCAATTAAATTAGACCTTGCATCTTTAGCTTGTTCTATCATATTATCAGGAATATCAGTAGTCTTAAAGCTTGCGCCTAAAGAATCATCATCCCATACAACAGCTTTCATATCAATTAGATCGATTACACCTTTAAATTCATCTTCTTTACCCAAAGGAAGTTGTAATAATATCGGAGTAGCTCCTAATCGATCTATAATCATTTCTACGCATTGATCAAAATTCGCTCCAGCTCTATCCATTTTATTAATAAAACATATTCTAGGAACGTTATATTTGTCTGCTTGTCTCCAAACCGTTTCTGATTGAGGCTCAACACCGGCAACTGCATCAAATACTACAACAGCACCATCTAGAACACGTAATGATCTCTCAACTTCAATTGTAAAATCAACGTGACCAGGAGTGTCAATAATATTAATTTTATACCCATTCCAAGCGCATGTAGTGGCTGCAGAAGTTATGGTTATACCGCGTTCTTGTTCTTGCTCCATCCAATCCATTGTCGCGCCACCATCATGTACTTCTCCAATTTTATGAGATTTACCAGTATAGTACAATACACGTTCAGTGGTAGTAGTCTTCCCAGCATCAATGTGAGCGCATATACCAATATTACGTATTTTAGATAAGTCTAATTTTGACATATTCAGTATTTATAATTTTTTTTAATTTAAATTTTCTGCAGTTTTATTTTGTGATCTCCTTGCTGCAAAATGAGCAAATGCTTTATTTGCTTCAGCCATTCTATGAGTATCGTCTCGTTTTTTAATAGAACCACATGGAGTGTTTCCATCAGCAGCCTTAAGTTCTTCTGCTAATTTATCTATCATAGTACGCTCAGAACGTTTTAAAGCCGCATCAATAATCCACCTAAAGGCGAGCACATTACTTCTAACCTCTTCTACTGGAGATGGAACTTGATAATTTGCACCTCCAACACGAACAGATGTAACTTCCACCTGAGGAGCGACATTACTTACAGCATTTTTAAAAGATTCGTACGGATTTAATTGGTACTTTTTTTCTAACTTATCAAATGCACCGTATACTATTTTCTGAGCAAGTAGTTTCTTTCCATCTTCCATGATGTTATTTATAAATTTCGAAAGTAATACACTACTGTATTTCAAATCTGGCAATACAACTTTCTTCTTAGCAGCGTGACGACGTGACATATAATTTTTTATTTATTGTTTAAGTAATTCAATGATAATTTAACTATTTATTTTATACCTTTTATAGGTGTACCATAACGTGATCGACCTTGTTTGCGATTTTTTACCCCTTGAGTATCATAAGTTCCACGAACTATATGGTATCTTACGCCAGGTAAATCTTTTACTTTACCACCTCTAATTAATACCACAGAATGTTCTTGCAAATTGTGCCCTACTCCAGGAATATAGGCGTTTACTACCTTGCCATTTGTCAATTTCACTTTGGCAATTTTTCTCAAAGCAGAGTTAGGCTTTCTAGGTGTAACAGTTTTTACTATAAGACATACACCCTTTTTAAATGGGTTATTTTCTAATGCAGGGGATTTAGATTTACGAACCTTAGAACTCCTACCAAAACGTACTAATTGATTGTTAGTTGGCATAAACAATTATCCTATTTAAATACATTTAATTTATCTAATAATAACTATTGAAATTAAAATCATAGAAACGATACTAATGGACTTTTAATATAATTACAAGCCATAAATTAACACAAATACAAAGAATTAAACAAAACCATCAAATCTCTAATATTTCTACTTCTTTTTTTGCAGTTTTTACATCAATTTTTTTGCAAAAATCATCCGTGCATTTCTGGGCTTCTTCTGACAATTTATATAATTCATCTTTAGTTAATAAACTATTTTTGTGTTCAAGCTTTAAATCATCTATCGCATGTCTTCTAACATTACGTATGCTAATCTTTGCATTTTCTGAATATTTGTAAGCGATTTTAATCAATTCCTTGCGTCTCTCCTCGTTAAGAGGAGGGATTGTAATAGAAACAACCTGGCCATCAGCAACTGGATTAACTCCCAAATTACTGTCCACTATAGCTTTTTCTACAGCTTTAATAAGCTTTTTATCCCATACCTGCACTTGTATAGTCCGAGAATCTGGGGTCGAAACACTAGCCAACTGATTTAAGTGCATTTTATCATTATAACATTCTACGATTACTGAATCAAGTAGATTAATAGACGCTCTATTAGTTCTAAGTCCAGAAAATTCTCTATCAAGAATTTCAATGGCTTTATCCATCTTACTACTTAATGTTTTTTTTAAAGAGTTTTTATCCATAATTAATTATTCTCCTTCTATAAATGAAAAAATTCCTTTATTTTGCAATACAGCTAAAAAATTACCCTTTTGCCTTATAGAAAACACTAGTATTGGCAATTTATTTTCTTTTGCAAGTGTAATAGCTGATAAATCCATAATTTGGAGGTTTTTCTCTAAAATATAATCATAATTTAGAATATCATATTTTCTAGCATTTGGATTTTGAGTTGGATCTGAATCATACACCCCATCAACCTGGGTACCTTTTAGTAACAAATCGCAATCCATTTCTATAGCTCTTAACACAGCAGCGCTATCAGTCGTGCAAAATGGATGACCTGTCCCAGCAGCAAAGATAACAACCCTACCCTTTTCCATATGTCTTTTTGCTTTGCGTGATATATAAGGTTCACAAATCGTAGTCATAGGAATAGCTGATAACACTCTGGTATTTACACCAATTGATTCCATTACATTTTGCAAAGCTAATGCATTAATTACAGTGGCTACCATACCAATGTGATCAGCTGCAGCACGATCAATTTTAAGTAATCCAAAATCTTTGCCACGATAAATATTACCACCACCAACTACAACGCAAACTTGTAGATCTGTACTTTGAGCATCTTTAATATCTTGAGCGATTGTTTTAATTGTATCATAATCATAACCAAATTCTTTCCTGCCCATTAAAGCTTCTCCTGAAACTTTTAGCAAAACTCTTTTGTATTTGATTTTAGGCATTTACACAATCTAATTTCTTGCACTTCATATAATATAATTTCTCTTGTAAAAAGTGTTATTACTATTGCTTATTTACGGTAATAATATACTATTGTAGATTAAAAGCAATAGACAATAGATGTTGCGTCATATCAATTTAATTTAAATGAGTATGATCAAAATTATTATAGATAATATAGAACACGAAATAGAGTCTGGAATAACAGTCATGCAGGCTTGTAATAGGGTTGGGATAGAAATTCCACATTTCTGCTATCATAAAAAGCTAAAAATTGCAGGCAACTGCAGGATGTGCTTAGTGAATATGGAAAAATCACCTAAACCAATAGCGTCTTGTGCCGCAATGGTTCAAGATGGGATGGTAATACACACAAATACTCAAGAGGTAAAAAAAACTCGAGAAGCAATAATGGAGTTACTGCTAATTAACCATCCTCTAGATTGCCCTATTTGCGATCAAGGAGGTGAATGCGATCTACAAGATGAGGCTTTTAAATATGGAGCTATAAAAAACAGATTTAAGGAAAATAAAAGAGCTGTTGAAAATAAAGATTTAGGACCCCTGATCAAGACATCAATGAATAGATGTATACATTGCACAAGATGTATACGTTTTGCAACTGATGTAGCTGGAGTAGAGGAATTAGGAGCTTTATACAGAGGTGAGCATATGGAAATAACTAATTATTTAGAAAAAACACTTGCATCTGAATTATCTGGAAACATTATTGATCTTTGTCCAGTTGGGGCTCTAACATCTAAACCTTACGAATTCAAGGCGCGCAGTTGGGAATTAAAAAAAACCAATTCTATAGATATCTTGGATGCTGTTGGTTCGAATATACGCATTGATTCCATAGGAAATGAAGTAATGCGAATATTGCCAAATCCTAATGATGAAATTAATGAAGAATGGATTTCAGATAAAATTCGTTTTTCTTATGATGGTCTTAAATATCAACGTCTAGATTATCCATATGTACGTAAAAATGGTAAATTAATCAAAACATCTTGGCAAGAGGCTTTAGAAACTATAAAACAACGTATTAGTACATTAGAAGGTAATCAGATAGCTGCAATAGCTGGTAAGCTGGTTCCTGTTGAGCCTATGTTTTTATTAAAAAACCTACTTAAGATCTTAAATTGCGATAATATCACAGCTAATCAATTTAATTATGTAATTGATTGCAAATCACGAGGCAATTATTTATTCAACACTGAAATTGCAAATATTAATCAATCTGATTTATGTTTGCTTATAGGATCGAATCCAAGACATACTGCACCTATTATAAACACTAAAATCGGTCAAGCGCAAAGATCTGGTTCAATGCATGTTGCAAGAATTGGTGAATCTAACGATCAAACATACAAAATACAAGAGCTAGGACATTCCCCTGATCTTCTTGAATCAATATTAAATGAAAAACATGCATTTTCTAAGCAGCTTAAAGAAGCTAAAAAGCCAATGATAATAATAGGAGATGGATTATACTCCAGAAAAGATGCAAAAGCTTTATTTAACATAATTTACAAGATTGTAGATAAATACAACATAGTTAAAGATGATTGGAATGGTTTTAATATAATGCATAATCATTCATCTATTATTGGAGCTAATGATATAGGATTCGTACAAAGGGACGATGATAATATTGAACATATCTTACGTAAAACTAAATCCAATATAATTAAATGTGTGTACTTACTTGGATCTGACGATGTAGATATGAGCGCATTTTCATCTGCCTTTGTTATATATCAAGGACATCATGGCGATGTAGGGGCGTATAATGCGGATGTAATATTACCAACTGCAGCTTATAGTGAACAAGACGGAATATTTGTTAATCTTGAAGGAAGACCGCAATATTCTAGAAAAGCTATTGAACCATTAGGTGAAGCAAAACCTGATTGGCTAGCGATCAATGAATTAGCGCAAGTATTAAATATCAATCTTAAAATAAATAGCATTGAAGATATAAGAGCTCTTATGTCTCAATATTCAAAGATCTTTGCTAATATAAATCAAACAATCAATTGCGATATATCTTATAGCGATTGGAATGATGAGAAGTATGATAATACACATCCAATTCAAACAATAGAAACAAACTATTATATGACAGATGTTATAACCAAACATTCAGTGACAATGGCAAAATGTATTGAAACTCATAAAGATGAATGCAAATAATATGATAATAGAATTTCTTACGGAGTATACATTGCTCTTTGCTGGTATTATATTTAAAATTCTTCTAGTTCTAATACCATTGCTTATAGCCGTGGCATATTTAACTTACGCAGAGCGTCGCGTTATAGGATTAATGCAACTGAGAAAAGGGCCTAATGTAGTGGGGCCATTTGGATTGCTACAACCAATCGCCGATGCTTTAAAGCTTCTTTTTAAAGAAACAATTATACCAACTTCTGCTGATAAAATTTTGTTTATTTTAGCTCCGATAATCACTTTTGTTCTAAGCATTGTTGCCTGGGCTGTTATTCCTTTTAGCCCGTATTTTGTTATATCTAATATCAATGTAGGTATTTTATATTTATTATCTATTTCATCTTTAGGTATATATGGAATCATTATAGCTGGTTGGTCTAGTAATTCGAAATATGCCTTCTTAGGAGCTATTCGCTCTTCTGCACAAATGATTTCATATGAAGTTTCAATTGGCCTTGTTATTGTCATAGTATT
The DNA here is from genome assembly GCA_045106955.1 of Rickettsiaceae bacterium. Taxonomy (GTDB): domain Bacteria; phylum Pseudomonadota; class Alphaproteobacteria; order Rickettsiales; family Rickettsiaceae. The sequence continues at coordinate 46,226 of JBGCFO010000020.1, read as the reverse complement.
GGTTATAACAAAAAGTTTGAATTTAATTGACATAGTTGAAGCAAATAGAACTATGCCATGGTTTATGAATCTATTGCTATTGCCTATGTGCGTAGTATTTTTTATTTCAGTTTTAGCAGAAACTAATCGTTTACCATTTGATCTAGCAGAGGCTGAATCTGAACTTGTTGCTGGGTATAATGTTGAATATTCATCTATGACTTTTGCCCTATTCTTCTTAGGTGAGTATGCAAATATGATTTTAGTAAGCGCAATGACTGTTATACTATTTCTTGGAGGATATTTACCACCGTTTAACATTGAAGCTCTAGAGTTTATACCACCTGCATTATGGTTTATTATTAAAATATCTGCATTGCTATTTTGTTTTTTATGGATTAGAGCAACTTTGCCTAGATATAGATATGATCAGCTAATGTATTTGGGTTGGAAAGTATTTTTACCATTGACATTATTCTGGCTAGTATTAACATCATTTGTTGTAATGATCACTGATACATAAATGATTGATAATAAATTTATTCATTTTCGTCTAACTAGCGATTACTCCTTTTTAGAAAGCGGCTTAACTGTAAATAAAATTGTTGATTGCGCAATTGCTAATAAAATGCCAGCAATATGCCTCAGTGACAATGGTAATATGTTTGGAGCTCTTGAATTTGCTTTAGCGGCTAATTCAAAAAATATACAACCAATTCATGGCGCGGTATTAAAACTTAAATATCAATCTTCTTCTAGTAGAGAATCATCATTAAATGATTTTGCTGAAATATTGGTTGTTGCAAAAGATAAAATTGGTTATCAAAACTTACTAAAACTCACTAGTTATGGTTTTATAAAAAATGATAGAAAAATCTGCAATCATATAACATTACAAGATTTAGATAAATGTAACGATGGACTGATCTTGTTATCTGGATATACAAAAGGCATAATTGGACAATCGCTGTTAGCGAATAATTTAGACCTTGCTAGCAAATGGTGCTCAAATTTACTTAAAATATTTGGAGATCGTTTTTATTTTGAAATTATGCGCCATGGTTTTGATGATGAACGATATATAGAAAATGCTTATTTAAATCTTGCTTACGATAATAAGATACCATTAATCGCGACTAACTATACATTTTTTGTAGAACCAAAAAATCAAAAATCATATGAGACATTATTATGTATTTCAAAATCTTATACAAAGGACAATCTTGATCATAAATTAGATAGAAGCCAATTTAACTTTAAAAATGCAAATGCAATGAGTAAATTATTTAATTATTTACCAGAAGCATTAGAAAATACTATGCATTTAGCTCAACGTTGCAGCATTATGGCTGAAACTAGATCCCCAATGCTACCAAAATTTTCCGACAATGATTCTAATGTCGATGAAAATAACCTCTTAAGAAAACTATCGCACAAAGGTTTATTAAATCATTTAAAGGAGTTTAATGAAGATCAAATAAATCAAGATGTGTATTTTCAAAGACTAGAATATGAATTAGATATTATTTGTAAAATGGGATTTGCAGGATATTTCCTAATAGTATCTGATTTTATAAAATGGAGTAAATCTCAAAATATTGCAGTAGGTCCTGGCAGAGGATCTGGAGCAGCTTCAATAGTTGCATGGAGCATGTTCATTACAGAAGTAGATCCAATAAAATTTGGACTAATCTTCGAAAGATTCTTAAATCCAGAACGTGTATCTCTACCAGACTTTGATATTGATTTTTGCCAAGAGCGTCGAGAAGAAGTAATAAACTATGTCAGATCAAAATATGGGGATGACAAGGTTGGTCAGATTATTACATTTGGTAAAATGCAAGCCAAGGCTGTGATTAAAGATGTTTCGAGAGTCCTAGGATTGCCATATCAATACGCAAATTATATCACAGAATTAATTCCTTTTGATGCAGTAAACCCAGTTACAATAACAAGAGCAATTAATGATGTTGCAGAGCTAAAAAATGCCTATAATGGAAAAGGTCTTTATAATCTACCTGGTAACGAAGATTTAATTAAGCAAGTTATATATGAAGCCTTAGATCTAGAGGGTCTTAATCGACACGCGTCAGTTCATGCAGCTGGCATTGTAATTTCAAGTACAAATTTATTAGATGTAGTTCCTCTATATCAGGACATGAATTCTGATATGCTTATCATACAATATTCAATGAAATATTCTGAATTATCAGGATTAATGAAATTTGATTTTCTTGGATTGCAAACTCTAACTGTAATTAATAACTGTGTAGAACTACTAAAAGAACGTAATATCAATGTTGATTTAGAGCATTGTCGCTTTGATGATTCATTGACATATGAAATATTATCAAAAGGTTGTAGTAGTGGCGTGTTCCAGTTTGAAAGCATTGGAATGAAGGATAATCTAAAACGTCTTAAACCAGATTCTATAAATGATTTAATAGCTCTTGGAGCTTTATATAGACCTGGCCCTATGGAGAATATCCCAACATATATTGCTTGTAAACATAGAAAGTCTCAGCCAAATTATATCCATTCTATTCTTAAACCGATTCTAGAGAGTACTTATGGTGTCATTATATATCAAGAACAAGTTTTAGAAATCGCTAGAGTATTTGCAGGGTACACACTTGGCGGCGCAGACTTATTGCGTAGAGCGATGGGTAAGAAGATTAGAGCTGAAATGGACGATCAAGAAGCAATCTTTATTCGTGGAGCGCAAGATAATGGAATTGATAAAGAACAAGCCAAGGAGGTGTTTGAAGCGGTATCAAAATTTGCAGGATATGGTTTTAATAAAGCGCATGCAGCTGCATATGCCGTAATATCATATAAAACTGCTTATCTTAAAGCTAATTTCCCAGCAGAATTTTTGGTAGTTTGTTTAAATTTAGATATTCATAATCACCATAAATTAATCATTTTTTTAGAAGAGGCAAAAGAATTTGGTATTGAGATTATTGCGCCAGACATCAATCTTTCTGATGCAAAATTTACAGCAAGTAACATTCAAAATAAAGATCAATCTCAAAGTATAACTTATGGAATTGGAGCTATAAAAAATGTCGGTATAGCGTTTGCCCAATCGATAGTACAAGAAAGAGAACGCAATGGAAAATTTGAATCTGTTATTGATTTTATACAGCGTATAGAGCCAAAATCGTTAAATCGCAGGACGTTAGAACACATTATTAAGGCTGGATGTTTTGATAGTTTGCATAATAATCGGCATCAATTAATAGTCAATATATCAAAATTAATGTCATATGCAGAATCATACCATATGGAACAACACTCAAATCAATACAGTTTAATACCAGTGAAAAATACATATGAACTATCTTCATCTAATTTAAATGAATATGATTATTCAACAAAAGCTTTTTTTGAATTTGATGTATTTGGGTTTTTTATACATAATCATCCTTTGTATGAATATGAAAATGTCATAAATTTATGCAATATCAAGGATACAAGGCACATCAAAAACGATATAGAATTTGGATTTAGCAAACTCAAAATAGCTGGAGTAATTTTAAAAAAAGATACTAGAATGTCTGCTAGAGGTAGTTTTGTAAGTCTACAGTTATCTGACCAATACGGTGTTTTTGATATCACAATTTTTAAGAAGGAAATGCTGCAAGAATACAATCATCTTTTAAATGTTAAAACAATAATAGTTGTATATTGCGATGTATTCAAAGACAATAACGGTCTTTATCGATTAACTCCGGAAAGGTTTATTGATATTAATTCGATGATTAAATATTATAATTTTACTCTTGAATTACAAATAGATAATGAATCGATTTTAGATCAAATTCTTTCTTTACTAAAATGCGCAAAAACATTAACATATAAAAACACTAAAATTTCGATTACTTACAGACTGAATAAATATTTTGATATAAAAATCAACATGGAAAGCTCCTATTCGTTAAATGCAGAGCAAATTACATTTTTAAATCAATACAATAAACAAACAATGGAAAATGAAAAAAGAAGTAAAAACTAGATATCTTCAGAGAAATCAAAGAAATAAGAATTATGCTGTTTTTGCAATTTTAATCGCAATGATAGTAATATTATATTTTACCGCAATTATTAAATTATCTAGTTAATAATAATTGTAAAAAATTAGGTTTATGTATGATAATAAAGATATTTCGCACTTTTGGAATAATGATGATTTTTACATTATTATCTCATTCAGAAATTATTGCAAATAATGTAATAGAGATTGATATCACAATCAAAGATCATGTATTTTCTCCAAATGTCATAGAGGTAGAACCTGGAAAAAAAATTCGTATTACTGTTCATAATCAAGATAATACGATGGAAGAATTTGAAAGTTTTGATTTAAAACGAGAAAAAATTATCCCTCCAAAATCATCTTCAACAATAATACTAGCGCCACTTAAAAATGGTAAATATTATTTTTTTGGTGAATTTCACGAAGAAACAGCTAATGGATATCTTATAGTAAAAGAAAATAATGTTAAAAATAGCGATAGTAATTTTTAGAGAATTTTTAGAAATTGCAATAATACTTAGTGTAATGCTTGCATTGACAAAGAATCTACCAAAATCAAAGCGATATATTTTTATTGGAGTTATCGTAGGTGCAATTCTAGCTACATTGATCATTCTATTCATTCATAATATATCAAGTGCTTTTGATGGTTTTGGAGATGAGATATTTAACACTGTCATAATGCTAATTACGGTGTTATTGATATTATATACAATAACATGGATGCAGAATTTTAATGTTAAATTAAAACGTAATATTACCAAGATCTCAGATCAAATATCGCAAAGTAATGCAAGTTACTTTGGCTTAGTAGTATTAATCGCCTCAGCTATTACAAGAGAAATAACTGAAATGATACTCTTTAGCTATAGCATAGCAATAACTCATGGATCTGAGTATATAAATTATCTATTAGGTTTAATATTTGGAGCTATACTTGGAATTGGATGTGGAATTACAATATATTTTGGTTTAATAAAACTACCTATAAAATATATCTTCAAAATATCTTCAACATTACTTATCTTTATCGCCGCATCACTAGCTTCAGAAGCAGCGGGTATATTAGTATCATCTGGTTTAGTATCATCGTCAACTTATTCTCAAGAATTATGGGATAGTGCGTGGTTAATTTCAAATAATAGTAATTTAGGTAAAATTCTACACAGTATAATTGGCTACAATGCAAGACCTTCTATGCTTGAAGGAATATTTTATATTTCTACTATTTTAATCGCAATAACCTGTGCCAAATTATATAAATTTAGTAAAGCTAATCATTAAATCATTGTTTCTAAAATTATCCATGAAAATATAGCAATTGGTGGTATTTTTACCTTAAAAAATTAAAATTAGTTAATATATTAATTATTCAATATTCAATTTATATTACATAACATATAATTTAAAGAAGTTTCAAATTAAATAATATGATTATATATGTCTAAAACAGAGGTAGAAGATATCACTATTGAATTGGTTGAAAGTATTAGCAAAGCAATAACTGAGCCAAATCAATGTAGCAAATTTATTGAATCAACTATGCATGCCTTTGAAATAGAATCTAATAAACCTTATGTAGAAAATAATTCTAACTTTTCTGAAAGATTTAATAAAACAATGAAAAATGTAATATCTACATTTAAAGAATTTAGCAAAACAGTAAAGGAAGTTCTACAAAATGTGATAGAAAAATTTTCAAATCAAATAGAAAAATTATTTGGCAAAAGCAACTCCAAAAGAAGAGCGGTTGCTAAAGCTGTAATAGAGATAATGGCAAATACTGCAATACAAATATCAACATTTGGTGTTATTGATCTCGAAAAAATAAAATTAATGTGCAAAATTGGAAAAAAGATTGTAGAAAAAGTCAGATCAATATAAGAAGATGCAAAACAAGATAAAGCTTTGATTTAACTTGAAAAGTTTGCAGTCTATCATTTTATATATTATTATAATGACATATTTTAATATATGCATCATTATCTTCGATAATATTTTTAATTTAAAAATCTAAATCTAAATCTAAATCTAATGCAAATTTTTAAACCAGGTCATAAATTAGTAGATACTTACCTTTCAGAAACTTTAAGATCGTTTCTTGATAAACCTAGCAATGAAAAGACAAAAATACAGGATTTACTATCCCAGTTTCAAGAAAATAGCTTATTGCTAGCGATAATCATTTTTTCATTACCAGTCGCTATTCCTTTGCCATATCCGCCTGGATTTACAACAATTTTTGGCATGCCTTTAATTATACTATCATTTCAAATGCTAATGGGGTATAAGCAAGTGAAACTACCTAAAAAATTTACTCAATATCAATTAAAAAACTCTTTGTTGATAATGATGAGTCAAAAAATATTACCAACTATTATAATTGTAGAAAAATACACTAAAAGAAGATTATCATTTTCTGAATCTGTATACTGCGAACAATTTATTGGTTTTATATCAATAATTTGCTCTATATCTGTATCATTACCAATTCCTTTTACCAATGCAATACCGGCTCTTGGAATATCTGTAATGTCCTTAGGTTTAATAAATAAAGATGGATTGGTCATTATCGCTGGAGTTTTAATTTCTATTATTGGAGTAATTATCGCTTTATTATTTTTAATTTTAGGTGTAGCATTTATGAAATATTTATACAGTTTTATATTTTAGAAATGCTACTAGATAAGAAAATAATAATACAATGAAATATGAAAGAAAAAATATACCAAGGATCTAGTAAAGCTCTGTATCAAATCGAAAATGAAAGTTCTTTGATAATGTCATTCAATGATTGCTTTAAAATAAAAGAAGATAAAACTATTGAAATACCTGGCAAAGGAGTACTCAACAATCATCTCTCTTCATTTTTAATGAATAAATTAAACTCTATTGGAATAGAAACACATTTTATTGAAAAGGTTAATATGCGTGAGCAGATAATATATTTTGCTGATATTGTACCAATTAAAATTGCTATAGCTAGCGTTGCATGTGGCAGGTATCATGAAGAATGTGGCATAGAAAATGGTTATGTTTTTAATAAGCCTATGATTGATTTCATAATCAAAAATAACAAGAAATATCCTGTAATAAATGAAGAGCAACTTATTACCTTAAAATGGCTATCAAGAGAAGAAATAGAAGAATTAAAAGAAAAAGCACTAAGGATTTACGATTGTTTAACAGGAATATTTATTTCAAGAAACATTCGATTAGTTGAATTAATGTTGGAATTTGGAGTTATGTTCAATGGAGATCAATTTTTAGTGATATTAACAGATGAAATTAGTTTTGATAACTCTAGATTATGGGATGCATCAACTAATGATAAATTAAGCTTTGAAATGATTGAAGATGGTAATTCAAAACAAGTTATTAAAACATATCAAGATGTTTTAACTAGACTTAATATAGAATAAGGAAATTTATAACTATGATATATTCGATATAACTTCTTGTCGATAAATCTTAAACAATATCATACACCATAATCCATTAGATACCCAACTCGTTTGCCACATGTTAAATGAAATCATGCCAATAATAAAATAAGTTAAAAAACAACAGTAAGAACATATATAGAGATTTTGTTCTATCATCGTAATACTGTCTTCATTATCAACCTTATTCAATTCTAATAAGCGTACTTCTAATTTACTACAATATTTGTATATTAATAACAAAAACGCTATAAATCCTAATGCTCCAGTTTCAAACAATATTTGCAAGATATTATTATGAGGATGAGTTGGTTGCTCAAAATTAACGCCATCATACCATATGCCTTTGGTCTTATGAATATCAATATATCTAAAAGCATTAATTCCGTAACCTAAAATTGGTTGCTTTGCAATCCCTTCTGACATCCAGTGATAAATAAATATTCTATGCTTAGCAGATAAGGGAATTTTACTAGCATAATTTTCTATAAAACTATTTGGATGAATATTGTAAAATAATATTGGTAATAATATTGCTCCCAATATAATAGTGAATTTTACTACTTTCAAAAAATACATACTAATAAATCTTGCAAAGACAAACAATAGTCCAGATAAACTAAAAGCAACAAATGTCGCTAAACTATCAGAAATTGCAAGTAATGATAATAATATTATATAGTAGAATAAGGCTATTATTTGATGATTTGCACGTAGTAATATCGCAATGACAATCCAAGATGCAAGAGCTAGTAAATTACATCCACGATCTAACATGTATAATTTAAAAATTTTTGGCTTTGATGGTGGTAATATATTCCAAAATTTTTCTACTAAAAATCCATCAAAATAATATTGAAAAGAAAATATTGCAATTGCAGTTATCGCTCCGGCTATTAGGATATTGTAATTTATATCTAAATTAAAGTTAGTTTGCATAATAAATAACGTGAAAAATATTAAAGCACTAATCAATAATATGGTGAATAAATTGTCGCTATTAAAGTTAAAAAATAAATGTATTAAATACACAGATAACAAAAAAATCTCAAGCTTTAAATTTGCAATCGAGATGTTCATTTTTGGAATTAATATAGCTATACATAATAACAATATAACTACAAACACACTTGACGATATACCTGATAACATTGCCGCTGGCATAACGAGAAAAAGTATCAAAGAGAGCAAGTTATAGCTAAATTGTTTTATCATATATTTATAGATTTTTTATATACAGTCCTTTGCAAATACTTCATATATTGGATGTTCTAACAATGATATCGATGCATCAGAATTAATTATCCAACCTTTAAAGATCAGTAATTTATCATCATCAGCTTTATATTCATACACTGTTATCAGTATTTGATTATCAGGGTTGTATTGATCTAGATTCTTAACGCATTTATAAGCCGTAATTTCTATATTATCAAAATATTGCGGCTCATTTAAATTCATTGTAAGTTCCATTTTTTGAGCTGTAATTTTGTTTAATGCGATAATTTTAGCAACAGAGCATAATTTAAAATTATCTATAGAATAATAATGATACATATCATTAACATTGTACTCACTTTCATTAGCAATGTTTACATCTGCATAAATGTTTATTGATGAATGAAGTAATATTATCTTTAATATTACCATAATTATACATATACAAGTTCTCTGCATTGATTTTTATTTATTATTACATTGCTTCTATTTCAATCCATTGAGTCATCAACTCTTCCACTCTTTTTTTGCAAGATTCAAGTTCAAAAGAAGTTTTATTATACTTATCTACATCAGATAAATAAAGATCTTGATCACTTAAAACTAATTCTAATGATTTAATTTTTTTTTCGATTACGCTAATTTCATCTGGAATTGCTTCTAACAATCTTTGATATTTGTATGATAATTTAGATTTCGTATTATTCTTGCTAAGAATAGATTTTGTTTGTTTTTTAGTATTTATATTTTTACTATGCACATTGTTAGTTTTGGTATTTGCATTTGCAAATTTTTGATAATCAGAAAAACCTCCAACAACATCAACTATTTTATTATCGGTAAAAATTAAACTACGAGTAACTAATTTATCTAAAAAATCTCTATCATGACTCACAATAAATAAAGTTCCTTTATAATCAGCTAATATATCTAACAATGTATCTAAACTATCCATATCTAAATCATTGGTTGGTTCATCTAAAATCAACAAATTTCCTGGGTTAATTAATATTTTTGCTAATAATAATCTATTAGCTTGACCACCTGACAAACTTACAATTTTAGATTGTAATAATTTTGGATCAAACATAAATTGCTTTAAATACGCAGCAATATGCATTGTCTTACCAGTTGAAAATTCTATATGATTGCCTCCTGTTGGACACATAAAGCGCTCTATAGAATAGTTTGGATTTAATTCCAAACGATGCTGATCAAAATATGTGATATCTATATTTGAACCATGACGAACAAACCCAGAGCTTGGATTTAAGGACTTAATAAGAATTTGAATCAAAGTAGATTTGCCAGATCCGTTTGGCCCTATAATGCCTATTTTTTCACCTTTCTTTACATAGAGCGTAAACTCTTTTATTATATCCTGAGTATTTTGGGAATAACCAAAAGATATATTATGAGCTTCAATTATAAACTGAGTTTTTTTTGTTTTTATCTCAAGATCTAGTAAAATTTTTTGTTTTGCATTTGCAAGCTTTGATTTTTGTTGTCTAAGGCTTTCTCGTAATATTGTTAATTCATGCAATCTCCTTTGATTTCTTTTTCTTCTAGCAGTCAAGCCACCATGAAGCCAGTTAGTTTCTAATGCTAATTTCTTATTTAATTTATCTATCTTTGCTTCTTCGGATCCTATAATCGATTCTTGCCATTCTTCAAAATATTTAAAACCTTTATTTGATTTACGTAAAATACCTCTATCAATCCACCAAATCTTATTAGTTATATTTGATAAAAACGCCCTATCATGACTAACGCAAATTACTGCTTTATTATATGATTTTATAAATTCTTCTAACCACTCTATTGTAGATATATCTAGATGATTTGTTGGTTCATCTAATAGTAATATATCAGCTTCTAAAGCTAATGTTTTAGCTAGATAGACTCTCTTAATTTGCCCACCTGATAACTGAGACAAAGTATCTTTGCCATTTAACTGTAATTTCTCTAGTAACAATTTGATATTACGATTTGCGATATGTTGCACTTCAGAAACACTCTGCGCGATAAAATCTTGCACGGTAATATTTAGATTTGTTTTAATATCTTGACGTAAATATCCAACAGATATATTAGTATTGCAAAATATTTCACCGCTATCCAATTCGTAATCACCATTAATTACTTTCATTAAACTAGATTTACCACAGCCATTTTTACCAATTAAACAGACTTTGTCTCCTTTATTTAAATAAAATTCAATATCGGATAAAATTACTTTATCTGCAAAATATAAGTTACCAGATTTAATGTAATATATTGGTGGCATGATTATTGCGTATATTAAGGTTAACTACTTTATACTTGGTTATATAAATACTAGTATAATAAACATAAGCATTTTGTAAATAATTGATAACGAAGTGAAGCAAAAACTACAGCAAAATATTCATTTAAAACAAACAATGAATCAGCATATGCATCAATCTCTTAAGATATTGCAAATGTCTGGATTAGATTTGCGTGAATATGTTACACAAATCTTGGAAAAAAATCCATTTTTAGAAGAAAATTCTAATGGAAATTCAAATATACAAGAAGAGAATCACAATCTATATCATTCACATTATAATGCTAGAACATCGAATAATAAAAGCGATTTTGATCATTTATCCTTTATTATTAATCCAAAGGATATAAGAGAATATCTTTCTGAGCAAATCAATATAGCATTTAAGGATAATACACAAAGAAGTATTGCTTATAGCATCTTAGAGCTAATGCAAGAAGATGGTTATATTAAGAGCTCTGTTGATAAAATTGTAGAACAATTAAAATGCAGCGAAGATCTGGTTTATAAAATACTTAATAAATTACAGCGCTTTGATCCTCCTGGTGTATTTGCAAGAAATTTACAAGAATGTCTATCAATTCAATTGTCGTTACAAAGTGATGAATTGAATAGTGCAATGAAAACTCTATTGGATAATTTGCATTTACTTGCAGAACATAAATTAACAAAACTACAAACTCTCTGTGATGTTGATAGTAAAACTCTATTTCAAATGATAAAAAAAATTCGTAAACTTAACCCTAAACCGACTAGCGCATTTATTAATGAATATATTACATATAAAATTCCCGATCTCACCTTACATATAGATTATGATGATCTGAAATTTAAGTTAAGCATAAATCACAAAACATTGCCAAATTTAAGGCTAAACAATGAATTGTATAAAAAAGCCAAATTAACTTTAAAAAATCAGGAGGATTATGACTTTACGGACAATGAATTGAATAATGCAAAAAATATTATCAAATCATTAAAGCATAGGATGCAAACTATATTTCTAGTTGGAGAAGTAATTGTGAAAGAACAGTTTGATTTTTTCATATATGGAGTTATGCATATTAAGCCATTAACTCTTAATCGTATAGCTCAAATTACTGGATTAAATGAAAGTACAATTAGTAGAGCAACTGCTAATAAATACATTGATACACCAAGAGGTATTTATGAGCTAAAATACTTCTTTTCTAGTAACTTAGATAATCACAATAATCGAGATAAAGGTCTTTCTAGTACTAAAATCAAAGAACTTATAAAGCAAATGATATTAGGAGAAACAAAAGAAGAAATATTATCTGACAATGAAATAGCAAATGAATTACAAAAGCTAAATATTCATATTGCTCGTAGAACTGTAGCAAAATATAGAATGATGAACAAAATTCCATCATCTAATATTAGAAAAAAGCATATTGATACAAAAGTTATTGATTAGGTAATTTTATTGATATGATCTAATAAAATAGATAAGAAGTATTTGACTTTATTATTGTTTATAATATAAAATGTGAGCTACTTAATAACAGTGAATTACTTTTAAATGACTAATATTAAAAAATCAAAGTTTAAAATAAGTCGTCAATGCCGTACCAGTATCTGGGGAGATGATAAAGATCCAATTCATAAGAAAAATTATGGCCCTGGTCAGCATGGTAAAAATACTAAAAAAATGTCTGAATATGCTTTGCACTATCTAGCTAAGAAGACGTTAAGAGGGCATTATGGCAGAATGACTGAGAAGCAATTTAAAAATACTTTTCATAAAGCTCATAAAATGAAGGGTAATGCTGGTGAAAATTTTATAGGATTGCTAGAAAGTCGAATAGATACAGTAATATATAGATTAAATTTTGCATCTAGTATGTTTCATGCAAGACAAGTTGTGTCTCATAAACATATTAAAGTTAATGGAAAATCTGTAAATATTCCAAGTTATATATTAACTCCTGGAGATGTTGTAGAATTAACTGATAAAGCAAAAAATGCTGAAGTAATTCAAGCTTCTATCGCATCTAAAACACGCTCTATTCCAGAATATCTATCATTTGATGAACATGATATGAAGGGCATCTTTATTAGAAAGCCGGTTGTTTCTGATGTTCCATATCCTTTTGAACCAGAAATCAACAGAATAATCGAGCTATACGCTAGATAAGGAATTTTTTACCTTTTCATCTAGCGTATATGTAAAGATTTTGATCTTACTCTAGCACGTATGTGTTATAGTGTAACGATTAGGTGTTTGCTATAGTTTTTGTAGTTTTTTAATTGTAAAATCTGAAGGAATTTTTTAATTCACTATTTCAGGATATTTTTTTGGGTTTTTAGAGTAATATTTGGCCCATTGATGTTCAGAATCTAATGTTACAGAATCAACAATAACAGCATGGTTAAACCCACCTTTATAATCTAGTTTTTCCTGTCTTTTAGATTCAATCGTTGTAAATTCTATCTCTAAAGCTCTTGCAAAACCATGAACAACTTCAACAAGATCAGCTAATTCATCGATCATCTCCTCTTTATTAGTAGCATCTTTTACTTCGTTAGCTTCTTCTAATATTTTTTCTTTAAAATATTTTATCAAATCATGATGTGAAATATCTGACTTTACAGCAACATCTACTCCGTTTTGAGACATAATCAAAGATAAACGATCACGGATTATCTTGTTAAATTTAAATGTTTTCCTCATATATATTTCTTTTAATAAACAATTAGCACGAATCTCTATTTAATTCAATATCATTTAAGAAAAGCATTGACATAGAAGGCATGTAGATTATAACGAACAATAAGGATAAAAATACGGTAGTAGCTACTTTTGATGGATGCATCTTATACAAAGAAGACACTACAACAACATTAGATGCTATTGGAGCTAATGATACTAATTGTAGCACATTGTAATAATATTCATTATACCAATGGGATATATATCTATCGAACAGTATAAAGATATTAATAACAATTGGATAAAATAAAAATTTTGTAGCAAACATTACTCCTGTAAATTTGATGTCTATTTCTAGCTTTTCTAACTTTGAAATACCAAGCCCGACCATTATCATTCCTAATATAGAATAAGATCCACGCATATTTTTTACAAATTCATCTAAAAAATGCGGCGTAGAAAATCCGCATTGACTCATGATACAACCGAGACCAAAACCATGTAGTATTGGTAATTTTATAACACTTACTATACTATCTTTTGTAGAATTTAAGCTTCTAACGCAGATATAAAATCCTATAGACGCTTCATATAGAGCGATACCAATTATTGCCATCATGTATATGTTTAAGGCATGATCATCAAATATTGCTGTTGCAATTGGGAGAGTAAAATATCCAGCATTTGCAGTTCCTGATGATAAACCTACGATATTTCGATGGGAATCTTGCCAGTACATTCCCGCAAAATAATATCCAATGATACCAAGTATAGTTGAAATGATGAACAATACAAAAGTAATGCTAAATTCAAATATTGTAAATACAGTACTTGCTGGTACTGAAAAGAACACAATAGGAGTTATAAAGTAAAATAATAAAGTCGCTATGCTATTACGATCAATATTAGAGTATTTCCCTCCTAAAAATCCAATAATCACACATAAAAATACAGAAACTGTTTTAAGGAAAACTACGCTAAAAATAGCCATAATAAAAATTCTAATAAATTGAATAACATTATAATCATCTCATGCCTTAATGATTATATAAGGATAGATGATTATTTTTTTACCTCTTGAGTTTTACTGCTGTTCTTTTTTGCTTCTTTTTTACTAGACTTAGTTTTGCCATTTTGCTCAGCATTTTTGTTATTTTGTTTACGGCTAATAATATCTGATATAGCACTTTTTAGCATCTGGATGTTAACATCCTTAGATATTTCTACATTTACAGAAGAATCAGCATCATTAACTTTAGTTACAACACCAAACATTCCAGCACTTGTTAGAATTTTTTCACCAACTTTTACTCCTTCTACCATTTGAGCATGTTCTTTACGTTTTTTATTTTGAGGGCGTATCAATAGAAAATAAAACACTCCAAAAATAAGAATCATAGGCATCATGCCGCTACCCATTATAGATTGAATCAATCCTTCTGGTTGTGCATCAATAGAGCCATCATTATTACTCGGATCTTCTACTTGTGTAATTTCTATAGTATCTGTTTGCTGTGCGTATGCTTTTGTAATCAACATTTATAAACTCAGTAATTTGTGAATTATTATATAATATAATCAAATTATACTTAAGATCATATAATATCAATAGGTAAATTACATTTTTGCAGATTTTTGAGCCACAAAAAACCTTTGGTGAGATTTAATGTTATGAATTCTAAGATAATCTACTCCAGATTGCGCTAATTCATTTGATATTGATATGGTTTCTAAATCTCTATCACTTGGTATATCACTTGGATAAAAGCTATTAATAAATGATTTACGTGAATGACCTGCTAAAATTTTACATTGCAACTCACTTTTTAAATAAGAAATATTACGTATTATATCAAGACTTTGATAAGCACTTTTGCCAAAACCAATGCCAGGATCTAATATAATATTATCATCGCAAAATCCTGCATCTATAATAGATTCATAAATCTGCAAGCACCATGTTTTTAGTAAGTTTGTTGCTGATTGAGATTGATCAATGTAAAATCCTTGTTTGACGGGAACAACATTAGAATGCATAGCAATAATGCCAATTTTAGCATTCGCTATATCTCGCAATAAGCTTTTTGGTAAATTACCACTAACACAGTTAATCCAAGAGATATCAGTATATTTCTCCAGTATATACTCAATTACTCTTGGATTAAAACTATCTATGCTAATTTCGCACTTATAACCTTCGCTCTTTTGTAATTGATATAATCTATCTAACAAAGGTATAAGTCGATTTAACTCTTCATCTGTATTTATAATGAAAGCGTTTGGTCGAGTTGATTGAGCTCCAATATCAATAATAGTAGCTCCATTTTCTGCTAGCTCTAAAGCTTTATTAAACGCTTCATCTATATCATTATAATATTGACCACCATCAGAAAATGAATCCGGTGTTAAATTTAATACTCCAACAAATTTTGGATCAGATGCTAATGATCTGGTAAATAATGAGTCTTTGTCTATATTCTCTGCAAGTTGAGCAAATGTTTTTTTGACTCTATTGTTATCATTATTACTATAATAATATTTTTGCATTGGATTTATTAAAGATATTAAATGAATTAAAAAATCCCTATTTAGCAGCTCTTTATGAGGAATAGTTAAGATATCTGAATTAAACACCAAGTCATTGTATAATAGTATATCGAGATCAATTATTCTTGGAGACCAATATTTTGATTTTACTCTACCTAACCTCACCTCAATCTCTTGCAACACAGAAAGAAGTTTAATAGGTAAATAAGATGTTTGAACTATTATTACCATATTAAGGTAATTTTTATTCCATTTCAAAGGTGCATCATTTGGTAATATAGCCCTTGTTTCAATAATAATAGATTGGTAAAGAACTTTTATGTCGTATGTATTGATTATACTAATTGCATTTAATAAATTAGCAAATCTGTTTCCAAGATTTGATCCTAAACTTAAATAGATCATCGAGACGAATATGAAAAAGATACTGATCCATGTATATTTTCTACTGGAATATTAATTTTATGCACAACAACCTTGGCTTCAACATCTTTGCAATTTTGTCGATCTAAATATTCAACAATTTGATTGTGCAAATACTTTGCGCATCTTTCTATCAAATTAAATTGATGATCATGTATAGTTTGTTTAATAAATAATACAAGTTTTTCATAACATACTCCATCGTTAATATCATCAGTATCAGATGCTTTACAAGTAGCTAAAAATGATAAATCAATATCAATTGATATAGGTTGCAAAATAGATCTTTCTTCTTTGCTATTACCTAAATGAATCCAAAATCTTATATCTGAAATAGTTAAATTACCCACAATCATTGCTCTAATATTAGATCTATAATGCGTAATTGCACTTTGTCAACTCCTTGCCAAGTGTTTTTTTGTATTGCCGCAATCACAGAAATAGTATGAGGAGTTTTACTTAGCAATATATTGGATATATTACTACCAAACGCATTAAAAGCAATAGCTGATATAGATTTACCGTATGAATTTTGCTCCGGAGATAATAAGCAGCTTATATGCTTTGATTGTATAGCATTAGCTTTTAATACAAACAAATTAGAAAATTTAAATATTGGCTCTAAATTAGCTTGACCATAAGGCTCAAGAGTTTGTAACTCATCAATTAAAGTTAGATTGACAGCTTTTGTGCTCAAATCAGCATTATAATAACGAATATTATGTTCTTTAATTTTTTTAATAGTATCTGAAAATGAATTTAATAAAAAGGATTGCAACTCACCTATTTTATCTTCTTGTACTGTAAATCCAGCCGCCATCGCATGCCCTCCTCCAGATGTTATTATATCCAAAGATTTTGCTTCTAAAATTTTTGCGCCAAAATCAACTCCTGGAATTGAACGACAAGAAGCTTTACCAACTTTGTTATCAAGTGCAATT
Organism: Rickettsiaceae bacterium; assembly: GCA_045106955.1. GTDB lineage: Bacteria > Pseudomonadota > Alphaproteobacteria > Rickettsiales > Rickettsiaceae. The sequence goes on along the minus strand of JBGCFO010000020.1, from coordinate 28,654 downwards.
ACTGCTACTGGCTTGTCAAATGCATCTTTAATTCTTGCTGCAATAATCCCTATTACACCAACATGCCATGATTTGCCAATAATAATCAATACATTATTTCCTTGAGCATCCTGAGCTTTTGCTATATTCATTGCTTTTTCTAAAATAATTAGCTCAACTGCCTTGCGTTCCTCATTGTAACGATCAAGTTGAGAAGCTAAATTATCTGCAATTTGTATCGAATTCGTAGAAAGTAGATTTGCTCCAATATCGGATTTTCCTACTCTACTTCCAGCGTTGATCCTAGGTCCTAAAACAAATCCTAAATGATATACTCGAATATTATCATTGAGTGAAGCTACTTTGCATAATGCATTAATCCCAATATTTTTGCGACGCTCCATTACCTTTAGCCCTTGATGTACAAAAGCTCTGTTTAATTTAACTAAGGGAACAACATCACATACCGTTCCTAAAGCCACCAAATCTAAATATTGCATTAAATTTGGTGGTTCATCTTGTCCAAAGTAATTATCTTCTTTTAATTGCTGAATTAATCCAACTAAAAATATAAACGAAACACCAACTCCAGCTAAATAACCATAATCACTTTCTTGATCAAGGCGGTTAGGATTGATTATTGCTAAAGCTTTAGGTAGTAATTCTGTAGTAATATGATGATCGATAACTATAACATCAATATCTAAATCACAAGCAGCGCTGATCGCATCATGGGATGTTGATCCACAATCTACTGTAATAATGACATCACAACCAGATTTTTTTATTTTCTTGATCGCATTTATATTGGGACCATATCCTTCGATAATTCTATCTGGCACATATATCTCTGCAATAATTCCTAGATCATTTAACAAGCGCTTAATAATAGCCGATGAAGTTGCTCCGTCAACATCATAATCTGCAAAGATGTATATTTTATGCTCATTTTTAATAGCTTCAATAATACGAGCTACAGCTTTATCCATACTTATCAAATGAAATGGATCTGGTAATAAGTTTCTAATCTTGGGATCGAGAAAATCATAAATATCAGATAAATTCTCAAATTTTTGCGATAGAACCCTAGACACAATATCATTTAATGTAAAATTTCTTGCTATGTTAGATACGTAATCCTCATCTACATACTTTATAGACCAAAGCTTGTTAGTCACTGACTTTTCTGAGTAGTTTAATATAAAATTCATAATTTATTATAGTTAATAATTGATAAGAAATAACAAATATCAATTTAAAATATTACCAATAGTTATTAGTGTGTAAATAAAAGTTGATATATTAAATTATATTTAATATTTAAGGTAAAAATATGACAAATGTAATTAAATTTCAAGCTCCATTCGAACGAGTAAAATTATATCATGATTATCCAGATATAAGTCTGTATCGAGCAGTAATAATACAAGCAATTATCGATGCAACTAATGTTTCTAATCAAAAAAAGGATAAAAATGTCACAGTTGCTGCAAATAAATGGCTATTTAATGATTCTGAATATCAAGATTTCAAGGAAATTTGTTCACGCGCAGATCTTGAGCCATATTTTGTAAGAAAAATAGCATCTAAAATTATCAATTTACATCATCAACAAAAATTAATTGATATGGATATAGATAAAACCGAATACCAGGACAAGATAATAGTATATATTACTTCAACTTTTAGTTTGAATCAGGAATTGTACTAAATTCAAAAAATTAGAGTAGGCTAAGTTTTTTTGGTTTATAAAATTTAACCCATAAATCGATTAAAAGCTTTGTAATAACGATAGCTGAAAACATAGAAGAGATCACTCCAATAGTTAAAGTTACTGCAAAACCTTTAATTGGGCCTACGCCAAATATATACAATAAAATAGCCGCCATAAGAGTTGTAATATTAGCATCTGTAATTGTGCTAAAAGCACTATCAAAGCCAAGTTTTATAGCATATAAATAAGAAGAATGAATACGTAATTCTTCTTTGATTCTCTCATAAATCAAAACATTTGCATCGACTGCCATACCGATAGTCAATATGATACCAGCGATACCAGGAAGAGTTAGAGTCGCTTGCAATAAAGACAAAGACGCTAAAATATAAAGCAAGGCAATGACTAATGCGATGTTGGCAAATACACCAAAGATTCCATAAGCCCAAATCATAAATATTACAACTGCAATAAACCCAATAATTGCAGCTTTCGCACCATCTGCGATTGCATCAGCTCCTAAACCAGCTCCTATAGTACGTTCTTCAATCACTTGCAAGGAAGTAGGCAACGCCCCTGCCCTTAGCAATAAAGCCAATTCACTAGCTGAATTAATGGTAAAATTACCAGAAATTGTACCATCGCCACCTAAAATTGGCTCATTGATAACTGGAGCACTTAATAGTTTTTTATCTAAAACTATAGCAAGTCTTTTACCAGTATTAAGCTTTGTAGCTTCTCCAAACAATTTACTACCAAGTTGATTGAAAGAAAAACCAACGATAGGCTGAGAGTACTGATTAAATGCTACTTTTGCATTTGTTAGATGATCACCACTAACAATTACTTTTTTCTTTACCACTATATGATCACTATCTTGCTTATCATTAGTTGCAATTAACATTGAATCTGGTGAAATAACACTACCTTGAGCAGTTGCAACTTCATCTACTAAATGAAATGTTAATTTTGCAGTTTGGCCAACAATATTTTTTAATTGTTCTGGATCTTCTGCTCCTGGAACTTGCAGTAATATATTATACTCTCCTTGTCTTTGTATGATTGGCTCTTTAGTACCAGCGCTATCAACTCTTATACGAATAATTTCTATAGATTGTTCTATAACATTATTTAATAGATCTTTGATTTTAAAATTGCTATAACTACATTTAATATGACCATCTACATTGGTTATCTTTAAACTATTATCAATTTTGCTTAAAGTTTTGTTAGCTTGATCGTGGAGATCGATATTACGTAATTGAAATTCTATTGCATTACGACTTACTTTAAAATTTTTATAACCTATCTTATTTTGCCTAAGATTCTTCTTAACCTCATCAGATAAATTCTGCATCAAATTATCTAAATATCCATCAAAATCTATAGATAACAATAAATGAGAACCTCCTTTTAAATCCAAGCCTAAATTAATAGGCTCCACAGGAATCCACGAAGTATTTTTATTTATAAAATTAGGTGTTACTGCAATAATAGAAATAATGATCGAAAGGAACGAAACAATTATTTTCCATTTAGATATTATATGCATGTTTATTTTGTATAAATGAGTATTACTTAGCAAATAATATTGCTTTATCTGTTATCAAAAACATATTACTACAACATGTATAGCCTATGTATTGTATATTTTTTGTAATTTTTACGATACTCGGTTCTACATTAAACTTACTATCTGAATAGCTAAATTGATATAATGCACCATTATTTCCAATTACATTCAATATATAATCGTCATCATAGGATTGAGAAATAAATGGTCGTAAAAATTCTACAGGACGTAATGTTTTATCTTCAGATGAATACAGATTACCAGCCCAAATTACATCTCCACGAGATATATCAAGTGCAATAACTTGACGTGCGTTAGTTGTAATGAATAAATAATTATCTAATAAATACATAGATTGCACATCATTAATGTTTGCTTCCCATGATATTTGACCGCTAACTAAGTCAAGTTTAACTAATCGACCATTACTTGTCGCGAAATATAAATATTTATTATCTATCTCAGGTTTACATGTAATAAATTTTCCATCTAAATTAGCCATAATCATTGAATAAGAGTCTTCCATATTAAATATCCATGCAACGCTCATATTAACAATATTAACTGAAATAAGATTTCCATTGTTATCGCTAGTGATCAAGTGATTATCATGAACAATTGGAGCAAAACGAAAATGCGAAGATAAAGTACTACTATCTGCAGAATATTGCCATAATATAGAATCATTAGATGTGTCATAAGCAAATATTTCATTATCTATAGTTTGAATTAGCAATGCTTCTTCTTTGAATAACACAGGTTGAATACGTATAATATTTGGAAAAGTTTTTTGAAATATTTCATAACCAGTATCAGCATTGATCGCAGTTAATTTTCTTGATCCATCTGTAACAAATAATTTACCATTTATATATAACACACCTCCACTATGAGAATTTGGTTGATTCTTAAAAGTGGCAATTTTGTGCTTCCATATAATTTTCTTATCTGTATTAGAAAATGCTACGATTTGATGATCATTGGTTAAAATATAAATTTTACCTTTAGCGCAGACAGGCTCTCCAATAATATTACCAGTTATATTATATTTAACAAATGCATTACCTTTGAAATCAAATGGATCTTGCATGAACTCACCATTGATATTAATTGAATGATTTTCATTTGCATAAAATCTTGGCGTAAGCTCTACCAATGTTTTAACTTTAGAGTTTCCAGAGCATGATACTAAAAGTATCGCAAGAAATGAAAATACAATAAATGATGATTTATTACGCAACATTTTTAAAACCTCCTTAATTTAAATTTGATAATAACATTTGAGAAACCTCATAAATATTAGGTGAAATATTTTGTAATGCAGCAAGTCGTTCGAGTACGTCTCTAGCATTAGAATATTTACCTTCTTTGATATACAATAATGCATAGTTAATTTGAGCGATATCAAAGAAAATTTGATTAATATTGTTAAAATGACTCATATATGTATGGAACTTATCATTATCCTCTTCTGATATTTGATCTTCATTTAACAAAATAGCCATCCATATAATTTTTGCATAATCACGAGTAATTTGTTGATAATTGTTATCAAGAATTAACTGTTGCAACAACAATTTAGATTGCGATAAATCCTTCCGTTGATTACTAAGAGCAATTTTCTTTAACATTGCAATATCTACTACGTGCTCACGTATATTAAATATAATATTGTCTAATACATCATCAATATTTGTATTGTTATATACAATAGCTTGAGTTAAAGCATTTCCAGTATTGATTATTGTATCCTGATGCTTTTTTTTATATACATCGTATAGATAAATCGCAATTACAAAGATAATGGTTAAAATTAATATAAATGGCAATAGCTTAAAAAAATACCATACTCTCTTCTCTTCTTTTTTATCGCTCAATACCTCGTCTAACAAATCTGGTGCTTTATTCATAATAATTAATTAGATTATTTTTTTACTTACAATATAATTGAGATTTAGTATCTTGAATTCTTTTAACAAGAGACGTTGGTAAATTTGTAAATTCTCGTTCTAATTTTGTCAAGACCTGACAAGCCTCTTCGGTCTTATTCATTTTACCGAGTAAAATACCAAGCTTCAAAAGAGAATCGGCAGCTTTATTGCCATTTGGAAATAATTTATAAGATTTGAGATATAATTCAGCAGCTTTCATATACTGAGCTTTTTTAAAAAAAATTTCAGCATACCAGAATCTTGCATTACTTTGGAATGATGAATTTGGGCATTCGTTGATAAAAGAAGAGAATAGCTTTTCTGACTCATCTAATTTATTATCCTTAAATGCTATTAAAGCACGATCGTACAATTGTTTTTCAGATAATACTGTTAAGCTAGCAGCATTTTTTGGAGTAATATCCTGGACATCAAATACGTCTGAGTTTGACAGGATAGATCCTTGAGATGAATTGAGTTCATTTGAGGTATGTAATTTATTATTTGAAGATAATTGCTCATCTAGATCTGGTTTTGTATCTTGCTCTACATTAGATAATCGCTTGGAATCTTTATTAATTAACTGTATCAATTGATATTCAAGTAACTCTACTCTGTTAAGTAATTGCCTAATTTCTTTTTCTTGCTGCTCAAATTTAGCGTGTAAATAATCTTGAGAATATAAATTTATAGGCCGATGTTCAATATCATTAGCGTATCCCATGCAACTATATAATATAATAGCAATCAGCAAACCAACTTTACATCCAAACATACTTGACTTATAAAAATAAAAACTACTAACAAGTTATATCAAAAGATTTCTATTAAGTATATAGGAATTTTATTACTATCTCATAAACTATTCGCATTTAAGATTCAACATTAAACTCATTAAATTCACCAGCTAATAAACCAAAATTAGAATCTATACTGTCATGAATATTAGAAGATAGTGAATTTATTTTAAAACCTAATTGTTTCTCTGGGCTGTATCTATCGTTAGAAGGTTTACTAGATTTTATATTGTTAAATACTTGAAATGTGCCATCTTTTGCTGAATCTTGATAATCTAAAGCTTTGCCTATAATATCCTTTCTATTAAGATTTTCTGGCGATATTTCACCATTAATATCGTAAGGTAATTTTGTACCTATATGACGCTTATTATAAAAACATGTAGCTACACGATCTAAAGATTCATGGCTATCTGTTACTTCATCTCCTCGTTTTTCTTTAACCCAAGGCATAGACATTTTTGTAAAGCTCAATGAAGATTTAATATTCTGAAGTCCTTCTTCTTGCTCTGGAGTACCAGAATATTCTATTGATTGATCTAAATCCTTTGGTTGCTCTACCTCTAAATCTTTAAATGGAGTTATGAATCTTATCTTGGTTAAATTATGCGCTAAACGATCTTTGTCAAAAGAACTATGATTCTGATAATATGATAACGATAATCTATTTTTGTCGTCTTCAAAATCCTTTGAGCCAAGGCTAAAACTCTTCTCAAGAGAATAATCTTCTTGGTGGATAATTTTATCCTGTATATTACTTGCGCAAGAATAAAGATCATTAAAATTATCTGGCGATTTAAACGAAAATGGTGATGAACTACGACTGTGATTTAGTGATTTTACTTTATTAGGACTATCATAATAATTGTATACGTCCATCTGTACTTCATCTATCTTAATATCATTACAACTACAACAAGTTTTAAATGAATCTAAAAAGTTTAAAAAATCTTTCATGCATTCTATATTATTAACTAAATATTGTTAATAATTATGTTATCATAGTTATTAGACGTATCATTTACTATTTATATAAGTTTTGTTAATAATAATTTGAAGTAGTTGATTTTATGCAACGAAATAGTTAATATAGCTTAATATTTACAAATAAATGATGGTTTGTACTATATGATCAACGAAGACCTGTAATTTAGAAAACATATAAGGCATAATTGTCAGCATTCCTATGTAAATGCTGATAATCTTTGGAACGAAGGTAAGTGTTTGCTCTTGAATTTGCGTCAAAGCTTGAAATAATGATATTGCTAATCCTACAACTAATGCAAGTAGCAACACTGGCCAAGATATTGCTAATAAGACGTACACAGCCTCTCTAGAGACCTCATTTAATAGACTAATATCCATAAAAATTACTCCTTTAGATGTTCTCTAATGTCTTTAGACATTTTGTAATAAACAACGTTATATAATTCTGATTGTCCACGATATTTGCGCTTTCTTAATCCAAAACTGCCAAAACCTCTAATCTCAATTCTACGATTTTGAGACAATTGATCTGTAATGTATTTTATCATAATACTAATTGCCAATCTAACATCATCTTGAGAAAGATAAGGTAATCGATCGTTCATAGCATCTAGTAAATGAATTTTTGTAGACATATTATAACTTTGTACGTATTAATCTTTCCTGTTCACGCCGCCAATCTTTATCTTTTATCGAATCTCTTTTGTCGTGAATCTTCTTACCTTTAGCTAATGCCAATTCTACCTTAGCAATATTCTTTTTGTTAAAATATAAAGATAACGCAATTAAAGTATAACCCTTGATCTTAATTTTGCCAATGATTTTTCTAATCTCATTCTTATGTAAAAGCAGCACTCGTTGTCTACGTACTTCATGATTTAGGTAACTTGCTTTATCATATGGCGCTATATAGCAATTATGTAAAATTAAAGAATCTGAATTAGCATCATATAAAGCATAACTGTCAATTATATTTGCTTTATTATGACGTAATGACTTAACTTCAGTGCCTTTCAATACCAATCCAGCTTCGAACTTCTCTTCGATGAAGTAATTAAACAAAGCCTTTTTATTATTTGCGATATTTTTATGATATTCTGGCATATACGATATTCAAATACAGTCTATAATCATAATTATACATTATATTACATGTTTGTATATTCTGTTTTTAGATCTCTTATAATCGGATCAATTCTTTGTTTTGTATGATAGTTAACAACTGTTAATGGCAATCTTAATTCATTTTCACATAAGCCAGCAAAATGCATCGCATATTTTATAACAATTGGATTGGATTCTAAAAATAAAGCTTCATACAAAGGGGCTAATTTTTGATTTATAGATAACGCTAAATTAAATTGATCATTATCACAATGGCTTTGCACTTGTTTGCATAAATTTGGAGCAATATTACTTGCAACAGATACACATCCGCAACCGCCATGAGACCGATATGCGATTGATAAAATATCATCGCCTGATAATAAATTAAACTGAGCTTTTTTAGCTTGATCATACAGCTTCAATGGCCTTGTAACGTCTCCTGTAGAATCTTTTAGCGCTAAAATTCGTGGTAATTTCATTAATCTACATAAAGTGTCATTGTTAATATCAACCGATGTCCTAGATAATGGAGAATATAACATCATAGGCATCGTAATGTTATCGTGTATAGCTTTAAAATGTTCAAAAATACCATTTTGTGTAGGTTTAACATATGGTGGCACACTGCACATAACTCCGTCTAGAGCTGTATTGTTAAATCTCGACAGTAAGTCAATAATAAATTGAGTATTACTAGAAGAGCAAGATGCAATGATCGGTATACGGTTAGAAGTAATTTCTAAAGCGTTATTTATTAATTCACAATATTCATCTGTATTTAAGCTCGTTCCTTCTCCTGTTGTTCCAGCTAAAATAACAGCGTCTACCTTAGCTTGGATCTGAATATTTAAAATACGTTCTAAAGCGTCTAAATCAATTTTATTGTTTTTAAAAGGCGTTATTAAGGCCGTGATTAAACCTCTAAAAATATTATCATCCATACATACTATCTTTGTAAATTAATGCTAAAAGTCTAATTCATGATAGTATAATGGTGGATCAAATCCCGCAAGTCTATCGTGCAATAATTCTTGAAATGATGGCCGAGATTTTAAAATTACATACCAATTTTTTATTACATGCCATTTATCCCAATTAATCTGACCAAAATAATCAATAATTGATATATGACAAGCTAATGCAATATCTGCAGCACTTACTGTATCACAAGCTAAAAATGACCTAGATTCTAGCATGTTAGTAAAATACTTTAAATGTTGCATTAAATTTTCATGTGCAATTTGTAGATGATTAACTCGCGGAGTATAACTAAATATCATACTAATAAATTTTTCATTTATTAGTATCTTAGTGACTTCGTGATATAATTTATCATTACACCAATGTATCAACCGACGTATCTCTGATTTTATTAAAATATTTTGCGACATAAAAATAAAATCTTGATAAGCATCGTTGAAATACTCTGTAATTGGATATGCCCCGCTAATAATTGAATTATCATCAAGCATAAGTACTGGTAAATTACCAGCTGGATTTAGTTTTAACAATGATTGCGATCTCAGCCAATAATCCTCTCTAAAAAGTTTAAATTCTGTATCTAACTCCTTTAGATATAACCTAATTTGACGAGAAAATGGGCAAATTGTGTGATGATATAGTTTCATTAAATACAACGTAACAAAGTGACGATATTTAAGTGGTCTATAAGCCGGATTCTGTAATTCGTAGTTATTTATCTAGGATAAATGTTACCATTTACCTCAAGCAGCCTACCCGTATAATTAGCTGTTATAGAACAAAAACAGGTGATTTAAAACCACAATTACACTGCTTGGCCTTGCTCCTAATGGGGTTTACCATGCGTAATTTGTCACCAAATTACCGGTGCGCTCTTACCGCACCATTTCACCCTTACCAATGCATGTACTAGATTTACCAATAAAATCTCTTAATCGCAATAATTTGGCGGTATATTTTCTGCGGCACTTTCCCTTAATAAGATTTTTATAACTTATTAGCTGGCCATTAACCAGCATCATGTTCTATACGGAGTCCGGACTTTCCTCGTAAAAAAATCTTTACGCAACTACGCGACCACTTGGTCTAAATAATACTATAAACTCTTATTTCGTCAATAATTAATTACTTGATTATAGTAATAAATATTTTATAATGCTAGCTGATACAATCTTTAAATTAGATTGATCAGGCCTCTGTGGTGGAATGGTAGACACGGTAGACTCAAAATCTACTGCTCTTTAGAGCATGCTGGTTCAAATCCAGTCAGAGGTACCACGCAAATTTACTTTTCCTTGAATGCATTAAACATTACATCTAGCAATGGATCCAATAAATATCTAAGTAACGTTCTTGTTCCAGTCACTATATTCACATCTACATTCATTCCAGGCAACAACTCTAGATTCTTAACTTTTGCAATACGATCAAATTCTTCCTTATTAATTTCAATACGCGCGGTATAATAACTCATTGCACCATCTTTGGTTTGAGTTTGTACTACATCTGGCGATACCGATATTACTTTACCTGTAACTGTTGGAGTTGTACGAGACTTAAACGGTAAAAATCTCATCTTAGCTTCTAGCCCAGGATAAACATTACTGATATTTTGAGGCATAATCATCGCTTCAACCATTAAATGATCTTCTTGAGGTGAAATCTCTGCTATTGCCTGCTGAGGAGATACAACACCTCCGATCGTATGATAATTCAATACATTTATTGTACCATTAACAGGAGAGCGAATCATAATACGTTCCAAGGAATCTTTATCAGCAAATAATTGCTCTCTTAATGCTCCTATATTTTGCTGAGTATCTTTTAGTTCGCTTAAAATCTTAGAATCTGAATCGCTTCTTAAGTTAATAAGCGCAATTTCTTTTTGTTTAATTTCTTGATGAGCTTTAGATATTTCAGCTTCAGTTGCAGCTAAGTCACCACTAATGCTAATAAATCTTGATTCTAGATCTAAATATACTGATTTACTAGCTACTCCTTTCTCTAGGAGTTGTCTTGTTGCATCTAGTCTATCTTTCGATATAGCTAGATTTTCTTTCAATGATTTATACCTAGCTTGTAATCCATCTAGTTGCTTTTTGGAATGAATTATTTGATGCTCCAAACTATCATTAGTGTTATTATATACATCAATTTTTGATTTAAATAAATGCTCCTGTGTTTTGATAATACTTTTTACAGATTCCAGATCTTGATTTTCAAGTAGCTCTTCCGGAAAGGTAATATTTTGGGAATTATCTCTTTCTGCAATTAATCTAGCTTCATTGGCAATAGATGATCTATATTGATTTAAAGTATTTTCATACTTAGCTTTAGTTTGAACATCTTCTAATTCAATCAATACATCTCCGGCTTTAACTTCATCACTCGCCTTAAAATTGATTTTTTTAATAATTCCGCCCTGTATATGCTGAATTGTTTTTTTATTAGTATTGGAAATAACAGTTCCAGACGCATGTGCAGCACTATCTAACGGTGCAATTACACTCCATAATCCACCAAAAATTACAAAGAATAATATAATAAAACCTCCGCATAATATAGGCGCTCTAGCGGCTTGTAATACATCATTACGATCTGGATCATTGCTTTTAGTGATAAAATTTATAAATCTATCTAAATACACAATCCAGGCTTGCATATACTTGATGAGAGTAGATAAGAAAATATGAATATAACGCTGAGTTTTAGTCATTTTCTGCATCATCATTTTTTGCTGCATTGACATTAACTGCTTAATCTGTTCTGGGGTTAGCTTATTAGGCAATTTTGGCCCTTGTATTTTTGACATATTTATAATTATTATTCGTTAATGTGTATTGTGCCGTTATTAAGCAACTTAACTTTATTAATAACCTCTTTTGCATCACCATAAGCCGCAACGGCCCCGTCTTGCATAATCATTACTTTATCTACAACAGACAATATAGAAGGTCTATGAGATATGACTACAACAGTAATTCCTTTTTCTTTTGCTTGTTTTAAAGCTTTCGATAAAGCCATTTCTCCTGCCTCATCTAAATTAGCATTAGGCTCATCTAAAATCACTAACTTTGGCTGACCAAAAAATGCCCTGGCTAATCCAATCCTTTGCTTTTGCCCTCCAGATAAGCTAGATCCAGCTACGCCTATATCAGAATCGTACCCATCTGAAAACTTCAAAATCATTTCATGAGCGCCAGCCATTTTAGCAGCTTCAATAACATCCGACGGATTTGGATTATCATCCATTCTAGCGATATTTTCTTTGATAGTACCACTAAATAATTCTATACCTTGAGGTAAATAGCCAGCATGCTGACCAAAATTCTTTCTATTCCATTTGTAAACTTCAGCTCCATCTAAGCGCACAGATCCAGAGGTAGACGCAAGAACTCCTATCATAATTTTAGCTAAGGTAGATTTACCTGTCCCAGATGGGCCTATAATTGCAAGTATTTCTCCAGTTTGCAAACTAAATGAAATGCCATTTAATATATATTTCGGCATTGCATTTTGCTGTGGCATTCCAGGTATCTTAGGAGGGGTTGGTAATGCAAAATATACATTTTCTACGGCTAAATTTCCATCAACCTCAGGAATTTCCATTGCTTCATCGCGTGGTTTATAGTTCGAAAAAAACTTATTGATATTTTTATAAGATTTCATTGCACCACTGATATTTTTCCATAATTCTATCGCATTATCAAATGGAGCTAATGCGCGACCAACAATGATTGAGCTAGCTATCATACCACCTGGAGTCATTTGCTCACTGTTTGTTTTGATAACAATATATGCGCCAATGCCTGTAACGCACATTTGCATTAAATTTCTTACAAATCTTGCAACATTTGATATCACACCATTTCTATAACTTGCAACGGATTGTTTTTGTAAAGCATTTTGATTTAATCGATGCCAGTTTTTAGAAACATTTGAAGCCATACCCATTGCCTCAACCACCTCAGCGTTACGATTTGCTATTTCAGACTGCACATAACTTTTATTTGCAAACTCACTAGCTTCGCCTAGTGCGCGATTTGTTGCAACAGCGTTAAAAAATGCAAAAAACACTATAATAACTGCTCCAAAAATCGTTAATATACCTATATATGGATGAATTAAAAATATTACAATGATGTAGATTATACTCCAAGGAGCATCAAATATTGTATTAATACCAGTACTAGTAAGGAAAGTCTTTACCGTTTGAAAATCTCGTAGTAATTGACTGCCAGCTCCTGGGATTTTCATAGCTGATGCAGAAATACTTTGAGAAAATAAAATTGGAGTTAAGGTTTTATCTAACCATGCACCTACTTTAATAAGTATGAAAGAACGTACAATTTGTAATAAACCATACACTAAATAAATTGATCCAATGATAAGAGATAACATCAATAAAGTATTTTTATTACCGCTGCCAAGAACTCTATCCAATACTTGAAGGGAGTATAACGGAGTTAATAACATTAACAAGTTTATAACAAATGCAAACCAAAATGTTATAATAAATGCTAACTTGCATTTAGCTATAGCATCTTTTAATGGATTAATTATGTCTGATTTATCTGATGCTTGAACTAGGTTTTTCATTAAATGATTTTAATAATTAATTATAACAACTTCTATAAATATCAATGATTATATATGCATTTACATTTGCGTCAATAACCGAATCAATGTCTTGTAATTAATATTTGTATTACAATTATTAATTATTAATTATATTTTAACAAATACTCTATAAAATGCAACATGCATTTATAAAAATCTTAATAAAGCATCCAATGAATTGCGTATTTTAGTATCTAATTGATTATAAAAAAATCTAAAAATTAAAAAGCAAATAATTAAATAATAATTACATCTGATTTGGAATACATCAATTATTATTAAATTTGATGATGTATTTGATTTTATTTTATACGAAATTGGCAAGTTAGTAAAATCAGAAATTTGATCATCGATAATATTAGTATTAATAGAATGTTTCATTTTTATGGAAACACTGAACTGATCTCTATAATTATCGTTATTTTGCATATCATAACTAGCAATTTTTCCATAAGACTGAGATACATTGCTTATAACGTATCTCAATATTAATATTTCATCTGCAATATTTGATATGTTAGACTTAATTGTAATATTAATTGAAGAATTCTCTAATCCATGATGATGATGCAGTATCATTATATCTAAATTATCTAAAATCTCAGTTATTTCTGTTCTTAAATTAGATAATCCATCAAATGGATCTACTTGATAAATACAATTATCAGAATTTTTCTCTATTTTTTTACTAGCTTCAACTTTCTTATCGATAATATGACAATATATATCACAAATTGCATATTCACATTCTATATTATCATTGATTATTTCATTAATTAATGCACGGCTATTGTGCATAGTAAGATTTTCACACACACATGATATTGTTTGAATCGCTCTAAAAGGATCAATAAAATATCTATTAGGAAGCAAATAAAAATCATTAATTACAAAACATTCTTTATCTTGTTTGAGATTTAAAATTAAGCTATCTATTTGTAATAAATTACCGGATACATCAATAAATTTCATTGATATGAATTTAATTTGATTTATTTTAGCAAATTCTAGGATTTCTTCGCAAATCATCATATCAAATATTCACTTATTAATTCTTGAGCAATTTGAACAGCGTTGAGCGCTGCGCCTTTGAATAAATTATCAGCTGTAATCCATAAGTTAATGCTGTTTGCGCAGCTTAAATCATTTCTAATCCTCGATACAAATACTTCTTCTTTTCCAACACAATCAATTGATGTAATATACGGTTTTAACTTGCTTGATATTACAGATATACCATCGGATTCTTTTAATACCTCTATCGCGTCTTTAGCATCTATCTTATCTTTAAATTCAACGTTAACAGACATGCAATGACCAATAAAAACAGGTACTCTGACACAAGTGACTGTAGATTTAATATGACTGCCTATAATTTTTTGTAATTCTAATGAAATTTTTGTCTCTTCGTCGCAGTAACCGTCAGCTCCAAAATCACCAATACAAGGAAAGAGATTGAATGCAATTTGATCTGGAAATACATCTGGCTGTACTTCGCTAGATGTATATTTTGCTTTTGTGTTATTGTACAACTCCTGCATACCAGCTTTTCCAACTCCAGAAGCTGATTGGTAAGTAGAAATAACAAGTCGTTTAATTTTTGCTAAATTATCCAATGGTTTTAATGCTACTGCTAAAGGAATCACGCAACAATTAGGATTAGAAATAATATTTTTGTTGCTGTAAGCTTTCATGCTAGATAGGTTTGCCTCTGGTACAACTAAAGGTACTTGATCATCGTATCGAAAGTATGTGGATTTATCTATTACAACAGATCCCTTACTTGCAACAATTGGCGCATATTTCTTTGAAACATTATCATTGACAGCAAAAAAGCTAATATCCACAGAAGAAAAATCAACATCATCAATAACTTGAACAGTTAACATATCATAGCCAAATGGCACTTCTCTAATAGCGGAAGATTTCGAACCAATTGCGTATATCTCTTTAATTGGAAAATCTTGTTCTGATAAAAGTTGAAGTATCTTACTACCAACACTTCCAGTTGCTCCAACAACGGCTACACTATATTTTCTTGTCATATAATTACTATTAATTAATCACCCTAACTCCCCAAGCTTTTTACCAGAGATAATATGAGTATGAAAATGAAAAACAGTTTGACCGCATTGAGCTCCTTTATTTGTTACAATTCTGTATCCATGATTTTCAACATCCAGGTTTTTTGCTATAGCTTCTATTGTTTTAAAATAATGATATACCTCATCTTGATCTGCATTTGAAATAAAATCGTCATAATCTACGTATTCACCCTTTGGTATTACCAATGCATGAATAGGCGCTACTGGATTAATATCATGAATTGCTATTAAATAATCATCTTCATAAAACTTCTTAGATTCTAACTCATCATTGATAATTTTATTGAAAATATTATTGGAATCATAATGATTATTATACATCTAAATTTACTGCCCTTAATGCATTTTCTTGAATAAATTCTCTTCTTGGTTCAACAGCGCTACCCATTAAAGTTGAAACTGTTTGATCAGCATCATTGTTATCATTAATTTTAATTTTAAGCAATGTTCTTGCTTCTGGATCTAGTGTTGTTTCCCATAATTGATCGGCATTCATTTCACCCAAACCTTTGAATCTTTTAATTGATATACTTTTTTTACTAGATTCAGTAATGCAATCTAAAATCTCTCTTGGTAAGCGAACTTCATATTCTTGAGTTTTGATTCTAATTTTAAGTAATCCATTTATAGCCCTTGATAAATCAACTGCTATATCGTTACATTTAACAAAAATAGATTCAGAAATTAAATCTTTTGTAATAACGCTCTTTTCTTTTAAACCACGTACAAATCTAAAAAATTCTACTTCATGATCCGATATTTTTACTTCTAATTTAGTTTTATCTTGAGATTTGTACAATTCGTTAAAATTTTCTAAGACCAGCTCTAAACGTTCTTGATCTGTAAATAAATTATCATTTAATAAATTATGCATAGCTAAAAACTCAGCTATATCGACATTTAAATACTGCGAAATATTCTCTAAATGCATTGTCAATTGCATTATATTATTCATAATCTGCTTTAAATCATCGCCAAAAATTTCATCGCCATTGTTTAAAACTAAAATACTATCATTGATCGATGCATTGAGTAAATAATCTTTAAATGCATATTCATTCTTTAAATACCTTAACGATCCACCTTTTTTGATTTGATATAATGGAGGCTGTGCGATATAAAGATACCCATGATCAATAACTTCTTTCATATGGCGATAAAAAAATGTTAATAATAAAGCTCTAATATGAGACCCGTCAACATCTGCATCTGTCATTAATATAATTTTATGATATCTTAGTTTTTCTACATTAAAATCATCCTTTCCTATTCCACTACCTAGCGCAGTAATTAACGTTCCAACTTGCTCAGAAGTAAGCACTTTATCAAATCTAGCACGTTCAATGTTTAAAATTTTGCCCCTTAATGGTAATACGGCTTGATATTTACGATCTCGCCCTTGCTTTGCAGTACCTCCAGCTGAATCTCCTTCTACTATAAATAGCTCACATTTAGCCGGATCTCGCTCCTGACAATCGGATAATTTACCAGGTAAATTAGAAATTTCTAAAGCAGATTTACGTCTAGTAAGCTCCCTCGCTTTTTTTGCAGCTTCCCTTGCTAGAGCAGCCTCAGTAATCTTGTTGATGATATTTTTTGCATGATTTGGGTGTTCTTCTAGCCACTGAAACATTTTATTATATACATTAGATTCGATCATGCCACGAACTTCAGAACTAACTAATTTATCTTTTGTTTGAGATGAAAATTTTGGATCTGGCATTTTTAAAGATAAAACACAAGTGATGCCTTCTCTTGTATCATCTCCTGTGATGTTTATTTTATTTCTTTTGTTTGTATTATTATTCTCTATATAAAAATTAATTGCTCTAGTTAAAGCAATTTTAAATGCTGATAAATGCGTACCACCGTCTTTTTGACATATATTATTAGTAAAACATAATATATTATCATGATAAGAATCATTCCAACGAATAGCAATTTCTAATTCCATTGGACCATCTAAATTTGTAAAGCTAATACATGGACTAATTGAATTCTTATTTCGATCTAAATATTGCACATATTCTGAGATGCCTCCTGTGAAAGCAAATTCCACAGACTTTATTTCTAGTTCTCTGTGATCTTCTAAAAGAATTTTAACTTTAGAATTTAAAAATGCCAATTCCTTAAGCCTGTTTTCTAGAATGCTAAAATTGAAATCTATAGCACTAAAAATTTCGATAGAAGGAAGAAAGGTAATTTCTGTACCTGTTTTATTGGAGTCTCCAACTGATTTTAAAGGGTTTTCAGTGATACCAGAATTAAATCGCATGAAATATTCTTTGCCATTCCTATATATACGTAGCTCTAACCACGTAGATAAAGCATTAACGACTGATATACCAACTCCATGAAGACCGCCAGAGACTTTATATGAATTCTGATCGAATTTACCACCGGCATGTAACTGAGTCATGATAACTTCTGCAGCTGAAATACCCTCTCCTTCGTGTATATCAACTGGTATACCTCGTCCATCATCAGAGACCGTTACAGAACCATCTTTGTTGATAGATGCTTTAATAGATCTACAATGCCCAGCTAAAGCTTCATCGATCGAATTATCAATCACTTCATATACCATATGATGCAAGCCAGATCCATCTTCTGTATCTCCAATATACATACCAGGTCTTTTTCGAACGGCTTCCAAGCCTTTTAATACCTTGATAGATTGAGCGCTATATTCCGGTTCTTGATTTGTCATAGTGTAAAATTGTTAATGTTATTGAAGATTAATAAGAGAATTATATATCAAATATAAACTCTGTATATAAATTTTTATTAGAAATGCAGTTTTCATTGGTATTTTGTTTTTATCGTAACCGCATGCAATTGCTCTTTTAATATTTCTGATAGAGCGTTTTGAACCATTTTATGCTGATTCAATAAACTCATACCTTTAAATTGATGATCAATAATTTCTATTGTGTAATGATTTTGATCGCCTACAAAATCTGAAATATTGATTTTAGCATTCGAAAATTTTTCACTGATTATTTTAAATAGTGCTTCTTTTGATATTGCCATTTTGATATTGCCATTTTTAATGTTATTTTAATTAACTAGTATTACAATTTTTAAAGCGTATGACTTTAAATATTCATTCAGATCTTAAATCTATAAAAAAGATACATAATTTGCAATCCTTAAATTTTTTGAATAACACTAAATTAAAGATAGCTATTATAGGAGGATCTTTTAATCCAGCTCATCATGGGCACCTTGCAATTAGTAATTACGCATTAAATAATCTAGGGTTTGATTATGCTTTATGGTTAATTGCAATGCAAAATCCATTAAAACATCGGTATGATCTTGATATATTTAAACGCGCCCAAACCGCTAAAATTACCTTTAACCCAAAAATTATTATTTCCACAGCTGAATTTGATATAATCAAGCACACTAAAACGACTCACACATATAACTGTCTAAAATTTTTAATTAATAGATTTTCAATGGTTGATTTTTCTTGGATAATAGGCAAAGATAATATATATAATTTTAACAAATGGTATAGATATCAAGATATAGTAGATTTATGTAAAATAATTGTTCTAGCTCGACCTGGATATAATATGTGTGTTAATGCATCAAAATTTCCTATTCATTCTAATATCACTTTTTATTATGACATTAAATCAGATATATCATCATCTCAGATTAAAAAAAATATAATTCAATAAAAAATAATGATAGATAATTTAAAAAATTTTATTATAAATTGCTTACAAGAAAAGAAAGCCAAAGATGTAATCTTCCTTGATTTAGAAAATAAAACAGATTTAGCAAAATATATGATATTAGCTACAGGAAGTTCTAAAAAAAATGTTAGCGCTATTGCCCAATACATAATCGATGAATTAAAATCCAAACTTAGCATGCACTCTATATCTGAAGGTCTCAATAATTCTGCCTGGGTATTAATTGACGTTGGAGATATAATAGTTAACGTATTTAACGCAGAAGAAAGAGTCCGGATTGATTTAGAATCGAAATGGCAATAAAAACATAAAAAAATAACACAAATAAATAAAAATTATTTATGGCGCAAGATCACATTTTAATTAATATTATAACGCTCATAGCTACTGCTGTATTTATAGTAGCTATTTTTCGTCACTTTAGATTAAGTCCTGTACTTGGCTATTTAGTTGCTGGAGCTGCTCTTGGTGATCATGGCCTTCGTATTGTTACGTTTGATCAAACTAAAGGCTTAGCAGAATTTGGAGTAGTATTTTTACTATTTGCAATAGGTTTAGAGTTGTCATTTGAAAGATTAAAAGCAATGAGAAAATATGTTTTTGGTCTAGGTTCGCTACAAGTATTAATTACAACGTTAATTATCTCAGGAACGGTGATATTAACATTTCATAATATTAATGCTGCCATTATTATCGGAGGTGGCCTTGCTTTATCATCCACAGCGATAGTACTTAGAGTAATCGAAGAAAATAAAATGCAAGCAACTCAAGTTGGTAGAATTGCACTTTCAATATTGATATTACAAGATTTTATTGTAGTTCCATTGCTTGTTATTACCCCTTTACTAGGCGACAATGCAACAATGACCTCATCTTTGTCTACCGTTTTACTAACGTCATTTGTAAAAGCAATCTTTGCATTATTTGGAATTTTTATTTGTGGAAGGGTGTTTTTAAGGCCGATTTTTTCATTTATATCTTCAGATCAAGATAGTAATGAATTAGCTGTAGCAATTACTTTACTTGTAGTATTGTCAGCTGCTTTTGGCACTGAATATTTTCAATTATCTTTAGCTCTTGGTGCCTTTATTGCAGGAGTATTGGTAGCAGAAACTGAGTTTCGAATTCAAGCAGAAAAAAGCATTTATCCTTTTAAAAGTTTATTTCTAGGTTTGTTTTTTATGACAGTTGGAATGAAAATCGATGTATTTGAAATTTATTCAGAAATTACATTAATAATCTTAATGTCTCTGGGTTTAATTATTGTTAAAACTGTTATCATTACAATCCTATGTGTTATGTTTGGATTTAATCGAGGTATATCAGTATACTCGGGTCTATTGCTAGCTCAAGGAGGAGAATTTGCTTTTATATTATTTGGACTTGGAAAAGAAAATGGCATATTAACAGAACATGTCGCAAATATCTTACTTCTTGTTGTAACATGTACTATGGCATTAACGCCATTGCTTGCATTTGCTGGCCAGAAAATATTTGAAAAAATTGAATCAATCCTAGGAAGAAGCCCAATACAAATAGTTGAATATGGGGCAAGAGATTTAACAAATCATGTGATTATAGGCGGTTTTGGAAGAGTTGGCAAAATGATCGCTCGGGTACTAGAAGCAGAGAATATAAATTATATTGCATTAGATGTAAATAATGACATTGTTGTTGAAGAAATATCAAATGGATTTCCTGTTTTTAAAGGCGATATATCAAGCCTAGAAACATTACAGGCTATTGGAGCAGAAAGGGCAATAACTGTATTATTAGCAATTAATAATAAAATTACTATCAAAAAAGCATTGAAATCCATATACAGCAATTTTAATCATTTAGATATTATCGTGAGATTAAAAAACCTAAGGCAAGCAAAGGAGTTTTATGACGCAGGAGCAAGTGTAATAATTCCAGAAGATTATGAAATTGGTTTGCAATTAGGAGGAGCAGTTCTTAAATCTACCGGTGTTAGTGAAAACGAGATTAATAGACTTAAGAGTCAATTTAGAGCTGGAGGATATACTATTGCTAAAAAAGATAGAATTCTTATAGCGTCAGAGAAAGATGTATAGCAATATCAAAAAATATATCCTCATAATATCATTTACATTAAATTTTTTTATTGGTTGCTATTCCTTTGCAAAAGATGATAATAAAAAGATATTTCCACGATTTGCATCTATAAAATTTAATGAAGTTAATGTCAGGATTGGACCATCATTTAAATCTAATCCAATATTGGTCTTTATTAAGAAAGGAGAGCCAATAAAGATTACATCGCAATACGACAATTGGTATCAAATTATAGACTTTGAAGGTGATACAGGCTGGATTCATTCAAGCGCTATATCAAATAAACGTTATATCATTATAATGAGTGATGATTTGGTAAATTTATATAAATCCCCAAACATAGATAGCAAGCTAGTAGTAGTGCTATCACCAAATATCCGATGTCAATTACATAAATGTAAAGATAATTGGTGCGAAGTAGAGATAATGCAATATAAAGCTTGGGTAGAAAAAAAATATCTTTGGGGCATAAGTGATAATGAATAGTCGTATGTAAGATATTTCCTACTTTTTATTATACATTTTTAATATTCCATCCAAGAATACAAGCTCTATTTCTTCTTGAGTTTTAGCAGTTTGATAAGATGTGATCAATTTACCATTTGTTGATTTGGTCATTACAAAACCACGTTTCAATATACTCTTGTAGTTTATATTTTCAAGCGATGAAGTGCTTATATCTAATTTATATTTATAAGTAATTAATTTTTGATCTATTAATTGTATGATTTTTGTATATAAGTTATGGAGTTGTAATTTTTTGTAATTACATATATTAAACAGCTGGTTTGATCTCATACTTGACTTGCTTAATTGAATTGATTTGATTTTTAATATCTGCGATATCGTTTCATTTAAACGAAAATATAATTCATCAAGTTTTTGTGTATATTCAACTATATATCTACTACATCTTTGCATAATGACTTCATATCGTTTTAATACAAATCGATTATGATTAATTGATTGATTAGTGTAGTTTAATAGTTTTTTATAATACACAGTTATAGTATGTCTTAAACTTTTCATATCAGGCGATATAATTTCTGCAGCGGCTGTTGGAGTTGGTGCTCTAAGGTCTGATACGAAATCAAGCAATGTATAATCTGTTTCATGTCCTACTGCAGATATAACTGGAATATCTGATATATATGCTTCTCTGATTAATTCCTCATCATTAAAAGGCCATAAATCTTCTACCGAACCCCCTCCTCTAGCAATAATTATTACGTCAGGCTTAATTGATTGATTGTTATTATTTAGAAAATGAAGTGCTTGGGTCATCTCAGTTGCGGCTGTTTCTCCTTGCACGGTTGCTGGATAAATAAGGATGTTCGTTGGGCATCGATCACGAATTCTATGAATAATATCCTTAATCACGGCGCCACTTAACGATGTAATAACAGCAATTTGCTTAGGCATAAATGGCAATGATTTCTTTTTATCTTTATCAAACAATCCTTCAGCAAGCAAACGAGCTTTACGTTCTTGCAGTATTTGCATCATTTCTCCAACACCATGAAGAACAATTGCTCCTACAGAGATTTGATATCTAGATTGTCCAGAATAAGTCGTTAAACTCCCATGAAGCACAACTTGCATACCATCTTTAATTGGTATTTTGATTTTAGATAAGGTATTTTTCCAGCACACACATGAAAGAATTGCTTGATTTTCTTTTAGACTGAAATATCCATGACCAGAGTCAGCAATTTTTAGACCAGAGATTTCACCTCTAACTCTGATCTGTAAAAAATTGCTAGAGATCAAATTCTTAACTTGAGACGAAAGTTCAGAAACAGAAAACTCTTGATCAAAAAAAGACTGTTTATCCAAATCGAGATGTAAATTTTGCATTTACACTTATATACTAGTATATTAATATTTTCATCTATAAAGACTATGGATAGACTAACATAGATTTAATGCCAATGATACTTCGTTATAGTCAAATTTTACTAATATTAGTGTTATCAACTATTGTTTTGAAAAGCAATAGTTATAGCGATGAGCGTAATATATTAAACAATCAATTATTGCATTATGATATATTCAAAAATGATACTAAATTAAATGATCATCTAAATGATAAATTTGAACAAATTTTTATATCCGCTGATATAACCAAATACGATGAAAATAAAAATTTTATTTACTTGCAAGGAAATGTTCAAATTATTACTGACACTTATTATGTAATAGCAAATAGTTTGTTATATGATATTAAAAATGATTCTCTGTTTGCACAAGGTAATGTAAGAATTAGCGACAATCAAAATAACATCGTATATGGTAATCTAGTATTTTTTCAAGATCAGCTCAAGAAAGGAATTATTGACGATTTAACATTAAAATTAAAAAATAATTCTGTATTAATTGCATCTTTAGCGCATAAGATAGATGAAGATAATATTGAATTAATTGATGCAAGCTTCACGCCATGCATTATTCATTCCAATTGCAGCCCTATATGGCAAATTTCTGCTAATAACGCTTATGTCAAAAAAGATGATATTGTATACAAACATGTATTTTTTCTTGTTTACGGTGTGCCAATTATGTATTTACCATATTTATCTCATCCAAAACCCGGGTCTGAAGGACGTTCTGGAATATTAATCCCAAACATGAAATATAATACTTTAGCAATTCCAATATATTATCGTCCAAAGCCTAATTTTGAAGTATTATTTACTCCTAGAATTGGCAGTGATTATAGAATTTTTGAATTAGAAGCAAATCATTTGCTACCATATGGTAAGTATGGAATGCAAACTAGCTATTCTAAAGTGCAAGACATCGTAACCAAACAAAAAACAATAGATACAAAATCAAATAGATATTATTTATTTTTTAATGGAAATTTTAATATTAATAATTATCATTATGATTTCTCTATAAAACGAGTTTCTGATAAGGCTTATTTAAAAAATTATTATCATAAATCCTATCCATATTTACTATCTGAAATTTCTTTAAATCACATAGAAGATTTTAATTACTTTTCTATCACTGGATTATCATTTCAGGGTTTAAGGGCTAATAACTCTAAAAAAACAGATCCGTTTGTTTTTCCAAGAATTCGTACCAAAAATATTTTCTTTTTAAATGATGATGAGAATATATATTTTACATTAAAAAATAATTTTATTGGATATCATCAAGATGTTGGTAATCAACTATCTAGATATTCTCTATTTACTTCTATTTCAGATAAAATTATTACTGATAATGGTCATATCGTTAATGCTACTTTGCAAAATAGAAAAGATGTATATTTTATTCGACAATCTAGTTTATACAATGATAATTTCTATCATCATAAAACCTTGTCTAGAGATATACCAGAAATTCATATCAATTGGAAATATCCAATAATTTACCAATTGGGTTATAAAACGTCTATTCTAGAACCAATTGTGTCTTTTACCAATGGTTTAAACTGCAAAGCTGATAAAAATAAGTATTTTATTGATCCAGATAAATATGAATTAACTCCTTCAAATTTATTTTTATCAAATCACTATTCTGGTATAGATTATCATGAATTTGGCAAAAGACTAAGTTACGGTTTTAATAACACTATTGCATTCAATAAAAATTATTTGAATGTATTTATAGGGCAATTTTTAAGCGATAAAAACTCAATTACTCCAAATGCCAACAAGCAAATTGTTGGTAGCTCTTCTATTGACGTATCTAACATTAATTTGCATTATAAATTTAGAAAAGATAAAAAATGGAGAGCTATTATTGATGAAATAGGTGGAAATGTGAATGCATATCCTTTATACTTGGGGTGTGATATTATTAAGATTAGTGATGTCCAGAAATATTATACTGTAGATAAAATTGATCTAAAGCTACCAAATAAGATTAGTCAGTTCCGTTATTATTTTAAATATAATGTTACTGATTCATTTGTTATTGAGCATGATGCAGCAATGGACTTGTTGCATAAAAAAATGAGA
Source organism: Rickettsiaceae bacterium (assembly GCA_045106955.1). Lineage (GTDB taxonomy): Bacteria > Pseudomonadota > Alphaproteobacteria > Rickettsiales > Rickettsiaceae. The sequence continues at coordinate 3,103 of JBGCFO010000020.1, read as the reverse complement.
TTTTTTTATAAAGGCATTAAATTGACATATGTCAAAGATTGTGTTAGTACAAGCTTAAAGTTTTATGACGATTATACTTTTGATCCTAGCCGGGGCATTAAAAAGGTTAATAGCAAAAGTATTTCTATAGGATTAACAACATTAAATATGTAAACTTATAAAATCAATTATGTTATTCAATATCAATTCTACTATTAAAGCTATTTGCTTGTTTATTATAATATCATTTAACTATACTTCGATATACGCTATAGAAGCTAAAAATGATAAAAATCATTTTGCAAAAAATTACGATATCGTGGCAATTGTAAATCAAAGTGCTATTACTAAAGAAGAACTGGATACTCAAAAAAGTTTAATGATCAAAATGGGAATTGATTCAGAATCTAGCTCTAATGATCATAAATTTACAAAACTTGCACTAGAGCACCTAATAGACCAAGAATTATTATTCAATTATGCTGAGAATCATCGCATAAAAATTAGCGATCAAGATATAGAAAGCGCAATAAGCAATATTGAAAGTAATGACAATATGAGTGCTGGAGGTATTGCAAAAAAAATAATCACTAAAAAATTAATAGATGCTTTTAAGCTCTATGTAAAATCTGAATTAATTAAACAACATATACTGTCTGAGATTTCACAAAATGCAAATGTCACAAAACAAGAAGCTAGTGATCTTGTTAAATTTAATAACGCTAAAGATACTAAATTATTGGCCTATGCGTTTATTTCACAAGAAAATATTAATAGTAAAAATGTTGAACAAATGAAGCATTTACAGCGCAAACTTGACATAAAAATGTGCAAAAATACACCAGAAGCAATATATAAAAATTTTGCTAGCAAATATGAGCTGGATGGTTATTTAAGTTCTATTAACGAGAAATTTCGTGTTATTATCAGAGATATGAAGCCTAAATCTATCAGTAATATACTCCAAATAGATGATGATCTAGTAGTAATTATGCTATGCGAAAAAACTACAGAAGCTTTAAATTCAGAAGAACATAAATATGTATTAGATACAATTAAAAATAAAAAAATGTCTATGGAGATTAAAAGTTTTTTGAATGATTTACATACAACGTCCTATATCAAAATTGTTGAGCATTAAACAATAAAACTTAGTGCTGGAATCATTACAGAAAAAACATTCTCAATATCATGGCGTTAAACCTTTAAAAAGATATTCTCAAAATTTTATTACTGATCCCAATTTATGCGATAAAATTGCTCGACATGCTAATTTCAGTAATCATGATACTGTGCTAGAAATTGGACCTGGAACAGGAGAGTTAACAAAATCTATAATTAATTACTCTCCGAAGAGTTTTATAGTGATTGAATTGGATTCTAGATGCATTCCATTATTGCATGATATTAAAAATTCAACATATCCAAAAATGGAGATTATACATGAAGATGCATTAAATTTGGATTTATCAAATATTATTAGAGATAAATTACATATTATTTCAAATTTACCATACAGTATCGGGACTACACTTATTTTAAAATGGATTAAACATCTGCATTTAATTCATTCTATGACCTTAATGTTCCAAAAGGAAGTAGCAGAGCGTATTTATAGTAAACCTCATAGTAAATCATATGGTAGGCTTTCTGTTATCTGTCAATTATTATGCAACGTTGAAAAACTCTTTGATATTGATAAATGCAATTTTTATCCAATACCAAACGTTGATTCTACATTGATCAAACTTACTCCAAAAAACAACTTATTATCAAATGATTTAATTAACATGATCGAAACTATAACATCTATAGCATTTAATCAGCGAAGAAAAATGATTAAATCTTCTTTAAAATCTCTACATCCAAATATTTTAGGTATTTTAAACGATTTATCGATCAATCCTCAAGATAGAGCCGAAAATTTATCCACAGAGTCTTTCCTTAGTTTAGCAGAAAACCTTTTAAATAAAAATACTATCTATCAATAATAAATTGTAAAAATATTTGATTATTAAAGCAATTACGTATTATATTAACCCCAATGTACGCCAAGAAACTTTGAAGCACCATCTAATCGCCTAAGAAATTCTCCTCCAACCAAACAATGGTAATGTGAATAACAATAATTTCTTATACAAAACATTTGATAATAACTCGTATTAATATATATATTAATACTATATATAACTTATATTAGATAATAATCTCGCAACAGGAAATACTTATTTTCAAGATTTAATGCATTCTCATCTTGCAAATACCAATGTCATAGAATTATTAAATTGTATTGTTGAAACCGACATGCAATTCGACATTTCAAATGATCAATTACAATCTTTGTTTTCTTATCATGGGATAAGTGGAAGCGCCAAAAGACATGAAGATCTTACTAAGATATTATTGTCATTTGGATTGAATGCCAATAGCGAGATTTACCCAAGACAGAAAATTGCTCAAATACTAATACAAAACTCTAGTGAGCTAAGACTAGAAAAAACATTAAAATTCTTACATAAACAAAAATTACTTCCTCAGCCATTACAATATCAAGATAGATCGCATCAACCAATAGAGTTATCTATTATTTTGGATATTTCTAGGAATGCGAATTTAGGATAAGAAAACTATAAAACCCAGTTTGCAAAAGGAATGGCGAGGAGTTAAAATTATTTTTTTAACTAAAAACCACTCCTAATGAAAAAATGTATCACAACTTTATATTGTCTCATAGATGATTTTTGTAAAATTTATCAACAATGGGAAAAAATTATTTAATCCCTACTAATAAAATACGTATTAGGGATGGTAATCTTAATTTAGCAGAGCTTATGGCCATAGTGCTTTATTTTTATCTATCACCGTGTCAAGACTTTAAAAATTATTATTTATATCATCTACCATGCGCATGTAAAGGTTACTTTAAACTTGTTAGTTATAGTCGTATTATTCAGTTATTACCAAGATTAATATTACCTTTTTCTTGTTTAATGCAATTGCTCAAGGGAGAGGATACTGGTACATATTTTATCGATTCTAGCAAATTACAAATTTGTCATAATAAACGCACATCTAGCAATAGAGTATTTGCTAGAATTGCTAAGGTAGGCAAATCTAGCTATGG